>JAKADO010000164.1 GCA_021820485.1 Bacillota bacterium
GTCGCGACTCGAGATGCGTGGTGTCTACTGGATACGTCCCCGATAGCATGTTTTTTAGTTCATCACGGTACAAGAAGAAAATTTGCTCGGATGTCGCCAGCGTGCCCTCCTCCCGGAGAATCTCCCCAATTCGTACCAGTAGCGAACGAGCCTTTGCCGGCAACATCGCATCAATGTAAAAATGATGGTCTTCATCGATCGGTCGGGCCTCCCAAGCTACGCGGAAAGCCTCTTCAAATCGTGTCCGCTGATCAGGATTTAATTGATTAAGCACGTCCTCCAGCAATCTGTGGTGCCGAGCCACCGTCTCTTGCCAATGTTGTTCAAATGGTCGGTCAGACTCCAAAAACTGCCGTATGGTGGCCAACGCTGGGGTGGGATCCTCCCGCCAAGTCTTTTGATAAAAATCGTGGCCGGCACCCACGCGCCATCCAAAACGCTCCAGGGTGCTTTCCAGTTCGTAGAAGAACGCTTTCCCTTCAGGCGTCTCCGACAACGCTGAGATTGGGTCCGGACCAAGTAGGGCCTTGCGTACATAAGGAACGTCCCGGGCCCCATCCGCCAATTGCGCAAACGCCCGGTCCGCCTCGACGAACTGGTTCGACGCTCCCACCAATAAATCGTGGGCATCGGTGGCGGTCTTGTTGGGGAAAAGCTCAAGAAACACCTTTTCATAAAGCTCTTGCGAGGCAAATACCGGCATGACAATCTGCATATGGAGCGTCCAAATAGTCTCGTAGAGATCCACCAGTTTTTCGAGGGCGTGAGACGCATCCTCGCGGCTCTTAAGCCCATAGGTTAAGCGGTCCAATTCATCGTATGCGGGTAGCAACTCCTCTCGGACAATGCGCTCGAAATCCTTGCGGATGTTCGGAAAGGCCGGCCGCATAGCCTCAAGCGCCGCCCGCCTTTGTTCCCCATCGGGCCCATCTGCGTCCCCCATCGATGCGTTGTAGGCGTAGCCATGGTAGATGCGAAGCTCATGATCTCTGGGCGGACGCTCGCTGGTTCGCGCAAGCTTCGCCATGGCCTTGCCAACTGCCGGAATCATGAAAGATTGAAAGAGGGGCGTCATGGCAAACCCTAAGTGGGTAGGGTCATGAACCCAAAGTCGTGTGGCTAAATCTTCGTCCGATATTGTGAGTTGATTTTTCATGGAAGCCAATCTATTTCCACCTTTCTATTGGGCATGCGAACCATATCCGCTGCGCCATTCGGCAGCAAGTCTTTACCTCGTCCCAAAGTCCGGATGACCTGTTTCATTTCCTGAGCGTATCACACCTAAACGTGTCGCGACGCGTGTGGAGGACCATTTTAAATCCCTTGAACCATCCGGCAAGAAGTCCTAAGCGCCGAAGGACGGGGAGATAGTCTTGCCGACTCCGACCTGGCTAGTCCCCCAGCAATACCCCATTGACGTCTTGCATCTCTCGTGCCGAAAGACGGGCTTCGGGGACGGTTTTTGACCAAGCCCGCCCACCATCGCCAGGGTGGTGGCGGAAGTGGCGGCGACAAAGCCACACTGGGCGCCACGGAACGTCACCCTGGGGTCGATGAAATCGGTCGGCAACCCCTTGGGTGTCCCAACGCCCAGGAATGGCCCCGGCAGAGGCCAATCCGGATCATGTGATTGATTCGGCCGCCTGCTTGGCTGATGTCACGAATCCGAGGATAGCAATCCTTGATGCACATACGGGCCGGTTAGTCCGCCATTCGCATCGTTAAGTAATTATCCAGTAGACAGGTGTCTCCTTGCGAGCATACGCCGCGCTTTCAGACCGCGAAGCTGGCGCTGCTAAGATGAGCCCCAAGACCATCGGAGGCATGCTGCCAGTCCTTCTGTTCCGCTCGCGAATGGCGGCATCGCAATAGCAGTGACCTGCCCCGTATTCACGACGTTTTTATGGTTAGCATGCAACGGATGGCGAAGGAGTGGGGTTTCTTGCAGAGGTTTGTAGCGGCGGCAGCCGCATTGCTGTCAGGTCTGATTTTCTGCGGATGTGGTGTCGCCGCGGCGGGTCCTCCGTCGTCCACGATGGCCCTCATTAAACCAGGCCACACGGTGGAAGCGCAGGTGCAGCCGGCGTCACAGCCCCCGTCCGGATCACCCATGGCTGTGCAAGCCCTGTCGCCCACCACTGCGGTTGCGCTGGTCATGCACGGAACCTCCGCCCAACTGGCGGTCACCACGAATGGGGGACGGGACTGGTCCCGGCGTGCGGGCCATTTCGTGGCGGGTTATCCAGATCCTGCGATGGACTTTGTTACTCGCTCGACGGGGTTCGTGTTGGATAACGCGACTCTGTGGAAGACCAGCAATGGCGGCAACAGTTGGCAGACGTTGAACCACCGGGGATTGACCGCCGTGTCTTTCGCGACCCCGACGCAGGGATTGGCAATTCAGCAGAATGGCGCGGTGTTGTGGTCCCGGGATGGCGGGCAGCACTGGACGACGGGACTCCAGGAACAGGGCCTGACCATGACCGGGGTCGATTGGGTGAATCCGGAGCTTGCCTACGCCTCCGGCGTGACCCAGTCCGGCCCAATCGTCTGGCGGAGTGTGGA
>JAKADO010000085.1 GCA_021820485.1 Bacillota bacterium
CACCGTCCAAGGAATGCCAATCATATGCTCCCCCATCGCCATACCGAGAAACTCCGTCACCAGAATCACCATGTTGAGGGCATGCAGGACAATCCCGTTGATGCGCGACCAGGTGGGGCCCAAGCGTGACCGGATGACTTGGCCGTAGGGCTTCTGCGTGGCGAAGGCCACTCGCAGCGCGAGCTCCTGCACGACGTAGGTCAGTGGAGCCATCACGATCAAGGCGCCGATGAACCACCAAAGGTGGTGTTCAGCGCCGGTGACGACATAAGACAACATACCGCCGGCATCGTTGTCGGCGGCCAGCCCCAAGACCCCGGGACCTATAGCCAACAGCAACAGCCATAAGGCGTGGCGTCGACGGGGCTTCTGCTTGCCCGGAAGCATCGGAACGTTTTGCACATTTATCACTTCTTTAACAAAGTTGTCTTAAACCAACAATCCCTGGAATCATGGTCATCATATGTGGGGAAGGCGCGGCAGGTGAATTGGCATGGAAGCGCGAAGTCTACCGCATGCTACGGGATGGAGGGATCGCGTGAACGGTCTATGGTTTGGGATTGTGGAGTTGGTGGTTGGGGTGGCGGGCATTGTCATGGGGATGCTGCGTTTGACCAACCGCAATTCGGCCGTCATTTCGCTAGGCTTGGTCATCATGGGTGTGGGGAATCTCCTGCACGGCCACTTGACCACCTTTTTTGTCGATGCGGGCGGCCTGGTTCTATTGTTTGGACTCGGCATGACACTCTCCGCATTTCGGCGCAAAAAACCGAAAAAGGACCGATCCTAGCCGGTCCTTTTTCGGTCGTTGGCTCAGTGGCCGTTATTGGCGATGCGCTGTTTGCCACTGTCTTGCCCAGGCGATGAGGGGATTGGGATCAAATCGCGTGGGGTGTCCCTGCTGGATGACGCGGCGTCCCTGGACATAGACATCCTGGATCGCGGTGTCCGCCAGAGCGTAAACCAAGTGCCCGAGTGTGACAGGACCAGGCAACAGCGAGGGATCATCCAATTTGACCGTCACTGCGTCGAACGGTTCACCGGGCAACAGCCGTCCTCCGTTCAAACCGAGCGCGCGGCTTCCGACGGCCGTACCCATGGAAAACACTTGGGCCGCATCAATTACGCTGGAATCGGTCCAACGGACTTTTTGCAGCAGCGCGGCCATGCGCATGTCATCAAAAATGGAGTGGCGATCATTGGTGCATCCGCCATCCGTACCCAACAGCACAGGAATTCCCCGCTTCAGCATGGAAACCACCGGCGCAATGCCATCGCCTAAAATCATGTTGCTCCCCGGGTTGTGCACAACCGCCGTACCGGTGTCCCTCAGAATGTCCAAATCCTGCTCATCGGCCCAAACGGCGTGAACAGCCAGGCTGCGTGGCCCCAAGGCGCCTAATCGGTGGCACCACTGGACTGGTGTCAGATTCTGGCTCTTCAACATGGCATCGCGCTCGTACTGCCCTTCGGCGACGTGAATGTGCAGGTGGGTATTCAACTCGCGGGCCGTTGCGACAGCAGATTCCACCATGGCTTCGGAAGCCCCATGAGGCGAATGGGGGGCCACCTGCAGTGTCACCCATGGGGTCAGATGCTCCTCGCGAAGGCGTTGGGCCAAAGCCAAGGTGTGGTCATGTGCCGCTTCTGGAGTCTCTCGGTATCGTGCAGGGGCTCCGTCCCAATCATAGAAGGTACGCGCCAAGAGAAGGCGAATGCCCACGTCCCGAGCGGCGCGCGCAATCGCCATGGCGTTTTCAGTCCCTTGATCGTTCAAATAGAAAAAGTCGGCGACGGCTGTAATGCCATGGCGCAACATGTCCCAATAGGCGAGCCGCGCTGATTCATAAATCTCCTGGACGCTGAGGCGCTCGGACACCGGATACAGGACCTGGCTGCGCCAAGTCATGAAGTCCCAATCCTCACCCATTCCCCGCATCAAGACTTGGAACCCGTGGCTGTGGCCGTTGACGGTGCCCGGCATCAGCAATGCGCCGTCCATACGCTCCACCACGGCCCCCGGAAATTCCTCCCGCAAGGCGTCGACGTTGTCCATGTGATGAATCACGCCCGATTCCGAGACTAGGAATCCCGGCCGACGGAGGACTTGGCCGTCGACTACGGCGCTTTCGGGGCAGTAGATGACAGCAGGCATGCGACACCACCCCCTTAGGATTCGACTCGGGTCAAGAGGTCTGCCGCCGTTTCAGCCAGCACCCGCACTCCGTCCAGCATTGCGTCATCGGAGGAATATTCCTCTGGCGCGTGGCTGACGCCCTTCCGGCTCGGTATGAAGATCATGGCTGCCGGCATCACCATGCCCATGACGCCTGCATCATGGCCGGCCCAAGAGACCAACCGGGTGGACGTCAGCCCCAGGTGCGAAGCCGCGCCTTCTATGGCTTCCATCCACGGCTCATGCAAAGGACAGGGGGGGACGTCATGAAAGATGTCCGTGGTGAGGGTCACGCCAAAAGACGCGCCGGCTCGCTCAGCCATGGAGATGAGGGCCGCGGTGGCCTGTTCCAAGAGCTCGGGTTCGGGCGAGCGGATGTCCCAATCCAGTCGGACAGAACCTGGCACGACATTGGTGGCGTTGGGGTGAGCCGTGATACGTCCTGGATTGGTCACCAGATTGTCCGTGCCATCCACATAGGCGCTGAACTGCATGATGGTTTCGGCGGCCGAGCGCAGGGCGTTCTGACGCTCCGGCTTGGGGGTGGTCCCGGCATGATTGGCCTGACCCTCAAAATGCAGGGAGACCTGACGGATTCCGGTGATGGCCGTGACGGTGGCGATTGGGATGCCGAGCCGTTCCAACCGGGGTCCTTGTTCGATGTGCAGTTCCACGTACCCAAAGTAGCGGGAGAGATGCTGGGCCGCATTGGGAAGCTTTTCAAGGTCGCAGCCGAAATTGGCCATCGCCTCGCGCAGAGTGGTTCCGGCTTGATCATGGGCCGACCGCACATGCTCCATGTCCAGAGCGCCGGTCACCGCCTTGGATCCGAGAAGTCCGGTGCCAAAGCGAGGGCCCTCTTCATCAGTGAACGCCATCACGCGAAACGGTCGGGCGAATGGGAGGCCGCTATCCATCAGCGTCTTGGCTGCTGACAAGGCGGCCACGACGCCATAGCCGCCATCATAGGTCCCACCATAGGGCACGGAGTCCAAATGCGATCCGAATGCCAAGGCCGGACGGTCTTTCACATGGGGCGGTATGAAGTCTGCAAAGCTGTTCCCTGCCTCGTCGGTGGAGACGATGAGCCCTAGTTGTTGCGCGCGCTCGCGAAACCAGCGGTGCGCCTCGCGTTCGGCTGGGCTCCAGGCCAGCCGTTGATAGCCACGGCCTGATGGATCGCGACCGATGGCGGCAAGTTCACGGAAAGCGGTGAGAAAGTAGTCGGAGTCAATGTGGAGCATGGGTCGGGTCATGGTCTAACCCCCAAGGAATGAATTGTCCCGGCGACATCGTGTCGTACGTTTGACTACCGGTATTGTACAGGAGGCTTCGGGATTCATGCTACTATCAAAGGGACAGACGGGAGGGGTTTCCTTGGGCATGACAGAGGACGAGAAAGTCTTTAAGGATCCAGTGCATGGCTACATTTACGTGCACGATCCGGTTGTCTGGGACCTCATCAACACCCGCGAAATGCAACGGCTTCGGCGCATTCGCCAGCTTGGCACCACCTACTTTGCCTATCCTGGGGGCGACCACAGCCGATTCTCCCACTCGCTGGGGGTGTACGAGGTCATCCGGCAGATGATTCAAGCGTTTGATCGCAACAACTACGAGTGGCCTCACGCCTTCGACCGATTGGCCATGGTTTCAGGGCTGTTGCACGACGTCGGGCATGCCCCGTTTTCTCATGCGCTCGAGAAAACCATGGGCACCCGCCATGAAAATTGGAGCGTGGCCATTATCCGAGATGCGAAGACCGAAGTGCACCAGGTGCTGGAATCGGTTGAGCCCGGATTTGCCGAACAGGTGGCCGAAGTGATCCAGAAGACGTTTTCGAATCGGCTCATCGTCTCCATGGTGAGCGGCCAACTGGATGCCGATCGCCTGGATTACTTGATGCGCGACTCGATCGCCACGGGCGTGGATTACGGCACCTTTGATCTGGCGCGCATCATCCGCGTCATGCGCCCCTTGAACGATCGCTTGGTGGTCCGCCAAAGCGGACTTCATACTGTGGAGGCCTATTTGCTGGCCCGCTACTTCATGTACTGGCAGGTGTACTTTCACCCCGTGAGTCGCGCCGGCGAAGTTTTGCTGCGCATCATTCTGGAACGGGTCAAAGAGCTGGTGGACAGCGGACGTGCGCCCTTCATGACGCATCCTGCCCTGGAGCCATTTTTGCGTGGAACTGTCACCTTGGACCAGTATTTGTCATTAGATGATTCAGCGCTGTACAACGCCTTTTCGGTCTGGAGGGAAGGCTCCGACGCGATTTTACGCGATTTATGCGGACGTTTCCTGGATCGCCGGCTTTTCAAGGAAATGCCTTGGCCAGCGGGCCAGAATGGCCGTTTGGAGCGAGTCCGGACGGTTGTCGAAGCTGCGGGATACGATCCCAATTACTATTGTATAGTCGACGAAACCGGCACCGTTTATTATGATTACTACTTAGGAAGTCAGCGGGAGCCCAATCAGGAGAATGCGATTTGGCTCTACGATCAAGCCAACGCGCGTCTGACCGAAATGTCCAGCTTGTCATTGCCCATTCAGGCGATTGCGGAAGAGCATCGGCCCGTGCGGCGGCTTTACGTGCCCGCTGAAGTATTAGGGAATGAGCGGTTCGGCAAGCTAATGGACGATAGAACAGACGGAGGCGCGTAAGCGGGTGGAGTACCAGCCGGTTGAAGGGTTTTTTCGCTATCAGCTGCGGGTCGGCACGATTTTAAAGGCTGAGGTGAACGAGCGGGCCAAGAAGCCCGCCTATCACCTGGTTATTGATTTTGGACCGGACGGAGTCAAGGAATCTTCCGCTCAGATTACGTACCATTATAAGCCTCAGGATTTGATAGGACGGCAAGTGGCAGCAGTCCTCAACTTCCCTCCCCGTCGAGTGGCTTCGGTCAATTCCGAGGTGTTGGTGCTGGGAGCCGTGGAGGAAGACGGCACTGTGGTCCTTTTGAAGCCCGACATCGTGATCCCGAATGGCACGCCCATCGCCTAGGGCTTGGAGAAAGGACGATGATTGAATGCGTATTGCATTGATAATTCCAGAAGACACGCCGCCCACCGGCGGGAACACCATTTCCGCCCGGCGGATGCAGCAAGGGTTGACCCAAGCGGGGCATGAAGCTGAAGTGATTTGGTACCACGCCGGCCTAACGGGATTTGATGTCTACCATGCCTGGAATGCCAGTCGGGTAGGAGCTCGCCTTGTGGAAGATGGCATCAATCCGGAGCAAATCGTGGCTACTTGGACAGGAACCGATCTTTGGCAGGATTGGGTGCGCGATCCGGTTCAGTTGAAGCGGCGCATTGATGCCATTCGCTACCAGGTCACCTTTACGGATGACGCCCGGGAGCGCATTCTGGCCGACGCTCCGGATTGGGAGGATCGTTTGGTGGTCATCCCCCCGTCGGTGGACATCGAGCATTTTGAGCCGCAAGGTCCGACGGCGGAGAGCGCTCACCCGCTCATTTTGATGGCGGGCGGCGTCCGGCCCGTGAAGCGGTCGGCTTGGGCCGTGGACCTGGTGGAACAACTGCGCGAGGCAACGGGACGCGATTATCATCTCGCCATTGCCGGGCCGGTTCGCGAAAATGGGGAATGGCAGCGGGTTCTTGAGAAGTCCGAGGGACGGAACTGGGTTCATCTCCTGGGGGACCTGTCACGGGACGAAATGCCGCTCTGGTACCGCGGGGCGGACGTGTTTTTGAACACCTCCGAGGTGGAGGGCGTGTCCAATGCCATTATGGAAGCCATGTCGTGCCAAGCGCTGGTGCTGGCCACCAATATCCAGGGCAACCGCGCGCTCATAACCCCAGGGCGCAATGGACTCTTGTTTGACGATGCGGCCGACTTTATCGGCAAAATGGAGCAGATCTTCACCAATCCCGAGGAAGCCAGCCAGATTCGGGCCGCTGCCCGACGGCAATGCGTGGCGCGGCACTCCATTGAGCACGAGGCCCGGCGTTATGAACGGCTCTATGAGGATTGCTTCAGCATTAGGGGGTGCTGCCGCTGAGCGCACTGGGATTCATTCGCTTTGATGTCGAGGACTTTTTGACACCGGAGTCGGATCAGGCGCTGGCGGCGATGCTCGAGTCGATGCGTCGGGCAGAGATGCCTGGGTCATATGGCATCGTAGGAAAAAAAGCGCGCGCCCTCGAGGCGCGTGGACAGCAACGCACGTTAAGGCTACTGGCCGATGAACCTTCCATCGGGTTTCACTCGCTGAGTCACAGTGAACATCCCACGCTGGCCGAGGATTTGGCGGAGCGCTCCTATGATGAGGCGGCAGCGCGCTTTGTCGCACGGGAAAGGCCCGGGGTCGAGGCGGTGCGCGACTTGGTCAAGGCGCCCCAATACTTTACCCAACCAGGCGGCAACTGGGTTCCTGAAGCCGTTGAAGCATTGCCTCAGTTGGGCATGGACATTTTTTTCACCGACTCATTCAATAGCTACGTGGAAGATCTCACGGCGCCCTATTGGTACGGGAACGTGTTGCATCTGTCGTTTCCTGTGGTGAATCCGCGTCCTTTTGGTCTGGGTCTGCCCGGAAACCTCGAGGAAGCGGTCGAACTGGTCGAAGCATGGCAAGGCCGGGCCTCGAACGACGCCTTTATGGTGATGCTGCATCCCACGGAACTGGTTACGCGCGAATTTTGGGACGCGGTGAATTATGCCCACGGCCGTACCGTGCAGACGCTTGTGCCAGCGCCGATCCGAACTCCCCAAGAGCAGGCGGCGGCGCTTCAGGCCTTTGACCGGTACATCTCGGAGGTTCGCCGGCTCAACATTGAGTGGTGCGACGTGGAGGGCCTGCGTCGGAAGATTGAACCCCGCCGACCGGTGATGGTGACGCGCGAGGCGCTGAGGCGGGCCCTGCGGCGCGATGGATGGGGTCCGCTGGAGGTGCCCGACGGCACGCTCTCCGCGGCCGAGGCGCTTTTTGCCCTGTCGGTCCTGACGCGCTATCCCGAACGCCATGAGGTCAGCGTGCCCTACGTGGCGGCGCCCAGCGAGTGGACCGAGGGGGCCATGGCTTCCACGCCGATGGCGAGCGACGCTCCTCGCCACTTTGCGGCGGGAGTTATTGACGCCGTGGACCGGACGGGACGCCTGCCATCCGGCAGGGTGGCGGGATTGACCTTGGAGCAAGGAATGGCCGCACTCCTGGGCGAAAGTCCGCGGCTGTCGTTCTTGACCTACATCAAGCCGCCTGAACGCCTTCACTGGGACTGGCCTATTTTTCCTGAGGGCTTCCGACCGCTGCGCCTGTGGCAGGATGCGCGGCGGCTGGCGTGGACATTGAAACGGGCGCGGTTTCGGGATACCCTGTAATCAGCTAAGCGGTGCCAGGGCGAGAGGGAAAGGAAGGGATTGACGGGGATGAAAGCGATACGGATCCACGAGCCAGGAGACATCACCGTTTTGCGCTATGAAGATACGGATGTGCCAGAGCCTGGAGTTGGACAAGTGCGCGTGCGATTGCACGCAGCGGGAATCAATCACCGCGACATTTGGGTGCGACAGGGCAATTTCGGCCATCCTGCGGAACCGGTGATTCCGGGCAGTGACGGTGCCGGTGAGGTGGATGCGATTGGTGCTGGCGTGACTCGATGGTCGGTCGGCCAAAAGGTGGTCGTCAACCCGGGGCTCTCCTGTGGCGCCTGTCCGGCATGCTTGAGTGGCAATCAGCCCGCGTGTCGGATGTTTCGCATCTTTGACGGCACCTACGCCGAGTACGTGGTGGTTCCGGAAGAGAATCTCGCCGCCATGCCGGGAGGACTGACGTTCGCCGAAGCGGCCAGCATTGGCATTCCCTATGTTACCGCAGAGGACTTCTTGATCCGGGCCCAAGCGCTGCCGGGGCAAACGATGCTTTTGTGGGGCGCCACGGGGGGATTGGGGCTTGCCACCCTACAGTTGGCCAAGCTTAGGGGAATGCGGGTCATTGCGGTGACTCGGAGCCAGCACCGCTCGGAGAAGCTGCGGCAATATGGAGCGGACGAGGTGTTGGTGTTCAATCCCGGCGAAGATGTCGCGGATGCCGTCATGGGATTGACGCAGGGACGCGGGGCCGACATCGTGGTGGACTCCATTGGACGCGACAGCTTCCCGCAATCGCTGTCTGCGACCGCCCGCGGCGGGGTGATTGTGACGGTAGGGTCAACAACCGGGGGACAAGTGACCTTTGAACTGGGGCAACTGTTTCGATCCCGCATCACGCTGCTGGGGGCGTTCATGGGAAGCGCGTCCATCCTCCCGCGGATTTTGCCGCTCTTTTCCCGCGGGCTTTTGGTTCCGGTCATCGACAACACCTATCCGCTCGAACAGGCCGACCAGGCTCATGACCAAATGGAGCACCACGGGGTATTTGGAAAAATTATCCTGACCATGTAGCTTCGTTATTCTCCGGTTGGGGTTGGGGATGGGGACGGCTGTGCAAAATCATGCCGGCCATAATGATGAGGAGTCCCAACCCCTGTTCGGCGGTGGGCCAACGCTGCCCGAACAGGAGACTCGCCAACAGCACCGTGAAGACAATCTCCAATGATTGGGTGGCCTCAATGCGAGCCAGCCAACTGGCTCTACCCTGGGCAAGGTCGGTCGCCGCAAAGAACAACAACGTCGCGACCACTCCGGAGAACAGGGCGATGGCCAAGGCACCGAGCGTCACGTGGATGGAAGGCAAGCCTTGCTGCACCCAACCGATGCCCATGGTCACAATCCAAAACGGCATGCTGCCGAGGGTCATGCCCAGGGTGCGCTGGTATACGCTGAAATCCGCGCTGCGGTGGCGCGTGTAGCGCATCATTTGGCGATTGCCGAGAGGATAGGCGATGGCCGCTATCATGACCAGCAGAAGCGCTTCCCAGAGGTGGGGGCCCAAATGGCCGTGAGAGAGCCACTCGGTCAAGGCCACTCCCGCCAAAATGACGGCTGAAGGCCACAGGTCCGCCACCGGAATGCGGCGTTTTTGCGGGTCGGGCTCAATGAAGGGCACTAAGAGGCTCCCCAACACAATGGTCAGCTGCCAACTGCCCGCCACCAGCCAAGCCGGGGCCCAGCGCGCCACCCAGGTGAGCGGCAGATAGAAGAGGCCAAAACCTATGGTTCCCCAGAGAAGCCACGGCCCAGGCCGCAGGCGGAGTTCCCGCCAGATTAAGGCGCCTTCGCGGCGCATCAGAACCACGGCACCCAAAAGCGGCACGGTGAAGAGATAGCGAAGGCCGGCAAGCCAGAGGACGTTGCCGCCATCTAATGTCATTGCGCGGTTCAAGACAAAGGTTGACGCGAAGAAGAGGGCTGCTACGGTGCCCAAGACAAGTGCGCGCTTCATTTCCCACCCCATGCCTATTCTATCAGTTGTCGGCTCGTCTCTTGCCCTTTTGGAGGGGGGGAGGAAGGGGACTGCCATCGCCCGCCTCACACGGACAGGCGATGGGCAGGCCATTATTTGTTCGGGCTGAGAACCACAATCTTCAAGGAGGCGTCCTGGTGCCGAAGGACGAGGATGCGGGTCCCTGGAGGAATCTGCTGAACGGTCGCTTCGGGATGCCCCATCCATTGCACTTTGGTGCTCTGGCGGAGGGGAATGGTGACCGTTCCCAATGGATTGGTGAGCGTAACGTCCTTGGCAGACACCGCCACGACTTGGCCGGCCGCGCCGTGCTCAAGTGCCCTTGCCCAGCGTTCGAGGTGGTCAGGCATCATCATTAGCACCTGATGGTTGAGCGGATTTAGGCAGGCGACAACCACCGCTCCGGCCTTCATTTGTGCTAAGTGCGCCTGCAGTCGACTGGGGAGCCCGGCCAGGGAATAGGTGAGGGTCCCATATTGGTCAGACTGAGCGGCCACTTGGTTCGCGGTGATGTGGGTAATGGTGGCGCGGGTCATGAGCGGCCGCGCCGTCAAGGCGGTGACATCCACCTCGCGGTTGGTGACCGGACCGAAGGCCGCCGCTTGGAAAGCGGGGGTCAAGCTCTTCATGCCCAGCAGCATCGGTTGCGTGGTGGTTTTCAAGGTGAAGGTGCCCTTTCGCTTGGTGGCGAGCTCCCATGCCGAGCCTTTTTGCGACAAGGTGCCATAGGCGGCCGGATGTACAATCACCAAGGGAGGCTCCGACCCGGATTTCAGCACCGATACGCTTTCCCCAGCTCGTAGAATGGTGGTGGACGCCGGATACATGCCCGCCCTGACCCGAAGGGCTGCCATGGGCAGGGACTCACGGCTGGTGCCGCTCGTCACGGTCAGGGTGGTGGGGGTTACGGAAGCGATGGTCTCGTGGTGTCGAGTCCACCCACCAGCGTGGCCTTGAGCCATGGCCGGAACCGGCAAGGCCAATGCAGTGAGACTGGCGGCGAGCGCCGCCAGGTGTGTCAGACGCGTCATAGTGACCTCCTCATCGGGTGTTGTCAAACTGGGGCTAGTGTGCCCCAGTTTGTGGCAACGATGCTGAAGTCTGGATGAAAACCTTAGGCTGGGGACGAAGCGAGCGGCAAGGTGACGGTAAATCGCGTCCCATGGGGCTGGGCAGCCTCCACCTTGATCTGGCCCCCTTGGGCTTCAATGACGCTTCTGACAATGGAAAGGCCCAATCCGCTGCCCCCGGTGACCGAGGTTCGGGCACGATCGCCGCGATAGAAGCGATCAAAGATGAAGGGCAAATCATCCGGGGCGATGCCGGGGCCGGAATCCTCCACCACAATGACGGCATCTTGGGAAGTCTCGCTGATGGCAAGGCGTACGATGGCATCGGGCGGCGTATAGCGCTGCACATTGTCCAACAGGTTGAACAACACCTCGGTCAGCCGATCTGGATCGGCCAATGCCGTTACGGGAGCCAACGCGGTTTGCAAGACGCGTGGCTGGACCAAGTTGGTGATTTCGGCCGTCAAGTCGCGGACCCAGTGATCCAAGCGCATAGGGATAATGGCCAATTGCGCAGCGGGGGCGTTGTCCATGCGCGAGAGGGTGAGCAATTGGTTGACCAGCCTTCCCATGCGCTGTCCTTGGGAGCGAATGGCTCGCAGTCCCCGTTCCTGTTCTTCCGGCGTGAGCTCCCCATGGGACATCAGGTCGAGGAATCCCGTAATGGCGGTCAACGGGGTGCGCAATTCGTGGGAGGCATCTGCCACGAACCGCCGCATTTGGTCCGACAAGGCCTTCTCTTGGGCAAACAGGAGCTGAATGGACTGTGACATGCGATCAATGGATTCACCTAAGTCGTGGAGCTCGGCAGGCGCATTCTCAATCTGCGTCACGTGTCCAAACTCACCAGAGGCGATTCGCTGCGTGCTTTCCCGTATCTTCTGAAGCGGATGGAGCGTTTGCCGTACGGAGAGGGAACCGAGCCAACCGGCAATGATTAAGGAGAGCGCGGCAAGAAACACGTAGAGCTCCGCATCGCGGCGCAGGATTCCATGAATGGGGGCCACCTTGGTCATCAGCCACACATAGCCGCTGGGATAGTAGGCGTTGCCAATGACTGAGTCTACGACTACCCGTTGGTTCCAGATGAAATAGGGGGTTTCGTAGAACCCGGGAACCTGGGCCTTCAAGGTGGATGAGGAAGCAATGACGTGTCCCAATGCGTTGGTGATAACCACCTCAACGCCGGGGCCTTTAAGGCGCGCTACGAGGAGAGAGGCAATGTGGCTGAAACCGGCAATTCCGCGCGCAGCCAGCGTATGCTTAATGATGGGGGCCAGCACCGAGATTTCGTCCTGGAGGGTGCGCGCCGTAGAGTCAAACAGTACGGCACGCAGGATGAGGTATTGACTCACCCCAACCACCAACAGCAAGATAGCCAGCAGAAGGATTTGACGCCCTATCAGTTGATCAATCAGGGTGCGGCGCTTCTTCTCCTGAGCCATTTAATCTCCCAGGCGGTATCCGAATCCCCGCACCGTTTGGATCAGGGACTTGCTTCGGTCGTGAATCTTATCCCTGAGTGAGGAAATATGCACTTCCACCAGGTTGTCGTCGCCTGGGAAGTCGTAACCCCAGACGTGCTGCAGGATCTGGTTCTTTGACAACACGCGGCCCGGGTTCAGCAACAAGTAGCGGAGCAGTTCATATTCCTTGGCGGTCAACTGCACTAGCTCCTGGTCGACCGTGACGCGATGGCTGACATCGTCCATGCTGATGTTCTGAAACTGCCAGTTCGAGGCGTCGTCCCGCTGGACCCGCCTGAGGCCGGCATTGATGCGGGCCACCAGTTCATCAAAGTCAAAGGGCTTGATCAAATAGTCGTCCGCCCCATCATCCAGTCCCTGTACCCGATCGCTCACGGCATCGCGTGCAGTCAGCATGACAATATAGAGATTGGGATCCTGGCGAAGTCGGCGAGTGAGTTGGAATCCATCCTCGCCAGGCATCATGACGTCTACAATGGCCGCATGAGGGGCAAACGTGCCGACCATGGCCAAGGCTTCCCGAGCATCTGACGCGGTCTTCACGTCAAATCCCCGATGGCCGAGGCCTATGGCCAGCAAATCCCGAATGGACTCCTCGTCATCGACGACCAGCAGTCGAATCTTTTGTGACATTACCGTGTTTTGTCCAGCGGATGCGCCGAGAGAAAGTATTCTCCGGTGTCCCAACCGGCCCGTGCAATGACACGGTCCAAGAGCCCGCGATCCTCGTTCAGCCACTCCACTTCGTGAGCAAAATCGGGCGCGGGTGTGGGCAGGCGATCTTGGAAGTGTGTGTGCAGGGCGATGCGCACGTTGAGGTTAGCCGCCACCCGGTTGGCCTGCTGTACGGTCAATTCACTAAATGGCAGCCCTTCTCCCAAAATTGCTTCGGTGATGTCCAGTTCGTCCACAAAGTTTTGGGACTGAACCACGTGGTACTGATCGACAAGCTCGTTGAGCCGATGCTCCTGGTTCGGTGTAATGGGTCGGTTCGGCGCGTAGCCCCATGAGCGCAAGAACGGCATGGTAATCCTCCTTGTGGGCGCCTGAGCCTTGTGCGAGGGCTGTCCTCGCTTGCGCCCGTCTCTGATTAGTATTGTGCAGTTTCCGTGGATTTGTGTCTAGTCTTGAGCCTGCATGGGCGATGGATCCATCAATTGGCAAATGTCTTTCCCTGGGACAATGGGTTCGGTATACTAAGCACGGGAAATTCCCACAAATTTCTGGGGGAGGTTACGACATGGCGGAAAAGCGTGATTTCAAGGATCTGAAAAACTCTTGCTTGACGATGGACGGCATCAGCAAGGAGGAGATTGACCAGCATTACGGCATTTTATACAAGGGCTATGTCAACAAGCTCAACGAGATTCGCAGCAAGATGGAGACCGTCGATTATGCGGCCGCCAACCAGTCGTACAGTGAACTCCGCGGGTTGAAGACGGAGGAAGTCTTTTGCCTTAACGGAACCAAACTGCACGAATGGTACTTCGATAACCTCGGCGGACAGGGTGGAGAAGCCACCGGGCGGGTCCGTGAACTGATTGACCGGGACTTCGGTTCCTATGAAAAGTTTCAGACCGAGTTCAAGGCTACCGGATTAGCCGTGCGTGGATGGGTTGTGCTGGCTTACGACCTTGACGACAGCAAGTTGCACATATACGGGCAGGACGCACACAACGTCGGAGTACCGTGGGGTGCGTACCCGCTCTTAATCTTGGACGTGTACGAGCACGCATACGGCAT
>JAKADO010000086.1 GCA_021820485.1 Bacillota bacterium
GCTTACACGCCAACCGACCATACCGGCCAGAAGTCGGTCCCGAATCCCATGGACGTGGCTCAATTCCAAGGTTCTCAAATCAACGTGGTGTATACGCCTCAGCAATAAGGAACCAAGGAGGTGATGGTCCATGGAAGACTCCGTAGATGTCCTGATGCGAATTGAGAACATGACTGTCGCCTACGGGCCCATTGTGGCCGTGGAAAATCTGTCCTTTGACGTGCCGCAGGGAGGCATGGTGTTGGTCCTGGGTCCAAACGGCGCTGGAAAAACCACGTTGGTCAGCGCGCTCTCCGGGCTCATCTCCTCTCGAGCGGGCCGCGTTCTGCTGGGCCGCCGTGACGTCACCCGAATTCCTGCCTTCCGACGGGTTGGGCAGGGGGTGGCCCTTGTTCCGGAAGGACGCGGCACATTGCCCGGGTTGAGCGTGCGGGAGAACTTGTACCTGGGATGGAGGGCGGCGGGGGCACGCCAAACTCGAACGTTTGGAGAGACGGTGGCCGAGGCGGTTGACCTGTTCCCACGCCTCGGCGAACGCATGAATCAGGATTGTCAGACGTTAAGCGGTGGAGAAATGCAAATGCTGGCCATTGCCCGTGCACTGGCCAGTCGGCCGCAGGTACTGTTGCTGGACGAACCATCGTTGGGCCTGGCGCCGCAGGCGGTGGCTCGGGTGTACGAGGCGCTGGGCCAGTTGAACGCACGTGGCATGGCCATGGTTGTTGTCGAGCAAAAGGCTGTGCCGCTGACCATCGTGCCTAGCTTAACTGTCGTGTTGCAACGGGGCAGAGTGGTTTATGCGCGAGGCGGGCATCGCCCTAACGACGGTGAGTTGGCCGAGCTCTATTTGGGGGGAGGGACGCCATCGTGACGGCAGGGAAGCGACTTCTGGCTTGGTGGAAACCGATATTGACCGTGCTCGTTGCGGCGGCTGTTCTCTTCAGTGGATCGTCTTTTTGGATCTACAACGCCACGATTGTGGCTATCTATGCCATTGCCATTGTGGGCTTGAACATCTTGGTGGGGTTGGCGGGCCAAGTTAGCTTCGCCCAGACAGGATTCATGGCAGTCGGCGGTTATGTGCTGGCCATTTTCACGGTCTCCTTTCACTGGGACCCGTGGTTGGCTTTGCTGCTTGCCGTAGCTGGGGCGGGCATTGTGGCGGCCTTGTTCGGCTGGCCGCTATTGAGGCTCAGAGGCCACTACCTGACCATGGCCACGTTCGCGTTGGGCATGGGCGTCTATGCTTTGGCCACCGGCGCGAATTTTATGGGTGGCGCGGTCGGCATTTCGGCCATACCCCCGCTGGCCATAGGACCCGTGTCATTCGCCAGTCCGGTTCCAGCATTCCTCTTGGCCTTCGGGCTTTTCGCGCTGTCGACCGCGCTCTTCAGCGTGCTGCGGAACTCGCCGGTCGGGCGCGGATGGCGGGCATTGTCCGTGCGGGAGGATGCCGCCGCCAGCATAGGGGTTCCGTCCCTGCGATACAAGATTGCGGCTTTCGCCTTGTCCGCCATGCTGGGGGCGGTGTCTGGCGCGCTGTATGTCAACTTCACCACGTATGTCGGTCCGGATCTCTACAGTTCCACGATAATTGTCAATCTGTTCCTAATGCTCTTCATTGGAGGATTGGAATCGCCATATGGCAGCCTCGTTGGCGCAGCGGTTGTGCTGGTAATTCCCGAACTCATCAGCGGACTCGCCAACATCGAGGGATTAATCTTCGACATGGTGCTTCTGGCTGTCATCATTCTGCGGCCGGAAAACCGTACGTTGGGACGGCGCATCGTGTCCAGCATCCGGCAGCCATCGCCCGTCATCGGGAGTGGGGGATCAGCCGAGGCCGCAGGAGAATCCGCGGGCAACGAGAGAGGACGTGGATGACGGTGGATGAGGGCCGTATTTTGACAGCCGAAGGCATACAAATGCGATTTGGCGGAGTGACTGCACTGGACGGAGTCAGCGTCCACATTCCAGCGGGCCGCGTGTCGGGCCTGATTGGACCCAATGGGGCCGGGAAATCCACGCTCTTGGGCATTCTGTCGGGAGCCCACCGACCGGATTTTGGCACGGTTCGCTTCAACGGGGTCAATCTGACGGGGGCCGGACGCACCGTGGCTGCCCACAGCGGGGTGATTCAAACGTTTCAAAAGGCTAGTCCATTTCGCGGGATGACGGTGCTCGAGAATGTTTTGGTTGGCATGACCAATCGTTTCGACCCGGGACTCTTCGGGGTTCTTTTTCGACCCCGGTGGGTGAGACGCACGGAAAGGCAATGGCGGGAGAGAGCGCAGGAGCTTTTGGAGGAGTTCGGCCTCTCGGAATACGCTCAGGCGGACGCGGCCAGTCTTAGCTTCGGTCAACTGCGCCTGTTGGAGCTTGCTCGCGCGATGCTCGCAGAGCCTCAAATTCTGCTGCTGGATGAACCGGCAGCCGGCTTGAATGCTCAAGAGACGAAGCTCATCCATCAAGCGGTGGTGCGCGTTCGGGACAACGGAGTGGGCGTCCTGATTGTTGACCATGATGTGCGATTTCTCTTTGGACTGTGCGATCACATCATTGCGATGGACTACGGACGCATCATCGCGGAGGGACCTCCGGAGGACGTGGAACGCGACCCGGCCGTCCGGGCAGCATATTTGACGGTTTGACGCAGCGTCAAATCAGAATGGGGGAAACACGGTGGAAACCCTGGCGATCGGGATCGCAATCGGATGCATATACGCCCTCGTGGCCGTCGGGTACTCCTTGATCTACCGAACCACAGGCATAGTGAACTTCGCGCAAGGAGCTTTTGTCATGATCGGCGGCATGGCCGCCTATTGGTTGTTTGGCCTGCTGCATCTCAATTACGCGCTGGCAGTTGTTGGCGGTGTTCTCGCCTCCGCGGTGGTGGGGTTGGTTCTCTGGTACGTGGTGGTCTGGCCTTTGTGGCGGTGGCGGCGGCGTACCTTTGTTGTCATTCTGGCGACGCTGGTCTTCGCGGACTTGTGTCAAAATGCGGTGTCGCTCTTGCTGGGCACGAGTCCTCAAACCCTGCCGGCGTGGTTTGGAAGCTTCAAGCTCACCTTGGGCTCTGGAGGGGTCTCGGGCCAATACGTGGTGGTTATTGGCATCAGTCTCTTGCTGATGGCTTTGATTACCGGCTTCCTTCGATGGTCCAGTCTGGGCAAGGCGCTCCGCGCCTGCGCGGCGGACCGGAAGACCAGCCAGCTGCTGGGGATCGCGCCGGAACGCATCGGCGCACTAGCCATGGCGCTCACGGCCGCGGCCGCGGGACTTGCCGGTGTGGTGTTCACGTCGGCACAGTACACCTCATACTCTGATGGATTTTCCTATGGCGTGTTCGGATTCGTCGCCGCTGTATTGGGCGGGTTCGGCAGTCCTGCAGGAGGCATCGTGGGGGGACTGGTGCTCGGGCTGGTGGAGTCTTTTACCGGTCGGTACATCTCCAGCACTTATGAAGAGGTGATTGCATTCGCGGTGCTGTTGGTGTTGATTATGCTGCGACCTCAGGGCCTATTAGGCAATAACTGGGAGGGAGCGGAGCAGTAGCGCCGCCTAGCGGTGGCCGATTTATCGGATTTCCGCAAAGCCTATGCGGGAGCATGGGTAGTCATTATCTAGAGGATATGGGAGGGATCGTTTGTGAGTGACAGAACGGACAATGTAAGGCAGGCAATGGAAAATGCCTACGATTTGCACGTGCACAGTGCGCCCGATGTCATGCCGCGAAAGGGTGACGACATTGACTTTGCCAAGCGAGTGGTCGCGGCCGGCATGGGAGGATTCGTGCTGAAGTCCCACCACGTCCCGACGGCTGGTCGAGCCAGCCTCGTCAACAAAGTTCTGGAGCGGGACGTCGCTTACGGGGCCATTGCACTCAACAATTTCGTGGGTGGGCTGAATCCCATGGCTGTGGACGTTGCCGGGCGGTTGGGCGCCAAGGTTGTCTGGATGCCCACGGTGGACTCACAAAACGAGGCGAACAAAATTCACAGTCAAGACACCAGCAAACTGCCCTATTGGGCCAGCCTCCATCGAGAATTGGCGGCTCAGGGGCGACTCAAGCCCCCAGTTCAAGTCACCCGCGAGGATGGTTCGTTGGTGCCGGATGCGATCGAAGTGCTCGACCTGATCCGGGACTATGGGATGATTTTGGCGACAGGTCACCTGAGCCCGGCGGAGACGGTGCAGGTAATCAAAGTGGCGAAATCGCGCGGGCTCGACCGGATTATCGTGACACATCCGGAGTTCCCGACGACGCGCTTTTCGATTAGCGAGCAACGGGATCTAATGGCTTATGGAGTCTACTTTGAACGGTGCTACACGACGCCGGCGACCGGCAAGGTGTCGTGGGAGGAAATGTTGGCGGCGATTCGGGAGACGGGACCCGAGCACAACGTCATATCCACGGACTTGGGCCAGCCCCAAGCGCTGTATCTGGACGATGGCTTGGCGGACTTTTGCCAGCATCTTTTGGAGGCCGGATTTGCAGCAACTGTCATCAACCGAATGACCAGTCAAAATCCCGGAAATCTTCTGCACTAGCATAACCCGACGGGCCACGCTGCGCTAGCGAAACAGGTCCATTATTTAAAGGAGGAAATGTTATGGCGACCGACTTGCTTGTCATCAGCGCCCATGCAGCCGATTATGTGTGGAGAGGTGGCGGAACCATCGCACGGTACGTGCAAATGGGCAAGAGTGTTCAAATCATCGCGCTAAGCTATGGCGAGCGCGGAGAATCAGCGGAATTGTGGAAATCTGGCAAGACGTTGGACGAGGTCAAAGCGATTCGGCGCAGCGAGAGTCAAAAGGCCGCCGATATTCTGGGCGCTCCTATCCGGTTTATGGATTGGGACGACTATCCACTGGCCGTGGACGATGCCCGCTTGTTGGAATTGGTGCGCATCATTCGAAACGCCCGACCAGTGGCCATTCTGACGCACGGGAAACACGATCCGTTCAATCCGGACCATGAAACTACCGCAGCCAAGGTGCATCAGGCGTCCGTGCTGGCCATCTCCCATGGTGTTCTTCCTGACATTCCTGTTGCCAAACAAGTCCGGCTGTTCGGTTTCGAGCACCACCAACCGGAGTTGTCGGAGTTCCATCCAGACATTGTGGTCGACATCAGCGAGGCATTCGAATTGAAGAAGGAGGCCATGAACTGCTTCCAAGCACAAAAGCATCTCATCGAATACTACACGATGCGGGCTTTCATTCGGGGAAATCACGCGCGGCGGATTTCGGGCCAAGGCGAGTATCGCTACGCGGAGGCTTTCATGCGCTATTACCCCTTGGTGGCAGGTGAACTCCTATGAGCCAGTACTACGTCCGGAAAAGCATCACGCGGTCGCCAGATGATCGGGAACTTGCCAAGCGGTATGCGGAGTTCGGTGTCGCCACAGTCGCCGAGGCGCAAGGGAAGCAGGGAATCATGGACCATCGCATCCGGCCCATCCAAACGGATCAGGCGGTGGCTGGTCGAGCGGTCACGGTGGTGACTCCAGCCGGCGACAATCTAATGATTCACGCGGCGATTGAAGTTTGCCAACCGGGCGACATTCTGGTGGTGTCGTCGCTGGCGCCCTCCATTCACGGCGCGTTCGGTGAACTCCTCGCCACGGCTTGCCAAAAGCGCGGCGTGGCGGGCGTGATATTGGATCTCGGGGTGCGCGACACCGCCGCGATCCGGCGCATGGAACTGCCGGTGTGGGCACGCGCGGTGTATACGGGAGGGACGGTGAAAAATTCTCCTGGGCGGGTCAATGGACCCATTGTGTGCGGGGGAGCGACGGTGTCCCCCGGGGACTTTATAGTTGCCGACGACGATGGGGTGGTGGTTGTGGCAAGCCAAGACCTCGAGTCTGTGCGGGCTTCTGCCGAGAAGCGGGTGGAAAAGGAACAACAGACGCGCCGGAAGATCGAGGCAGGTGAACTCAGCGTCGACTTTTACAATTTGCGGCCTCTTCTGAGCGATTTAGGCGTGGATTACCTTGAGTAGCACTGTTGTCCCGTGGGAGCGTCCACGGAAGCAATGGCGTAGCCGATTGACGATCGAGACGAGGCTGTCCCATAAGCAGGGGCAGCCTCGTCTCCGCGCAATGGCACCGATTATCGGCTAACGACAGACCAGCGGTTGGACATCAAGTGGGGGACAGTGCTCACCACACGGCCGGTCTTCAATGATACGGATACCGTTTCCTGATGGCTTTCCACCGTGGTGTAGGCGTATTGCCCGGAAGGATCGATGGCGAGGCCGCTCAGCTTGGCCATGGGGATATTGACGGGAATATCGCGCGCGAAAGTGTTGTTGCTGGCGTTGTATTCCATGATGTTTCCGCTGAAGGACGCGGCATAAACATGGCGGCCCGATGGACCCACCGCCAACTGCATGAAGCCGCCGCTGGACGTCATCATGTTGGTGGGGCTGAACCCGCCGCCTTCTTTCCTCTGAATTTCGGCGACGATCTGGTTGTCCAATGTATTGACCACGGTCATGTCTCCGTTTGTCCAGTTGGCGAGCCAAAGAGTATGGCGTTGGGGGTCATAGACCGAATCTTCGATGTGCCCGACGGGAATTGTCGCGTCCACGTGGCCGGTGGCTAGATTGAGCAGTGCGGTTGTCGACGAGGCGTTGCTGGAGAGGTAGGCTTGTTGGCCGACTACCGCCAGGGCGTTGCCCCCTATGTTCGCCTGCCAAGCTTCTTTGAATGACGGTAATGAATAGGCGGTCACGTTGCTGGCTCCGACCAGGAGGAGAAGATGCGCCGATTGGGCGATTACGGCGGTGCGATCGCCGGTCGGGCTGGCGAACTGGGATACCACCTGATGGGTCTTTAAACTAACGACGTACGTAGTTCCTTGGAGAGTGGGCACATAGACAGCGTTGCCGTCGATGGCGGCGGAAAATGCATTGGCGCCGGATGTCAGAGGAATTTTCCATGTTTTTTTCATCCCGACGCTGTCGACAATCAACATTCCGTTGCCGGAACCCATCTGCGGGCTCGCTGCGGCTCCCACCAGCACATCACTGGGCACTCCCTTGAGCAGCCCCCCGCCCGATGGCGTGGCCATCGAGCCCATGGTGCTGGATTTCGGCGCATGCGACGCGGGGGCCATGGCGACGGTTTTCGCTGCCACGGTTCCGCATCCGGTGAGCGCCATGCTGGCTGCCATGACGGGCGGCAGCCAGCGCCATCCCTTATTCTTCATATTGGTTTCCTCCCTGGTAGCCCTCGAAGAATTAGGACACAGTCAACGTCCTAGGAGCTATATACTACATTATGTAGTATATAGCTCTCGCCGTCAATAAGTTTCCCATATTCAGGAGGAAGGACTTATGCCGCGGAGGGAATTACCAATGGCACCACACCAGGATTCCTTCAGCGATTGTGACCAGAACGGCCAGGCCTGATGCGTAGAAACGGAATCGGAGCCGCATGTCTGACCATGCCATGGGCTGTTGCGTGGTAAGAAATTGAATGCGGGCTTCCAAGGCCCCGGCCAGGCCCACATGGGAAGGCAAACTGGGTGCAGACTCGACAGCGGCCTTTAAGGCGGTGAGAAGCGGCAGGTCGTCGCCCTGAAAGGCCCGAACCGCCGTCTGGTCTGCATAAATCTCGCGTTGCACCAGATAGCGTCGGTACAAGGAGCCCATTCCCAATGGTTTGAACGCTTCCGACAAAATCTGGAGGAGTGCCTGTTGGAATGGGTCGCGCGCCAGCGCGTGCGCAGCTTCATGGTACATGACAGCCGTGCGGGCGGACTCGTCGAGTGCCTGCCAGAGACTTCTCGAAATGGCAACCCGGCCGCGTCCCAACCCCCAGGTGAAGGCGTAGCGCTCATCGTGGTCGTCCACCATAAACCAATCGGCAACCTCTGCCAACGGCCCTGGTACAGAGGAGGGGAATGGGCGAAGGTAAGGCCCAATGAGTTCGAGCAGGTGGCGGCGCTGGATCTGGGAGCGCATCATGGCCGCGATAATGCGGTACCACAGGACGACCAGCATTATCCCAGAGACGCCGACAACTGCCCAGAGCCAAAGCGGCGCCATGGCATGATGCGGCATTGCAAGAATCCATATGGCGTGATGCAGACTGCTGACAAATCCAAATGCGATGGCCGCCATGACCGTGCCGGCCCAGACGATGGCGGCGAGGGAATAGGAGTATGCGCCCCAGGCGCGGGAGAGTCTCATGACTTGTTCCCCTTGGCGCGGCGCTCCTGCAACAGACGTTCCAACGTCTCGATGGCTTCCGGCCGCACCTTGTCAATGGCTTCCACAAAGTAGGCAAGTCCCAATTCATCCGACTGGGACAGCAAATCAAGGGCGGCGTGCGCCGCATGCTGCCGGACAATTTCATCAGAGACCTGATAGAGGTATTGCCGGCGTATGCCGGTACGGATGAGGAGCCCTTGTTCCAATAAGCGATTGAGAACTGTTTGCACGGTGTTTAAGGAAATCTCACGGTCTTCGCGCAATAACGCACAAACGTCCGGGGCACTAATTGGGCCCTTTTCTTGGACAATCAGCCGAATTTTCTCCTGCAACGCACCCTTTTTCATAGCGACCATCCCTGGCGGTTTTCTACAGATTGTAGAAAATGGTGTGAGGTCTGTCAAGCCGAGCCCCCCTGGCTCGACCCCGTGGAACGTGCGCTCAGGGCTCTTTTTCAAGAGACCGAACAGCGTCTTTCTCGCTTTGGTGAAGACAGCGAGTTGACTCAGTTGAACCGCCGCTTGGGGGTATGGGTGGATGCGTCCCCCATGCTCTATGAGGCTCTGCGGACGGCCATGAAGGCTTGGCGGAAGACTGGCGGGACATTCGATCCGCGGGTGGCGGCTGATCTTTCCAGACTAGGCTATGGCGTGGCCGAAACGGGCGTTGCTCTGACCCCTCCCCATCCGACCCTGTGGCTGGAACGCCGGCCCCGCACGCGCCGCATTCGCTTGTGGGCTCCCGTCGACTTGGGAGGAGTCGGAAAAAGTTTGGCCGTGCTATGGGGTGGGCAATTGGTGATGCCAATGATGCGAGAACAGCAGGGGGGGATTCCAGCCATGCTGATAAATGCGGGCGGGGCCTGCAGATGCTGGGCGCCGCCGTACCCAAGCCGGACGGCTGGGCTGTTGGAATTGAGCATCCTTGGAGGACCGATGCCTTAGGGGCGGCTTTGCGGTTTGGAAGCCCGGCGGCCGTTTGTACGTCGTCGGTGCGCCGCAACCGGTGGCAGCATGAAGGGCGCTGGGTTCATCATCTTATCGATCCGGTCACCCATGAACCGGGGGGGTCGGGACTTATCTCTGTCACGGTGGCCCACCGGGTGCCCACTTGGGCGGAAGTTTGGAACAAGGTGTTGATGTTGCGGGGGGCTGATCAGTTGGAGCGCTTGGCCACCGCGCTGCGATTGAATGTGTGGTGGTTCCGCGACGATGGCTCATGGGGTGCGACGCCTGCTGCAAGGGAACACATCGCGTGGATTCATCCCGAGCTTTCAGTGCGCTGAACGAGACCAGACAAAGAGGACACCCACGGCGGGCGCCCTCTTGTTGTCATCCGGAGTGGGGTGGGTTAGGAGGACTGTTCCATATCTTCGTAGTCCGGCATTTGAGCCGCGCCCACAGCTTTGCGCCAACTCCCAAAGTGCGTTTGCGCTGCGTTGTACAGAGAGCGGTTATGGCGGCGCATGGCGCTGTCTCGAAGGTCGGCGCCCCGCGCCATCATCAGGCGAATCTCCTCCAGTACGGTGTCTGGCGAATGCCGACGGGTCGCCCGAATGGCATCCGCGTCAAAACCCGCTTGGCGCAATGCTTCAGCCCACGAACCGAAATGATAGGTGGCTGCTGATACCAATCGGTTGTTGAGCCGTTGCATGGCATGGGCATGGAGTGGATCGCCCTCGCGGGCGTGGTGGGTAATGGCGTGGATTAGCCGTTCCCGGGTCCAATGGCCCCGCGGGTGGCGCTTATGAATGTTGCGGCGTGGAACTGGCACGTGCGCGGCTTTCAGGGCGGCGGACCAGGAGCCGAAATAGCGGCGGCCCGCGGCCAAGAGTCGGCTGTCATCGCGGTGAAGGCATTGCGGATTCACGGGAAGTCCCGCCCGATGGCGCGCTTGAATGGCCTGGATTACGCGCGCGGGAGACCAGGTTTGCCGCTCTTGGCGGTTCCGGGTCGATACGCTGGTGGTCATAATATCACGCTCCGTCTTGGTTTTGTCGGATTTGGTGGAGGGACGGGGCTCGGCCCGCGAGCCGCTGTAGCGGCTTTGACGGCATTATGCCTGGTCGATGGTTGGGCGCGCAACGGTAGTGGCGTGAACCGTCTTGGACACGTGCTGAATTGCCATATTTTGAAGCTCAACGCCACTGTTGCGCAGTAGCTCGATGGTGCGACACTGTGAGACTGCGTGAATATTTCCCCTGCGATTTGGGCATGATAGCCCAAAATTCAAGGCAGGTGACTCTATGGCAGGCACTCTCAAGAGATGGATTATGGCGCCCGGCTTCATCGCCGTCGTGGCAGGCTTTGGCGGTGGGGCCCTATGGTCCTCGCAGATGCATCCCCCTGCACGCTCCGAGGCATCAATCGGCTGGACCGTCTACGCCAAGCATCAAGCGATGCTGGAGCACTATGAGACGGGACACAGCGGACATTCGCCGCTGCCGGTCGACGAGCACGATGTATCGGGGACGCCCTAACCAATTTCAATGCAAAATCCGGCGGAGGCTTCGGCTCTCCGCCGATTCTGTGCCTTTAGGGCAGGATCGTTCTCGTGGAGCGATGCAGGGATTCGGGGATCGGATGGGGAACCTTTGCTTGCATCAGACTTCGTGGGAAAAGAGGCGCCTTATGGACAGCAAATTGACACTGAACGACACGTACCTCGTGAAGAACATTCAAAGCCCCGCGCTCTCCCCGGACGGAGAGTTTGTGGCATTCGTCCTGTCAGAACCGATTCGCGGAATGGATGGAAACACGGAGAATCTCTGGATTGTGTCGACGCGTGGGGGGGAGCCGTATCGATTGACGCGAAATCGGGCACACGACGCACACCCCCAATGGTCCCCGGATGGTCGCTATCTGGCGTTCTTGTCGGATCGCCCCAAGGAGCTGGAACTCATTAAGGACGATGAATGGGAGAAGGCGCCGCCCGAATCGAAGCATGCGCAAATCTGGATTTTCGACCGCGTGCAGGGGGGAGAACCGCGCCAGTTGACCGATCGCGACGAGGGGGTCGCTTCGTTCGATTGGGCGCCCGATGGGTCTGCCATTGTATTTGCAGGCCGCGATCCTTCAGAGGAAGAAGCTCAGTATTTGAAGGCCATCCGTGATGAGAAAAAGCCCGGGCCCTTGGTGATTGACCGTGTTCAGCACAAGGCCGATGGAGAAGGGTACTTGGACAATGTGAAGACCCATCTCTTCGTGGCGGACCTGACCACGCGCGCTGTGCGACGGCTCACCAACGGCGCAGCCAATGAAGAGCATCCCGTCTGGTCGCCCGACGGGCGATGGATTCTGTTCGCCTCAAACCGCACCGGGGATGCGGACAACAACCGACGCACCGACCTGTGGCTCATCAACCCGGAGGGGAGCGAAACGCGGCGACTGACCCAGGGCGATGTGGGCGCCCATGATTACGCATTTTCACCCAACGGCCTAGAGGTGGCCTTCATCAGTTCGGTGGCGCCAGAGAACAGCTATGTCCTCGATCAACTGTGTGTGGTCAGGGTCGAGGATGCGGCCCCCATTCGTTCGCTTTCGGAAGCCATTGGTCAAGGGTGGTCATCCATTGGCGGCATTGTCGCGGACCAACTCTTAGGAGACCCCGTCAACCATGCCCGGGTCTATCCGGTTCCACTGGCCAAAACCCCCTTGGAGCTCGTCTCCAAGTCGTATGATGGGACGTTTTCTCGCGTGGTCGGTTGGACGGATGACCAGCATATACTCGCTCTGGCCCATCATCGTGCCCAGCAGAAGCTGGTCCACTTTGGGCTGGATGGGGCCGTAGAGGCGCTGATGCCCGAGGAGCGCATCGGCACCGTGGTGGACGCCGATGCGAATGCGGCCGGGATGGTGGCGGTCTACAACCGTCCCGAACATGGCCGGGAGCTTTACGCCGCGACTGACGGCCGATTCCAGCGGCTTACCTTCATTGGAGAATGGCTTAATGACCGGACATTGGGCACCTATCACTGGATCCAATACCCCAATCACGATGGCGAGACCATTGAAGCCTTGGTTCTTGCGCCGCCGGGCTTCGATAGAGGGCGTGATCACGCACCTCTCTTGGTCAATATTCATGGTGGACCCATGTGGTACGACACGCCGCAGTTTGAGTTCGACACGCAATATTGGGCCAACCGCGGCTATTTGGTGCTTATGGTCAACTATCGCGGATCGATTTCGTACGGTGAACCGTTCTGTCAATCGATCCAAGGGGATTGGGGACCGCGCGAGCATGACGATGTGATGTCTGGAGTGGACTACCTGGTTTCTGAAGGGTGGACCCGCGAGGATCAACTGTTCTGCACCGGATTCTCCCAAGGGGGCATTATGACCAACTGGGCTGTTGGTCACACGGATCGCTTCCGTGCGGCGGTTTCCGAGCATGGAATGTGGGATTACCTCAGTGCCTTCGGGACCGATGACTGCCACTTGTGGTGGCAGGACGACTTGGGTGTGCCTTGGCAGAATGCGGAAACCTATTATCGGATTTCTCCGATGAGCGGTCTCATGAACATCCGCACCCCGCTCTTGATTACGGCGGGAGAGCATGACTGGCGCTGCCCGCTCAACCAGGCTGAGGAGCTCTACGTGGCGTTGAAGAAACGGGGCGTTCCCACGGAACTGGTGATTTACCCGGGCGAGCACCATGCCATTACCCGGCCGTCCCGTGCGATTGATCGGCTGGAGCGGATTGATCGATGGCTAGCCCGCTATGGCGGCATTCCCGCTGGAGGAGCCTAACCAACGGGGAGGTCCAAGGCTCCGGAATCCGGCCTTGGGCCTCAACGAGTGGATGTATTCAACACATGATGGAGCAGCACCCATTCGTTCAAGGGCCCGTCCAGCCGGGTCTGATTGATGAACACAATGGGGACTGTGTTGAGATGCAGCGCGTCAACGAGCGAAGGGCAACTGGACAGCATCACGGCGTGTACAGTCACTCGAGGCTGGGCCATGGCCACCGACGATGCGAGGCGTACCGCCTCGGCGCAGCGCGGTCACCCCGGTGTGGTGAGAATGCCGATATCGACGCTTGCAGCCAAGGATTGCAGTCGGTCCAGCGAGTCGCGCGAAAGCCGCGTGTGGCCGCGCCCGGCCATCAAGAGGATATCTTGCATCGCCGTCTCTTCTTGCCCCTCTGGTTCGCCCCAGATCCATACGGCTCCGCTGTGGTCCGCGCGGATGCCACGCACGACAGCGTCGGGGCAACCCCAATCCCAGGGCATTTTGGGGCGGGACTCGAGTGGTTTTCTCCGGATGAGCGGGGATTGGTCGATCGCATCCCAGCGGGATGACCAGCGCCCCTCTCCTTCCAACCACGTGACGGGCTCGATTAATTGGTCAAGAATGGTTTCCAGCGGTCTCATGATGCGCCTCCCCTATCGAGGATGATA
>JAKADO010000087.1 GCA_021820485.1 Bacillota bacterium
GCTCCAATCCTCGTAGCGGGCGCTTTGTTTTGCGTCCTAATCCCACTATTCGACATGGACACGCAAAATCCTACCAACGGAGGGAAAATTTTGTAGAAAATCCTCGGGCGTGATTCCCCTGATGTGACAGTCACGCACGCTGCAAATGCCTCGTGATATCAAGTGTCACATTGCCTGTCGGCAATTTTGCCCTTATTCCAGAGACCGAAAACGGCTAGAACCGAAGCGCCGAGCCGTCTTCTCCGTTTTCAGGGTAGTGTCACATTGGACCGCAAATGTCCTGCGCCATATATAAGGACGTCACGCTGGCCGCAAACGGGGGTATTCTTCGCGTGGGGCACCAAACACTCAGCAGGGCGCCATCAGCGGCATGCTATAGGCTCATTCCTCGCACCCCGACTGGGCCACCTCATCCCCAAAATCCTCACCATTTCGTTAAACGCAACCGGCCTGTCCTGAATCCAACACCACAATACACCGCAACACCCCAACAGATCCGCATCCATCGCCATCCTCACGCGCGCTTCCATCCCTCTAAATCTCTCAGCGCCCACCCGCACTTGCCAACAATCCTCCAAAAGTCCTCAACGCCTATCTGGAATCCCTCCGGAAACCTATCATGCACCGTGCCTTCACCGACCCCCTCCCCCCGTTACTTATTACCGGTCAATGACGAGGACACGATACGGGTCAAACCGTTGTCCATCAACCAATACAGCGGATCAACGAAACACACCATTATCACCTCCAATACTGCCACCCCCTTTATTGCCACCGGTCATACTACCACGGGCCATACTGCCACCTGTCATAGTGCCACCCGCTTAGGCACACCGCCCATACTGCCACCCCGGCAAAGAACCTCTCCCAGACACGCAGGATAAGGGGGATTTGACACACCCACGGCAGCGCCGCGGGGCACAAAACACCACTATCCCTGTCACTGCAACGCATGACCCAACTTTCCATGACCTATAAACCGGCGCACCAATGGGACCATTCTCATCCCTCTTCAGTAGTATATGGGCATAAATGCACTAGCAATTGCACCAGCGCAAGACAAAACGCCTCGCCCTGGTGACCTACAACGAAAGGAATGGGATGTCGAATGCCCTATCGCGCAGCCAAAACTGGAAGCCACGTTGGACCACATCGAGCAACTGGCCTATGACGCCGCGACGCATGGACGACTGATCGCCAAAGTGGAAGAAAACAAAGCCCTCGTGAACTTCCGGAAAACCCAAGGAAACGCCCAAAACCCCGAGAACAGCCAAAAGTTCCACCACTACTGGGCCCAACTCCGCCAGGACGCCAGCACCGAGCTCACCGTATATCTGCGGGACCGTCGGAAGAAGAACAAAACGGACACACAAGGAAGGCAAAGATAACCCGAGGCTACAAAGCGAAAGGCCTCGGCCGCCACAGGGCAACCGAAAAAGCAAGGCCTCAGAAGGCCGTGGTCAACCAGTCCACGGCCTTCTTGCGGAGGTACCCACCCATACAAGAGGACATACTTCATACACCTTGGGCGGTGCCCTGCTTGAGCATGTACTGTACGGCACCCACACTCACATTTAGGGCCTGTGCGATCTGCCGCAAGGACTCGCCCTGCGTCCGACGCTGGACGGCCTCCAGACGGCGCTCAGCCGCCTCTGAGAGGTATTGCGCGCGGGGCTTCATGCCTTGGGCCCGCCGCGCGTCTTGATGCGCTTCCCGGTTGCGCCGGCGTTTCTCGTCTGGGCCTATCAGGGTGCGCATCTCGCGCTGTTCGGCGGGTGTGATGTCCAGCCACTCCAATATCGTGCTGGTCTTGAACGCATAACGGGGGTCGACAGCGCGCCCCTGCCATTCCACCGTCTGACCCTGAGCGGCCATCTGCGCCCGCTTAACCACGGTGCGGAGACGCGCGGCCGCCTCTTGATCGTCCCAGCCTCCCGCCTGTCGGGCCAGGGCCCAAGCTTCCCGGCCCAGGACATTGGGCGGAGCCAGCCACGACATGGCCACCGTCGCCACAAAGAGCCAGCGATCTCGATGCCCGGGCGGCAACGTGCCCCACCAGCGCAGCTCCAGCAGACGCTGCAGGTCGCTCAGGCGGGCTTCCCAGAGGGTCGCTTGGGTAAAGAGACGGCGGGGCGGTTTAACGGGCTCAGCGGGCTTCTGTGCGCGTCTCTGGACCCGTTGTTCCCGCAAGGCGGACAGTTCGTCCCGGGTGAGCGGGAGAAGTTCGTCTGCCAGGGCATCAAAATCCCAGCCATCCCCCGTGGGCGTGAGCGCCCGGACCAGCTGACCGCTCTTGGCGTGTTGGGTTCCGACGATGCGCAGCACCCGCGCGGCATCCAACGCCCCACGGTCGGCTCCCAGGGGTTTGAACGCCTCGTACAGCCGACGCTGGCAGGCATTCCAGCGGGGCAACGCCGGTCGGGGAATGGGGCTGTGCGCCCACACTAATGCGAGACCGCGCCCGGTGGCCACGGTCAACGTCGGTCGGGGAATTCCTTGGTCCTCGAGGACCTCCTTGCAGAGCTCCCAGATCGACTCTGGGGGCTTGTCCGCCCACTGCGGCACCTTATGGCTGTCGATGTCCACAAACAAACTGTCCAACTGCCACAGGTGCGCAATCTTGCGCGGGCCTTTGAAGCGGTTCTGGGAGAGATAGACTTCCGGTGCCCCGGCCAGTTCCCGCACGGCCCACGGCAGGTCTGGAATCTTCAGGCGCGTCTCGCGCCAATGGCCGTCCGTGCGCCGGGCCACGGTCACCAGCCCATGGCACCCGTCGGCCCAGGGATGGAGTAGCGCGGCGTGCTCTTCGGGCTTTTCAATGCGGGTCCTCTTGCGCCACGTGGCGCGTTCTGCTACATTGGTGCTCAAATTGAGCCTCCTTTTGGGCGTGCTCACATCGAGCCACTGACGGTCTTAGCCGCAGGTGGTTCATCCATAACCTTGTCGGGAAGCGGTGTGCTGGGGAGCAATGACCGCTTCTCTGTTTTTTGCGTACAAAAAAGTCTGCCGCGAGTCTCGCGCCAGACGATCCATTTTCTACCGATTCCGTTGGAGATTATGCTTGTCCAACGCCCGCCCGATGTGCTACGGTGGTGCTAAGGCGGGGATACGGCTTGGGTCTGGGTCGAGACTCAGCCGAGGAGCCGGGGCGGTGTTGCAAGCACCGCTCTATTTCTTTTTGCGCTCCACGAACCTTGACGCGATCATACTCCTGGACGTGGGGGCTGTCTACCAGTAAATTCCGCTGATGGCGCATCCTTTCCAGCTGCGTCCGACGTCGCCTGATACTGACGAATCGCCCGCAAGACATAGTCCCGCATGGTAATCCCCTCCGCCACACAGTGCATTTTGAGGTCCCGGGCAAAGTCCGCGGGGAAGTCGAACGTCACCTTTTTGATGCCCCCCGCGGGCTGCGGGGTTTCAATGGGCGGCGCTGGGTTTCTGGGTTCCTGTACAGGTTCCTGTATTCCTGTATTCCCGCTCATACGGTCCAGCATCCCGCCCAAACTAGTCGTGCGACGTGGCATGGCCAAACGCCTCCTCAAACAAATCGTAATACGCTTTCACCAACGGATTATGGGTGTCCACCAGCACGGCCGGTTTGCCCTGGTAGGCCGGGGCCGCGGCGAAGCGCACACTACGTGGAATCACCGACTCAAAGACGCGGATGCCCTTCGGCTGATAGAACCGTCGAATTTCCTGCATCACCTCGCTGGCCAGCGTCGTCCGGGAATCGACCATGGTCGGCAGGATGCCGAGAATCTCCAACTGAGGATGCTCCCGCTGGCGGATGTCCTCAATCGCGTCTAACACCTTGATCAGCCCCCGCAGCGCGAAATGCTCGGTCTGCACGGGGACGATGACGGCGTCGGCCGCGAGGAGCGCGTTCCCCGTCATGAGCCCCAACGACGGCGGCGAATCCACAAAGATGAAATCGTACTGCGGCAGTACCGGCGCCAGTGCCCGTTGCAACAGGCGGAACGGTTCGGGATACCGGCCCGGCTGCGCGCCCAGCACCTCGAAGTCGATGAGGGCCAGCTGGTCATCGGCCGGCAGGATGTCCAGATTTTCCGTGAGCGGTCGAATGGCGGCCGTCGCCACGGCTTGCCCAATCAACACCTCGAAAATGGTCGGTCCATGGGTCTCGGCCGCGTCCCCGAACGACATCAATGCATTGCCCTGATGGTCCGCGTCCACAATCAAGGTGCGCCATCCCTGCTTGGCCGCAATGGCGGCCAGGGAGACGGTCGAAACCGTCTTGCCGGTGCCCCCTTTATTCATTGCTATGGTTATCACACGCGCCACGGGGCGCCACCTCCTTGTGCCGCGAGTATACCTGTATTCCCGGCTTCCTGTATATACCAATCTCTGTATTTCTGTATGTTTTCCTGTATTGCTGTATTCCTGTACTGCTGGATACCCAGCTTTCCCGCTTACTGGTAACCTGTATTTCTGCATTTCCTTATTTCTGTATTCGGTGCATTGTGGAACCTGTACCACCGCAGGAACTGACTGCCAAGGTGTCGAAGACGACGGGTGAAAGGGGCTTGGGCGTGTGGTAGTGTACCTCGATGAATCGCAGGATGCGCGGCATTTTGTCTTGGCGGCCGTCGCGGCGCCGGACCTGCTAACGCTCCAGAACATCGTCGGTGACATGCGGACCGCGGCCCGACGGTGGCATATTCCGGTGCCGGAATTTCACGAGTCGATGCTGTACCGGGCTAGCCCGCGGCTCCTCACGCGATCCTTGCAACTCTTAGCCGTCGTACCGCGCCGGAAGGGGCGCCGTCCCGCACCTCGGGACAACGTGCGTTTGTTTGTAGCCTATTATGCCAAGACGCCCACCGAACAACGCCAGCATGCGCTGTCGATGCCGCGCCTTCTCACCGTGTATCGCACGGCGTTTGAGGCCGTCCTATGGGCCATTCCGCCCGGCGTGACGGAGGTCACAGCGGTATGCGATGAATTCCAACAAGGACGCACGCTCGCCTCCACACTCCAGATGCTGCATGCGGAACGGTTTACGGGCTCGGTGCGGTTTGGTAATTCCGAACAGGACAAGCCGCTCCAACTGGCGGACTTAGTCGCGGGGACCGTGCGGCGCTCCTTGGCTGGCGACTCCAATGACGGTCGGATGGGCCTCATCACGCCGATCCTGTTTCACCTGGGCGCTATCACGGTGCGGGAATAAAAAACGGGCAGCGATCACCTGTAAGTCCGTGCGTTACCCCGGCAGGCCGGGGCGCCTTACGTCGCGGGATCGCGACGGGCGCAGACAGGGAGAGGCTGCACTCTTAATTGCAGTATACCTATTCATAACAGTTTAAGCCAGAATGATTGAAAAATGCTTCATAAAAGACTAGAAGTAGGAGGCGCGCAGGGATGGATGATTCCAAATTGGCCTCGGACAGCCTCTGGGTGTGGGGGAGCGGCCCGCGCTTCCGATACCACGTAGTGGTCCAACGCGTTCAAAAACCGCATCCCAACGGCAACACGTATTGGGTCAACATCTCACCATGCCGGATTAAGTACAGTGCCAGCCATCCCTGGCGTTTGGACGCGCTCAGAATCGACTACGACCATTCGTTGTGCCGAAACTGCCTCCGCGCCCTCAAGAGCGGGCGCGTCACGGCTATGCGAGCGACCGACGTTGAGCCGTCCGAAGTGAGAACAAGATGAGTTCCGATACATCTGATACAGTAGAACGTACCGGATGTTAGAAGACTTTACGGTAGGAGGAAGCGTAGTGGCCAACCACCGGTTGACGAGTGATGAGGCGGCCGATATGGCCGTGGCGACAAGCCGGCTGACATTGCTGCCCAATTCGGGATCACAGTAGACACGGTTTACTATCATCGGCGCCTTGTCTCATGGCTGCGACGACACAGATCGGGTTCGTTTTTTTGCGGCCTCGTCAGTGACAATTCCGCCCGCGGGCTTCTCCCTCCCGAAATACCACGTGCCCCGCACCGGCGAGACGGAGTCCCATGCGGGATGCCCCTGTATGAAAACGACCCCAACCCCGCCCGCGCACCTACTCTTCCTCTATCCTCGAGCAGTACGCCAACGTAATCCGCCCGCGTTTGTCGCCATGCCCCATTTCCTGGGCGATGACGCGCCGGGCCTCTCGCTCGGTCAGGCCCAGTCGCATGAGTTCCCCCAGTCGCCGGCGCGCAAAGGAACGTCTGAGCGCATGAGTTCCGCCATAGGGGAGCTCGGCCATCGCGCACGCTTGCACCAACGCCGATCGATAGGCGCCATAGGTGCGGTCGAACACCTTGGCCTGGATGGGAAGGGCCTGCGTCCAGCGAAAGAGTGCATTCCGCGTCACCCGAGAGATCGGCAACCATTGTTCCTTGTCGGCCTTCCCGGAGACGTGGAGACGCGGGCCAATGTCGCGCACCCGCAAACGCTCGAGGGAGACCCAGCGGATTCCCAGTTCCCACTGGAGTTGGGCCATGAGACGATAGGGCGGCCGCAATGCGTTCAGCAATCGCCGGATTTCGTCCGCGGAGTAGCTTTCCTGGTGCACCCGCATGGCCAATTGGCGCGGGCGCCCGGGCGGCAAGGTAATGCGCCAATCTAGCCCCTCGAGTTCCATGGCCACGCGTAGTTTGTTCAAGGCGGCAATCTGGGTGTCCCACGTCCACGCCGAACCGTGGGCGATGCTCGCAAAGTAGCCGTCGACCATCGGCTGCGTCATCGCCTCGAGGGAGCAAATCCCGTATTCCCGCCGACACCATTTCACGAAATGGATGCTGCGGCCGATGTACTTAATGAGCGTCTTCCGCCCGTAAATCCCGACCGGCTTCCCTAACCCTGCGTCCCGCGCGCGTTGTTTCGCCTCATGCCGACTCAATCCAAACGCGGTTAAATTTTTCAGCAACTGGACCACTTGATACACGAGACTACCCTCGTGCCTGCTATTTCCTTTGTTCGTTAGTGATTTCGCCATGGCCAAACCCTCCTCCTAAAAATGGCTGAATCCCTTGCGGACTGAGCCTTCGCAGGCTTCCGCAGCACACCGCAAACCCGTCCTGACCCGTGACAATGAAGCCTCCGCTGAGGCGTATTTTTCTGTCAGTCAGCTCTTGCGAGACGCTGGTGGAGACCAGCGATGGGTCGATAGTGATCGGGCGCACCCGCCCAAATACTCACGGGCACTCGTTTTCACAGGCCCCATGGGGCGCTCGCCCGGGCTACCCCAGGCGGTTGGTTGGGGGCCTTCGCGTGGCCCCGGGATAGTGGAATGAACCATCCCCCAGGTTCGTCGGAGTAAGGTTAGGTCTTCAGGTTTGGCGGCATTCGGCTGCAGGCCAAGTCCGGGAGAAGCAAAGTTTCCGCAGTGTCTTCAGAATTTCGCGCGCAGGCTCAAGCGTTCCGCTTCAGCCGCATAAGTCTTCATTTTGGTTCACGGCCATTATAGAGAGCCCGAAAAGACAAACCGGGGATTTTGCACCAAACTATGAGTGTCAGAAAAATAACAGCAGAAGGGGAGGGGCCGAGGTATTCGCAATCTTGCGGGGACTCTCCAACCACACCGCAGCGCTGAGTGGTTTTGAGCGCACCCTCGTTTCAATCGAGGGTGGCCGCAATATGGATATGTCCGCGCCATGCATCTGACACAACCTCACCCGAAAGTAGGCCGACGTCTTGAAGGAGAACCAGTTGCGCTGGAAACACCTATACAGTGACGCCCCCGGACAGGGCCATTGCCCAATTCCACCGTGCGGGGAGTTATTAAAGGTGAAAGCCGGCAGCGATGCATACTGTCCGACACACGGGGTAGTGATTCAACCCGCCTCGGTCGATTATTGCTCGCGGTGCCAGAAATTTTAAGCGCGTTCTTGGCCCAGCCCACTCATAGGGCCGCGGACCGTTTATTGCAAGCATAAGAGCAAAAATATAACCCACCGCGTGTGGACCACGTCATGAGTGGGTTATATTAGGGTTACAGGTTTTTGCTCGGCTCCTCGGGAAGGCCATTTCCTGAGGGCTTGTTTTTATCCCAGCAACAATTCAGTCGCGACGTGGCCGATAATGCCGAGAATCACTTTTTCAGCTACTCCCTTCCAGTTGCCGGGGATGGTCGCGTTCAGAATCGCTCCAAACCACAGAGCAGCGCTGACAAGATGCCCGACTCCTCGGACGACCGGCTTCCAAGATGATGCCATGTGTCTCACCCCCTTTCGATCGCCAGATATCGTGGGGTGGTTCGCCCCCAGCATTCAGGGCGGGTTATGGGACCGCTCGTGGAGTAGCACCGCGTGCGTTTCTTGATACGGGTGAAATCATCGCCGCTGCGGACTGTGGGCGCTATCTGCTCGAGACCCTGGGACACGGGGTTCAGGCAACCCTGTGCCGGGCAATCCCCGGCCATATGACTTGTGCCATTACGATTACCCAAAACCGAACAAAGCTCTTCAACCATGTCCGATTGGAAAGCTGGACACAAATCCCGTTTTTTATACCGCTTTATTTGTAAATGTTTGACGATTCTTGTCGAAATATGTAATTTAACGTTGAACAAAAGAAGTAAGTGCTCTTGGCAAACCAATGGAAACATTGGGACGCAAAGCCACGGGTCTACGGACAGGAATGTCTAGGATCGCCGGGTTGCCACTTTCGCGTAGATACTATGTGCGTAACGGCGACCCGTCAGGGTCGCCGTTTGCATTTGTCCGAGATTTTCACCGGGTGCGTGTGTGGTCTCCCGGCTTGGGCCAGCGGGGGGTCTGTAGGAGCGGGTGACGTGGGCGTTCGCTTGACCGTTCGGGTGGTGGGGTGTTGACCATCGAGCATGAGGGAGCGCTTTGTCCGGGCACAGACGGCGGACGACGCTTCTTTCCAACGTAATCAGGAATGCATGTCGGCATGAAAGGGGGTGGCTTCTGCCAACGGGCACCGCGACGCCGCGTCCCCGGGTGGAGAAAACGGCATGGGTCAAAAACTGAGGAGTGTGTTGCAACCGATTGTCGACGGCGAGACCGGCCAGGTGGTGGCCCATGAAGCGCTCTTGCGCGGACCGCGTGGCACCCCATGGGAGTCGCCCGATGTGCTATTTCAGAGTGCTATCCGATTGGGTCATCAGACGATGCTTGAGGCCAATGCACGAAGACTAGCTGTATCGCGTCTGGAACATCTTCCCTCCCATCAGCGCCTCTTCATCAATGTAGATTGTTTATCACCGGACCTGCCGCTCGCGCCCGGACAGGCCCATATCCCCCCGGCTCGGATCGTGTTGGAAATCTCAGAGCGCCAATCGATTATCGACAATCCCTCGTTATTGGCTCAAGCGGCTCGGTGGCGCGCGGCCGGGTTTGCCATCGCCTTAGATGACTATGGGGCGGGTTTTATGGGACCCGGCGCCTTGTTGAAGTTACGCCCGGACATCCTAAAGCTGGACCGCGTTATCGTATCCGGCATCTCTGGCGATCCGATGCACCACACGGTGGTCTGCAACATCGTGAATATGGCTCAGTCACTCAATATTGGTGTCGTGGCCGAAGGGGTGGAAACCCCCGAGGAGTTCTGGCGTTTGCGCGATTGCGGGGTTCGCCTGATGCAGGGATATCTCCTGGGCCGGCCGCAAGACGAGCCGATCTCGGACGCGGTGGCGATCCCCGGGCGACCGGCATCATGGGAGGCATTGGAACTGATGGTCGACCTTCGTGCCCGCGTTGGGCAGGCCCAGCGGCCCCTAGCAGGGCAACGTTGGGAGCACGCCTGATAACAATGAGGGCAATTATGGAGGGTAGATATGGTCGATACACTCATTGTGGATGACACACCGGAGACGCGGATCGTGTTGTCACTGCTTGTGGAGCATGCGGGCGGGCGGGTGTTGGGGGCGGTGGGATCGGCCCGCGAGGCCCTATTGTGGCTGGAAGCGCAGTCGGTCGACCTGGTATTGACCGATTTCCAAATGCCGGGCATGTCCGGCGATGTGTTAGCGGCCAAGATTCGGGAAGCCTGGCCCGCAACCCGCGTGGCCCTCATTAGCGTGCTGGATGACGCCGCTCTGTTTGCCAAGTCGCGCGCGGCAGGGGTCGATTGGCTCCTGGCGAAACCTGTGTTGTTAGAGACCCTGGAACAGGTGTTGCGTGGTGCAGCGTTGCACCGATCGCGTGCGGCGGCGCGTGGCACTACGGTGTGCGACGCAGGACGTCCAGCTTTAGAGCCGGGGAATGCCAATCGTGGCCCGCTGGTTTAAACGTCGAGGCGACGCCCCGATGGATAGCACGGCGCCGCGGGAGGCGACGCCCACGACCGCCTCGGCACTCATGACGCAGGACGAGAGCGACACCCGTTCTGGGCTGCGTCCAGTGGACTCGCGTGATGGGCTGATCTGGGTGGACCCGGCATCCAAGATCCAAGTGACCAATCCCAAGGGGGCGGATGGCCGCTATGCGGTAATTGCTGTCCCGGGCGGGGACAATGTCGTGGTAACTATCAACGGCAATGTGGTTACGGGAACCCGAGTGGTGGAGGAAACGGACCACATCCAGATGCGCCTGCCCGTTCTCGCACCCCAGGCCGCTACGGCGATCACCGTGTCCCCCGACGGCATGGAAGCGGTCCTCACCGTGACCTATAAGCCCGGCGAACGACGGATCGTGCGACCGACAACCCCGGCGCCCCGGCTGGTGATTGCGCTGGATGTTTACCCCATTGAACCGATGCGTATCACTCTCGCGCAGGTCCGCACCGAGTTAACCCGGAGTGGGGTGAGCGTGGGCGTCATCGCGTCGGACCAGATACAAGCGTTTCTGGACCGCGGGGAATCGGGCACGTTGGTGATTGCCCGTGGCACGGCCCCCATTCCTGGCGCTGGAAGTGTGGAACTGCTGCGGCCCGATGATGCGGTAGGGCTGTGGTTCGTGGAGCCCGGAACCATCATTGGTCGGCGCCGACCGGCCCTGCCTCAACCCGGGGTAACCGTGACCGGCGAAGAATGCCTGGCCCCCGTGATCGCGCCCGGGCGAGAGGTTCGTTTGGGTCCGGGTGTCGCCCTCATGAATCGGGGGGCCTATTTGGTCGCGAACGCTAAGGGGTATGTCGTGTATGAGTCCCAGGTTATCGACGTGGTGTCGCAACACGAGATGGACAACATTGCTCCAGATCCCGAAGCGCTCGTGGTCATCGGCGACTTAACGGTCCGCGGCAATATCGTGGACCGGCATGTGGTTATCACCGGTAATCTGGTGGTTGCCGGTGATGTGCGGGGGGCCCAGGTGGCTACTGGTGGAGCCGTGGATGTGCGCGGCATGACCGATCAAGCCAAGATTACCGTGGGTATCGGTCGCTATGCCCACCAGTACGGGCGTCGTCATATCACGCGACTCATCGATGGTCTCTACGATTTGGAATTGACCATTAAGGATCTCGAGCGCCAACTGGGACCCGAAGCCCGAGATTTGGGGGCGGTCATTGCCCGCCTCATCCCGACGAAATTTGCCGATGTTGTGGAGTCTCTGGGTATGCTCGAATCGGCTTTGGCATGGCCCATGGTTCGCTGGCACGATACCCTGGGGTGGGCCATCCGACAAATCCGACAGCAGATGGATGAGGATTTATCCGACAGTATGGTGCGGGCGTCGTTGTGGGCGCTGCGCTCGGAACTGGAGATGATGGACTTGGATGAGGTCGTGGAGGAGATCCCGGTCGGCCGGCATTCCATGCCGGTGCGATTGAATGCCGTCAATCACAGCGAAATTGATGGGGTTGGGACGATGACCTTGGATTCCATTCACACTTCACGCATCGTAGCAGATGCCGTGATTGTTCAAGGTGAGGTCGTCGGAGGCTTTCTCACCGCCCAGCATCGGATCGAAGCTTGGCAACTCGGCGACCCGCAGGGCACCGAGACCAGTGTCGAGGTGCTGGATGCGGACGGTGAAGTGGCGGCGGAAACAGCGTTTCCGGGGGTGATGGCCGCCGTCGGAGGCGAGCGGTATACGCTCACGTCGCCGCGCTTCAGCGCGTCATGGCCCCCCAAAACATGGAAAGGAGGTGACAACCAATGATGAAGCGCTGGGGCATTTCACTGTTCGTTGCAGCCATGCTCTTGACCGTGTCCGCGCCAACACATGCGAACGTGGTCACGTCCGGCACTCCGGGGCACCCAATTAGTGCGCAATCCAATCCCGGCAGTGCAGCCGGGCAAACGCATCGGTCGGCGACCGGTAGTCTGGCCAAGGTGATTCATGACCGGGCCGTCTATATCTGGGATTTTTAAGATGGGGCGTCAGGAAAAACGACGAGGTCGGGACAACGAAAACGATTCGACGCTTGGCGGGAGGTACGCATGATGGATGTGTCAGCTCGGTCAATTTGGATGATGGAAGAGGAACGTCGGCGATTTGCACGCGATCTCCATGATGGGCCCGTGCAAGTGTTGGCCAATACGAGCATGCGGCTGGATGTCCTCAGTCGCATGCTGGAGGTCGACTCCCACATGGTGGAGGGTGAAATCCTGCGGATTCGTCGACGCATGGGACAGGCTGTCATCGAGATCCGGCAGTTGATCTATGACTTGCAACCGGTCGCAATCGATGCGGTCGGTTTAACGGCAGCCTTGGCGGCGCTTACCCATCGCTTGGAAGAGGATTGGAGCATGCCCATTACGGTCGTCGATGAGGTGAATGCCGGGGCACTGTTGAGTCCGGAAACCGGGATGATGTTGTATCGAGCCATCCAAGAAGCGGTGACGAATGCCGCGCGGCATGCGCAGGCCAATTATATCCTGGTCCGGCTGACACACGAAGCGGGCACGGTCCACTGCGAGGTGGTTGACGATGGCACCGGATTCGATCCCCAGGCACCGCGGCCCGGGCATTATGGGCTAGGCACGATGAAGGAGCGGTTGACCCTCGTCGGCGGCACCACCTCAGTCGATTCCACCCCGGAGCAGGGAGGGACTCGGATTCGGTTTTCTGTGCCCGTCGACCATGCCTAGCGCGAGTGCCCTGGCCGCCCTGGGCTATCACTTTTACCATCGTGGGTATTTCGAGGCGGCACATGATTATTGGAGTGACGCCCTGGAACGTGGTGTTGATCGGACGGTTGTGGCAGAGATCCAGGATGGGCTCGGTCGGATGGCTGCCCAGCGTGGTCGCCCCGGCGACGCGGTGGGACACTTTCAGCAGGCCTTAGCCGCGCTCCCATCAGACGCTTCGGCAGCGACTCGTGCGGCGATCGACATGCGGAGCGCCATGGCGTTGGCGCGGCTCGGAGATCGCGACCAGGCGTTGCGACAGGCGTATCAGGTGGTCCAGACACACAAACCGTCCGAGCCCATCAACAGCGCCCTACTGATCAATCTAGCCGCCTTGCA
>JAKADO010000088.1 GCA_021820485.1 Bacillota bacterium
CGCGGTGACCACGGCCTTGCCATTTTGCAACGCTTGGAGGATCCACTGGCGGGCGGGTTCCCGGCCGCCGGTGACCTCCACGACCACATCGATGGCGGGGTCGTCCAAGATGTCCGCCGGATCGGTCGTGAGGGGAATGCCAACTTGACGGGGGCGACGCGGATTCTTGACCAGCGCGCGCTGCATTTCAAACCGGACATGGTTGAAATCACGATTCAACTGGACGACCGCTTGTCCCACGGTGCCCAACCCCAAAAGACCTACGTTAACTACTCGCATGGCTCACCTCATGGCAGTAATGGCGTTCAAAGAACGAGTACTTCCCAGTCTAGGAGACTGGATGGACGCATGCAAGAATCAGGACGAAGGCGCTGGTGCGAGAAATACGCCCGCATACGCATAGTGCCCATGGCGCGACGCGAGTGCGGAGGGTGGCCGAACCGTGACCGATGCGCCATCCCGGCCCCGGAGGTGGAGCGGGTGGGCAAGCGTCGAGACAGGAATGGCCGTCAACTGGAGGGTGGACCACGGCACGTAGCCGAGGCCGGATTCGGCTCCGCGCCATTCCAACTGTGCCCACCGACGTCCTCGCCAAGATACCCAGGCATCGACAACAGTGTTGCTGCCCTTCGGGACCCAGGCCTTGGGCAGAGAAGCGTGGCCGGGGACCGGTTCCAGTGGTTCAGACACCCGGACGCGAATGGTGCGCGCGGTCACGAGATGCCACGCTGCGGGCGTTCCCGGGGTCTGTGTGAAGGACACGCGGCCCGTCCAACCAGGGATTGGCGACCGCACGGTTGACAAGAGAGTCTGACCCGTGGGGGTCACCCCTAAAATGACCGCGACAGTGCCGTGCCAGGGGCGGATCGGCGTGGCGGCCACGGGGGAGAGCGCGGTCGTGGGCACGGTTCCACGCACGCCGGCTAGAGACACCTGCCCGCCGACGGAGCCGTTCACGCGAAATATCTGTCCCCAATAGAGATGAACCCCTGCCGTGGTCCAAAGATCTCGCCAGGCGACGGCCGCTTCACTGTCCGGGCGGAAGGCATCGGGGAACCGCCGTCCATCCGGCAGAAGCCGGATGCGCAGTCCCCGTACAGCCCAGGCGCCTTCACGCAGGTGCGCCAAGGAAATATGCCGGTGGGCGGCGTTGTGAGCGTCCAGGAGCAGGGGGTGCTCAGCGACCACCAGGGCCATATGCGACCAAACGGTAGGCGATGCTGGCCGGCCAGCATGCGGGTATCGAAACAGCACGACATCTCCCGCGCGAAGCCGGCCAAGGGGTGAGAAGCGTGCCCATCCGCGGGAGATCAGGTAATAGCTGAGTCGATCCACGTTGACCAGGACCGGCCAGCGCCGATTGGATGAAGGCACCTCGGGGACGGGAATGCCGCCGGCATGCAGTGAGCGACCGACAAATTCCGCACACTCATAGAGTGGCTGAAACCATCCCGGTCCCGGAACGCGCGCCTGAATTCGCGTGGTTGCCATGGTGCTCACCGGCGCTGGCGCGCCCGAAGCGATGGCCCAGTTCCAATGACGATCGGCAAATGCCACGGCTAACCCCGGGCTATAGGCGGGACGGGCACCAACCCAAGCCGCCATTGCCAGGGCAACGGGCAGCAGAACAGCATAGGCGCGCATAATTGTCGCCTCCCTTTTGCAAGCTATGGGCATTAGTGTTTGTGGTTTTGCTTTATGCATTCGGAAGTGAGGAAGGAGCGATCGCTTGATTCGCCTATGGCTTTTGAGCTTGTGGTTGATGATGCTGCCCAACGCGCCGGTACCTAGCTTCTTGGCTCCGCATGGAGGGCACCTGTGGGCGCAAGTGGAGCGCATGCCCAGCGATGCGCCGGTGGTAATTCAGAACGCGCCGGGTGAATCGCAGGCCAAGGCTTTGAAGTTGCCCTATCTCTTGGCTTCGCGCACCACGAATTACTTTCACGCGATCCCAAGCCAGGAGAAGAATATTGAGTTGGTGGCCAAGCGATTGAACGGCACTGTGGTTCAGCCCGGGCAGGTGTTTTCTTACTACAAGCAGGTGGGACCCTACACGGCGGAGAACGGCTTCGGTTGGGGCCGAATGTTCGTGGGTGACCGCATTGTGCCTTCTATTGGCGGTGGAGTCTGCCAGGGATCGAGCACCTTGTATTCGGCCGTGTTGAGAACCGGACTATTGGTCTTGGAACGGCATAAGCATGGGCTGACCGTACCGTATTTGCCACCGGGAGAAGATGCCACCGTCGCATCTGACTACCTAAATTTCCGATTCAAGAATACGCGCACCACGCCGATTTTGATCACGGCGGCAACGGGCAACCGACATCTGACGGTGGCCATCTGGGGAGCATCTCCCGGCCCCGAAATTGTGGTAAAGCATCGGATCCTGGCTGAGTATCCCTATCAGACAGTGACCAAATACGACGGCAATTTGAAGCCTGGCGAGAGTAAAGTGTTGGCGCCGGGACAAAAGGGCGTGACCGTGAAGACTTGGCTCGAGGTTAAGACGCCCACCGGTACCGAGATTAAGGATTTGGGGATTGACCAGTATCGGCCCAGCCCGCGCGTCGTTGCTGTTGGGCCAAAATCCCAGCCCTAGAGGCATGCACCTGTCCCTTCGCGACATAGATTGAACAGCGAGGGGATGTGCATGGAGGCTTTGGGGCTTTGGGCACTGATTTTACTGCGGCTCGGCGTGTTGTCGGGGGAACGCATTGCGTTCCACGGGTTGGGCCGGCAACGCAATGCGCTGGCAACCACAGCGGTGGCCTATGGAGGGGCCGCCGCTTTGCTGTGGTTGTCGGCTTGGGCAACGGGCCAAGGTTATTGGGTGGGGCAGGCGTTCTGGCCGGGAGCGGTTTACGCGGTATCGTTCGCCCTCTATACGGCGGCGCTTGCCGAAGGGCCTGTGAGCCTTGTCAGTGCGTTTGCCAACGCAACCGCCGTTCTCCTCTTTTTCGTCACGCCGCGGTGGGACGTGCAATCGCTGCTGGCCATCGGTCTTTTCGGTTTGGGCGCCGCCTTGCTGGTTCCGTGGGGGCGGCGCCCTTCCAAAGCGCTGGCGTGGATGCTTCTCAGCGATGCTGCGTTGGCGGTGGGACGACTTCTCGATGTGCACAATCAGGGGGTGGCGTCGCTGCCTTATGCGGCAAGCCTGTTCACTGCGGTTCTCTTGTGGCTGGCCGTGCCCATGACCCTGTATCAGCGGTGGGGGGACGTGGTCCGAATGGTGCGGGAACGACCAGGTTGGGGTTCCATCGCAGCCGTCTCCAATGGCCTGGCGTATCTAACGGTTCTGGAGCTTTTGCGCCGGATTCCGGCAACGCTGGTGGAGGCCATGTCCGCTTGGGCCGGCGTCATTGCGACAGTGGCCGGCGTGGTGGGATTTCGGGAGGGAGACGGCCTTCGGAAGGTGGGATCAGCCACTCTCATGACCCTGGGAATCGTGATTCTGCTCTTTAGCCAATCCGGTCGCATAGGGTAGAATAGGGGCACAAGGAGCGCGAGACCGATGAAGATCTACACTAAAACGGGCGATCTGGGCGAAACGTCGTTATGGGGGAGGGCAGGACTGAAGCGGACCCGAAAGGATTCGTTGCGTGTGGAGTCCTATGGCGCCGTCGACGAGGCCAATGCATGGATCGGGATGGCGGTATCCCAAGGGGTTGCGGATCCGGAACTATCGGAGATGCTGGTTGCCGTGCAGCACCGGCTTTTCGCTCTGGGATCCGATCTCTCCAACATCAATCCGGATCGGGTGGACCGAGTCACGGAAGCGGACATCCTCCGACTAGAAGACTGGATCGACAAGCTCGACCACGAGCTCCCACGCTTGAAGCAGTTCATTTTACCGGGGGGCGCCACGGGTGCCGCGGCGCTGCATGTGGCGCGCACCGTGGTGCGGCGCGCAGAGCGCCGGCTGGTAAGCTTCCTTCAAGAGGATTCCAGCTATGGCATGCAGTTGAAATTTTTAAACCGGTTGTCTGATTTTCTTTTTGTGGCCGCTCGTCGAGCCAATCAGGCAGTGGGTCAGCATGACTTGCCGGCGGACTTTTAAGGAGGAGACCCATGGAGTCGCGACAATTCAGTATTGATGAAGCCAATCAACTACTCTCGGCACTTCGTGAGGAGCTCGAACAGCTCAAGCAGATGCAGCACGACGCCCGCCAAAAGTATGAAGAAATGCGGGACATCCGCGAGGTGGGATACCGTCCCGATGGCAATCTCATCATGTTGTCTGACTACCAGGAGACGAAGCGCCAATTTGATCAGATTGTCGCGGACGCGAACCGGATCCTATCGTCCATCAACCAGCGAGGATGCCGCGTCACGGACGTGGAGGCAGGTCTTATTGATTTTCCAGCGGAGGTGGATGGCACGCCGGTATATCTCTGTTGGCAAAAGGATGAGCCCGAGGTGGGCTACTACCACGGGCTCGAAGAGGGGTTTGCGGGGCGGAGGCCGTTGCCGCAGCGGTTCAATCCGAGTTAGGGATTAAGTCCGAGCTCGCCGGCGTGGGGCTTAAGGGCATTGACGATGAACTCGATGAAGCTGTCCAGTTCGACGCCGAGTCCCTGGACGCCGTCGTAGACGTCAGCCCGATTGACGCCGCGGGCAAACCCTTTGTCCTTCAGTTTTTTCATCACGGAGCGGGGAGCCACTTCCGAGAGGCTTTTCTCGGGCCGGACCAAGGTCACAGCGACGACAAATCCGGTCAACTCATCCGCCGCGAAAATTGCTTTCTCCAAGAGACCATCGCGCGGAATCTGATTCTCCGTGACATGACTCCGAATGGCTTCGACTACGCGGGGTGGGAATCCCTCCTGAGTGAGGATTTTTCCTCCCTCGATGGTGTGTTGGCCAATTTCCGGAAACATTTCATAGTCAAAATCGTGCAAAAGCCCAACCATTCCAAACAAGTCCGGGTCTTCGTGGTGCTCTTCGGCAATGGCCCTCATGACCGCTTCCACAGCGAGTCCGTGCTTTACCAAGCTTGGGTTTTTGGTGTACTGGTTCAAGATCTCCCAGGCCTTTTGCCTGGGCGGCAGCATCGTGTTGGACAAGGCAAATCCTCCCTGTGGCTTGATATGTTGCGACGGCAGGCCAATGGCAATTCCGCGATGTTTCGGCGCGGGCAGCCGCTTGTCCGGTATTATAACTGACCCCTGGGCGTTTTGACACCGGTCCGGGGCTTTCGTACACTGGATGCGAAGTCTGACTTTCATCAGAAAGTGCGGGATACGCATGCGAGACATGAGAGATGTCACGATTGTTGGCGGAGGCCCTATCGGACTCTTTGGACTGTACTGCGCGGGGCTTCACCACCTCAAAGCTGCGTTGCTCGAGCGTTTGGATCGGGTAGGCGGGCAATTGGAGCACCTTTACCCCGAAAAGCCGATTTATGATGTCGGCGGATTTCCCTCCATTACCGGCCGGCAATTGGTTCAACAGTTGAAACAGCAAGCCTTGCAATATCCAGCGGACGTCTTGACCGGAGTTGAGGCGAGAGGCCTTCAGGAAATCCCCGGCGGATATCGCGTGGAGACGAGTCAGGGACCGGTCGATACCCGTGTTCTCGTTCTCACGGCGGGCATTGGAGAATTCATCCCGCGACGTCTCAATGTTGCAGCCGTTGATCAATTTGAGGGCCGAGGTCTCTACTATGTTGTGCATGACCTTAGCGAGTTTGACGGAAAGCGGGTCTTGGTGGTGGGAGGTGGCGACTCGGCCGCCGACTGGGCGATGGCTCTCGCCAATCGTGCCAGCCATGTCACCATGATCCATCGCCGCGACCAGTTTCAATGCCACGTGGACAGCCAGGCCAAGCTGCAAGCCCACCCCCGTGTTACGCTTCTGCCCAATCGGACCTTGAATGCCGTGTTCGGGCGAGACTCGGTCGAGTCCGCGCAATTGCAGTTCTCTGACGGTTCCGTGGTGCCGGATCTGCTGGATGTGGACCGGATCATTGTCGCCATAGGATTGCTTCCGGGTACCGCAATCTTTCACGAGTGGGGCCTGCAAATGGACGGGCATGAGATTCGGGTGGGAACGGACATGAGCACCACCATGCCGGGAGTCTTTGCCGCCGGTGACATTTGTACGTACCCCGGCAAGGTAAAGCTCATTGCAGCAGGGTTTGGGGAGGTTGCGACGGCGGTCGAGGCGAGTCTTCACTACCTTGGATAGAGCGCAAGGCCCACGGTGTCATGGGCCTTGCAACATGCTCCTAAGAATCCTTGGGAAAGGCCACGCCAAGCCAGTGCTCAAACGCTGTCCTCTGAGCGAGCGTGGGATCGCCAACCGGCAGCAATCGATAGTCGTCGGGGCGCGGCAGCACGGCCGTGATGTGGCGGGACTCGAGAACGCCGTGGTGGAACGTATGCAGAGTCACCGTTTGTTCGGGGGCGATGGGCGCAAGGGCGCGGTGCCATTGCTCCACGGTGGCGATGCGCTCGTGTTGAAGGGCCACGATCTCATCGTCGGGCGATACCCCTCCTTGCTCGGCCGGGCCCCCGCGCTCCACGGACCGTGCATAAACCCGTCCGTTGCGTTCCACCGCATCGAGCCCAAGCCACGCCAGCCGGTGACCTTCCTCCTCTGAAAATGCGCGGTCCAGTCTCAGTCCGACAGTTTCAAAAATGGTGTCGTCAAAGGGGTCAGTGCCGTGCACATAACGGCTCATCAGATCCTTGAGGTGCGTTCCGCCGACCTCGGCGATGCGCCTTTCAAACGTTGACTCCGGATAGCCGCGGTCTCCATACCGGTCCCACAAGTCGCGCATGATGGTGGAAAGGCCGGATCGGCCTTCCGTGGCGCGGCGCAACTCCAAATCGAGATACAGTCCAACAAGCGCCCCCTTGAGGTAATAGGAAATGGTGATGTTGGTCGTGTTGGCGTCTGGCCGATACTGGCGAATCCAAGCCTCTCGGGAAGCCGCCGCCAAGGAGGTCCATTCGCGCCCAGGCTGCCGTTCAAGACGCTGGAGCGAGCGAGCCCAGGTGGTCAGCACCTCATTGACGGGAAGGACCTGACTGTTAGCCAGTAGCCATTGGGCGAAGTAGTCGGTGATGCCTTCCAAGGCCCACAGGAGCGAGGTGTAGACTTCGGACTGGTAGTTGAACGGTCCCAGCATGGTGGGCCGAAGTCGCTTGACGTTCCAGAGGTGGAAGAATTCGTGGGCGAATAGACTGAGGACACTCGAGTAATCTTTGGGGTCGCGCCATTGCTTCCGCGATACCATGATGTTGGCGGAATTGAGGTGCTCCAGGCCACCTCCGCTCTGCTCGGTCAATGTCACCAAAAAATCGTAGTGCGTATACGGAAGTTCGCCGAAGATATCCCGCGATGCTGCCACAATTTGTGCCAGGTCCTGCAAAAAGGAGCTTCTGGGCAATGTTTCGGCACCGTGACCCGCAACGACCACAGAATGGGGTATGTTGTCCACGACAAAGGAATACCGGTGCAGGCGGCCCATCTGAATTGGGGAATCGACAAGCGTGTCGTAGTCGGGCGCCACGTAGCGGTGAACAGCAGCGTCATGAGGGTCCAAGGCGGTGGCTGCGTCCCACCCCGGCGGCAGGATGAGTTCCAAAGAGACCGGATGGGTTTTCCACGGCTCATGGTAGACAAAGAGGCTGGTGCCGGTGATAAGTCCGTACTCATCATCCAAGTAGCTCGTGCGCACGGTGAGTTCATAGGCGAATACCTCATAGTGGACAGTCACCTCGGTGGCCCCGCGGGGCACGGCTATCTGCCACTCCGATTTGGATCGAGGGTCCACGGTCAGCGCCTGCCCGCCGCTTTCCGCGGTCATCTGCACGACGTGTCGGGCGTACTCGCGCACCAAATAGGAACCGGGCGTCCAGACCGGGAGGGCGATGGTCAAAACATCCGGCAAGGGTCCTTCAAATCGTGCGGCCACATGGTAATAATGGGACCGCGGATTGGGGAGGCTGACCTGATAGTGGATCGTGGGTTGTGTGGGCATGGGGAATCTCCTTCCAGTCGATGTCGGATTGAAGGCACGCTGAAGCGGTCTCTCGCAGGCCTAAGGCGTCAGAGTACAAGGCCTCTATGCGTACGCAACTCCTATGGTACAATTTTCCCTGCGAGGATTCGAATCCCTCGGGGAAGTGACGACAAGAAAGGAATGGGATGTTGTGGCTAAGCGGCCCCATTTGGATGAATTGAACCTGTCGCCAGGAAAGAAGGCGCGCCTGTATCGATTGCTGTATCAGTCCGGCCCGGCCAACGGGACCTTGATGATCCTCCCGATCGACCAAGGTTTGGAGCACGGTCCCCGAGATTTTTTTGATGCCCCGGAAAGCCAAGACCCCCACTCTCAGTTTCGAATTGCCGTCGAAGGGCGGTTTTCCGCGATTGCCTGTCAAATCGGCCTGGCGGAGAAGTATTATCCGGCCTATGCGGGGAAAATCCCCCTTATTCTCAAGTTGAACGGCAAGACGGAGATTCCTTCGGACGAATCTCCCCTTTCCCCGGTCATCGCGACGGTGGAGGATGCTGTGCGGCTGGGAGCCGACGCTGTCGGCTACACCCTGTATGTGGGATCGGCGCGGCAGGACGAGGACTTCGAGCAGTTCCGGCGCATCCGTGAGGATGCGGACCGATATGGACTGCCGGTGGTGGTATGGTCATATCCACGGGGCTCGGCGATAGAGACCAAGGGGGGCAAGGACACCATTTACGCGGTAGACTATGCCGCGCGTGTGGCCCAGGAACTGGGAGCGGACGTCATCAAGCTCAACGTGCCGAAAGTGGATGCCGACAAACTGGCCAAGGCACCCAAGGCATATCAGCGGCCATGGACCGCAGATGAGGCGTTGGAGCAGGTGATTCGCTCGGCGGGCAATTCTCTGGTGATTTTCGCGGGCGGCGAAAAGAGCGAGGGCGGTTCTGCCTTGGGGAAGGCGGAGGCTTGCATGAAGGCTGGCGCCACCGGCCTTATATTCGGACGCAATGTGTGGCAGCGGCCGTTTGGCGAAGCGCTCGAGATGGCGGAGTCCATCCACAAACTCTTGGACCAATACGCGCACTAATCGACACAAGCAATCACAACAAGCCGCGGGAGATTCTTCCGCGGCTTGTTGCCGTTCCTGTGAGTGAGTCCCTGGCAGCGTTGGCGCACCTTGGCAAGAGCTCCAATGACTTCCCAATGAGTGGCCGTGGCATTTCTCGGCGCGAGCGAATAGGGTGCAGTAGTCTCGCGAGGGCTTCCTCGATGACGATTGGCCCTTAACGAAAACGCAATAGGGAGAGCGATGTCAGGTGCAGCAGCAGTCGAAGGCCCCAAACGATGAGTACGGCCGCTGGATCGAAAAGCCGGTACGGGAGGGTCAGGGACGGTTGTATCGGCGCTACGTGGTTAAGACGCATCTGGTTCGGCCCGGAGAGCGGCTGGACAAAACGCTGGCGCCATATCTTGCCGATCAGCTGCAGTCCCAGGATATTTTGGTGCTGGGTGAAAAGATCGTCGCCATCTCCGAAGGGCGTGCCGTCTTGCTGAGCGCGGTGAAGCCGCGGCGGCTGGCGCAGATGCTTTCACGGCACGTGCGTCCCTTGGGCTACGGGTTGGGGCTGCGTCGGCCGGAGACGATGGAGATGGCGATGCGTGAGGCGGGTAGCCTGCGCATTATCATGGCGGCGGCTGCCGGTGCCTTGGATCGGCTGACGGGCCGGTCGGGGAACTTCTACAGGGTCGCTGGTCGGCGGGTGGCTGCTATCGATGGCCCCGGCCCGACCACCATTCCACCGTACAATCAGTATATCGTGTTGGCGCCGGCGCATCCGGAGTGGGTCATTCAGGCATTGCACAGGCGATTTGGCTGTCACGTCGCAGTCGTGGATGTCAACGATGTCGGGAGTGAAGTGCTGGCGGCATCCTCAGAAATTGATCGCCGTCTGGTGCAGCACTTAATGCGCGACAATCCCATGGGGCAAGGAGCGCAGGGCACCCCGGTCGCTGTCCTGAGACCATCCGCTGAAGTGACACGGTCAGAAGCGTGGCCCAAGCGCATGGCGCCCCTGCCGGCGGGTTGGGTGATGCCGCTGGCCGGTTCAGCGGACGTGGCCTTGCGGATAGCGCGCGATCCCGAGGCCGAATGGGATGGTGCCGCACACGGGGATCCCGAGATGGATTCGGTTGATTTATAATAGAGGGAGTGATGAGCGTGATATCCTTCCAAAGGCGGTGAGCGGACGGCCGAAGGGTCGGACGAAACAATGGACATATTTGACGAGATGGAACGACGAGGCCATGAGCAAGTGATTTTCAACTACGATCGGACATCGGGCCTCAAAGCCATTATTGCGATTCATGACACCACCTTGGGTCCCGCGCTGGGTGGATGCCGCATGTTGCCATACGCCAGCGAAGAAGCCGCGTTGCTGGACGTCTTGCGGCTTTCAGAAGGCATGACCTACAAATCCGCAGCGGCCGGACTGGATTTCGGCGGCGGAAAGACCGTGATTATCGGCGACCCGGCGCGGGACAAATCAGAAGTGCTGTTCCGCGCTTTGGGGCGTTTCATTGACACCTTGCATGGCCGCTACCGAACAGGCGAGGATGTGGGCACCTCCGAAGATGATTTCGTGCAGTCCTTGCGGGAAACCCGGTATTTGGTGGGATTGCCCCAAGCCTATGGCGGTTCTGGGGATACTGGAGACAACACCGCTTTGGGCGTGATGCAGGCGATTCATGCCGCGCTCATGCACCGCTTCGGAAGCGCGTCTTTGAAGGGACGGCGCGTTGCGGTGCAAGGCCTTGGAAAGGTCGGCTACCACGTGGCCCGACGGGCGGTTGAGGAAGGCGCGGAGGTGGTCGCCGCTGACATCAACCCGCATGTGGTCGGCCGCGTGTCGTCGGAATTGGGCATTGAACCAACTGACCCATGGGCGGTGTTGGAAACCGCCTGCGATGTGTTTGCGCCTTGCGCACTGGGTAATGTCATCAATCGCGACACAGTGGATCACCTGCAATGTCAAATCATTGCCGGGTCGGCTAATAATCAGCTTGAAGACGACCAGATTGCCGAGACCTTGCGCGAGAAAAACATTTTGTATGCTCCAGATTTTATTGCCAATGCGGGCGGGTTGATTCAAGTGGCAGACGAGATTCAGGGCTATCATCCGGATCGGGTGAAACATCAGATCGAAGCGATTTACGACGTGCTGCTGTCCATTTTTAGGGAAGCCGACGACGCCAAACGTTCCACGACGGCGGTTGCCCTGGATCACGTAAAAAACCGCTTGTCGGCGGTTCACGGCATTCACCGCATCTATTCCTAATGGCGTCCGGTGGCTGCTCCACGCCCGGCTGCTTCTGGTGGCCGTGTCCAGTTCCTGTTTGACGGTTGCGGAGCCGGGGCTGTTCGAGGGCGGTCGAGATGTGTATGATCAAGAAGAGCGTTTCACAGCACGCGGGATCGGAGGCCCTGAGACTCCTCCACCCCGCCTATCGGCATGAAGTCAAAAGGGGGACAGGATCGATGGCCATCGATTATCGGAAACCGTCGGATGTCGGATTTTCGGAGAGCGCCGACCCGTATCGCGGAAACCGGCAGTATCGGACCTTGTCAGGCGTTCCAATTAAAGCGTTGTATACGGAGGAGGATTTGCCAGACTCTGGGCGGATCGGCGCGCCCGGCCAATACCCGTTTACTCGAGGCATTCACGGCACGATGTATCGGGGGCGCTTCTGGACGATGCGCCAGTTTGCCGGCTTTGGCACGGCGCGCGAGACCAATCAGCGTTTCCGTTTTCTCTTGGACCAGGGGCAGACGGGACTTTCGGTCGCGTTTGACATGCCGACGTTGATGGGCTTTGACTCGGACGATGCGCACAGCTTGGGGGAAGTTGGCCGCGAAGGTGTCGCCATTGACTCCATTGAGGATATGGAACGTCTGTTCGAAAACATTCCGCTCGACCAGGTCTCCACGTCGATGACCATCAATGGCCCAGGCCCCATCATTTGGGCGATGTATCTGGTAGCCGCCGAACGGCAGGGCGTCTCTTGGGATAAACTCCGAGGCACGCTGCAAGCCGACATTTTGAAGGAATACATCGCGCAGAAAGAGTGGCTGTTTCCCCCTCGTCCGTCGATGCGGGTGATTGTTGACATGATGGCCTTCGCGACGGAGCATGTGCCGCAATGGAATTCCATCAGCATCAGCGGCTACCACATTCGTGAGGCGGGGGCGACGGCGGCGCAGGAACTGGCGTTCACGTTGGCCGATGGTTTTGCCTATGTGGAAGCGGGCATCAAGGCGGGGTTGGATGTCAACGCGTTTGCCCCGCGACTGTCGTTCTTCTTCAACTCCCACATTGATTTCTTTGAGGAAATTGCGAAATTCCGCGCGGCCCGCCGCATTTGGGCTCGCCACATGAAAGAGAAGTACGGTGCGACGAACCCGAAAGCGTGGACGATGCGCTTTCATACCCAGACGGCCGGTTGTTCGCTGACAGCCCAACAGCCGGAGAACAACATTGTACGGACGGCTTTTGAAGCATTGGCTGGGGTTCTCGGCGGCACGCAGTCGCTGCACACCAATTCAATGGACGAGGTCCTGTCCTTGCCCACAGAAAAGGCGGTCAAAATTGCGCTGCGTACGCAGCAGATTATTGCCTACGAGACGGGCGTGACCAATACGGTGGACCCGCTGGCGGGTTCCTACTTCGTCGAGGCGTTGACCGATGAGTTGGAACGGCAGGCCGAAGAGTACTTTGCCCGCATCGAAGAGATGGGCGGCGTGCTGAACGGCATCGAGAACGGCTTCTTCCAACGGGAAATTGCCGAGGCTTCCTACCGGTATCAAAAGGAGCTCGAAAATCACGAGCAAATTATGGTGGGAGTCAACGCATTTGTCGAGTCACAGGAGGAGAAGATCCCCATTTTGAAAATTAACCCCGAGGTGGAGCGGGAGCAGGTGCGAGCGGTCTCGGAGTGGCGCCGGCACCGCGATCAGGCAGCCGTCGACAACCATTTGGAGCGTTTGAGGGCCAAGTGCCGAGACGACGATGCGCCCCTCATGCCCGAGATTGTCGCCTGTGTGAGGGCCGGAGCCACAGAGGGCGAAATCGCGCTGGCGATGAAAGAAGTCTTTGGGACATGGCGTGAGCGACCCGTGTTTTAGAACCCCGACGTATTGAGCACCGTTTGCCTTCTGGCAGACGGTGCTTTTTGGTGCGCCCGGCATGGGCGTGTGCTTTAGGGTGAAAGTCCCAAATGGGGGATGACCGTTCCAACCATAGCTTAAGGCAAGGGTGCTCGTCGCGAGGCGGGATCTGAAGACCTACTAAGTTTAGTCAA
>JAKADO010000089.1 GCA_021820485.1 Bacillota bacterium
CCAATCAAAGCTATTTGGATTGGGCGCACCAAGTCAAGTTTATCTCCAGTGCGACTCCCATCGTGCTGAACCTGTACTCAGAGCCCTTGCAGACGTTTCGTCTCGCCGGAGAGGGCCTGTGGCCCGGCAAAAAGCCCACTGATCCGGTTTTGAAGGAACGGCTGATGCGGTACTTCTCGCCCGTGCCGATTTGGTATCCTCCGCTCGAGGATTCTCCCGAGGAGGCCGCGCAGTTTCCGCTGCGCATCATCACGCAGCGGCCCATGACGCACTACCATTCCTGGGGCTCCCATAATGCGTGGCTGCGCCAGTTGCTGAACGAGAACCCCATTTTCATGAATCCCATCAAAGCGCGTGAGCTGAAGCTTGAGGATGGCCAATGGGTGTGGATTGAATCCCGCATCGGCCGAATTTCGGGGAAGTTGCGATTTTCTGACGCCGTCGAGCCGGACACCGTATGGACATGGAACGCCATAGCCAAGGGTCCGGGGTCATGGGCGCTGGACCCTGAAAGTCCAGAGGTGCGGCGGGCCGTGCTGATCAACCACATTATTCCTGACCGACTGGCGGGTGCCAACATGGGGGCATTCTTCAACAACGATCCGGTGACTGGCCAGGCTGGGTGGTACGATGCGCGGGTCCGCATCTATCCCTCCGAGATCCACGAAGTCTGGCCCCGCATCGAGGCGCGGCAGCCTGTCGCCAAACCCCTTGCCATGGAGCACTTTGCCTATACCACAGCAGGAGGTAATCGCTGATGCAATTGACCATTATCACCGACTTAAACAAGTGTGTCGGGTGCAAGAGCTGTCAGGTCTCCTGCAAGGAACACAACACATCGGGCGCCTTCGGCCCCGTTCCTGACAACGCCCCGTATCAAGACCCGGATGGCATGTGGTGGAACCGCATCGTCACCATGGAAAGCGGGGAGTTTCCCAACACCTCGGTCATGTATCTGCCAAAAGCGTGCATGCATTGCTACGACGCCCCCTGCGTGCCTGTTTGCCCTACCGGCGCGTCCTACAAGCGGGACGACAACGGGGTCGTGTTGATTGACTACGACACCTGTATTGGCTGTCAGTTGTGCATGTGGGCCTGTCCCTATGGCGTGCGCGAGTTTGACGAGGAAGAGGGCGTCGTCAAGAAATGCACGTTGTGCATTGACCGTTTAGAGGATGAATCGCTCCCAGATCACGATCGCCAGCCAGCATGCGTGCAAAGCTGCCCGACGCATGCTCGAACGTTCGGCGATCTGGACGACCCGACTTCGGAAGTGTCACGGCTGGTGCAGGAGCGCCAAGGCTTCGGGCTCTTGCCGGAATTGGGGGCGCGGCCTTCCGTCCACTACCTGCCTCGGCGCCCCGCGCCCTCGCCGGTTGACCGCGAGACGCTGGACGAGGCATTGAAGGAGAGGTACTGATATGCGGCCAGCTCCCCAATTAATTGTACTCACCATCGGTCAAGGGTTGGCCGGCGGGCTGGCCGTGGCCTTTGCGGCGCTCTGGTCCATTCACCCTACCAGCGCAACGGTTGCGGACACGCTGGTTTTGATGGCGCTGGCAGCGGCAGGCATTGGCGGCATCGCGTCCGTCTTTCACATGCACCACATGCAGGCTGCGCGCTACATCCTGCGGCGCCTGAAAACGTCATGGCTCAGCCGGGAGGCATTGACGACGGCATGGTTCGGCGGCGCTTTGGCGGTTTTGGCGGTCTGGACCCTGTTCATCCCCGAGAAGGGCACGGGCTACTTGGTCTGGCTCTGGCTCACCGTGGCGCTGGGACTTCTCGCCATGTGGGTTACCGCCATGCTGTATGCCACCATTCCCGCCGTGCTAAGCTGGCATACCCCGGTAACCGTACTGTCCTTATTGTCTGTGGGACTGCTGTCCGGGGGCGCGGCGGCCGGCATTGCGGCGCCCTTCGACGCGCCGCCCTACCAGGTTTTTGTGGTGGCCCTGATGGTGTTGGCGGTCTGGACCCTATTGGTGAAGGGGCTGCATTGGCGCCACTTTCACGAGGCCCATGGGCGTCTTCGGGCTGAAACCGGAACAGGGCTTCCTTTTGCACCATATCGTCTGCAGGATACCGGGACCACCAAGCCCCCATACCGCACCCAAACCCAAGTGGCGCCCATTATTCCGGACCATATGCGCCATACGGCCACGGCGACCGTGGTGGTTCTCATGGTGCTGGCTCCGGTGCTCTTTCTGATTCTGACGCTGACTGCGCACGTCCGCGCCTGGTCAATCATCGCGGCCATCGCCGTGCTCGTGGGCGCTGTCGCTGAGCGCTGGCTGTTTTTCGCCGATGCCACACACAGTTCGCGTGTCTTTTTCGTGGATGAATCGCGGCACCCGGCACGTGTCGGGACAGTGCAGACCGCGGCGCGGCGCGCGGTGAAGCGAACCCAGCCGCCGACCGTGAGCCAATAATGGCGATTGGCATGCAACTCGCCGGTACGGAGCCCGATCTGCTGCACGCTTTGGGTCCGGTCCTCGATGCGCTCAAGGCGGAGGGACTCCCCGTGGAGCTCGAGGGGCATCGGGGCTGGGCGCGATGGGGCAACGCGCGGCGCAGATGGGTCGCTGGCAATGGAGTGGAGAGCGCCAGGGCGGGGACCATTCTCTGGGCGCCCAGTGCCGAAGAGGTGGAGCGGGTGTTGAGCCGTTGGCCGCAGGGCCGGGTTTTTGCGGCTCAGTCACTCGCGGGCGACCCACTTCGGGAGCACCCTCACGTGACGGTTGTTCCCCGCATCGTGCCCGACACGTTCTATCCCCCGGGACTGGACGCCGATGTATTTGGGGTGACCCAGCGGTTTCACTTGGAATCGCGGCCGCGGCTCATATATTTTGGAGGCTATAGTGACGGACGGGCTCTTACGCGGCTCTTGCACGTTGCGCGCCGCTTGCTCTCTTTGGAGGGAGAGCTCATCCTCATGGACAGCATGGCGGTTCGTGCCAGTTTGGCGCCGGTTGTCCAGCATCTAGGGTTGACGGAGCAAGTCGTGTTTGTGCCTGCCCTGACCGATGCGGAGTGCGCCGGTCTCTGCCTTGGAGCTGACCTTATCCTTGCAGTCGATTCCGAATCTACGCCGCGAGCTGCCATCACGGCGGCGCTCGCCACCGGAACGCCGGTGGTGGCTCAATACTCGCCGGTCAACGAAGCGCTGCTGGGCCCGGCCGCGCTCTGGGTTTACGCCGAAGATGAGGACTTGTGGGTCAAGGCCGCCACGAAGGCGCTCGAGGCTGAGCCGGTGAGGGAAGAGCTGTCCCGACGCGCCCTCGAGGTGACTGGACCATGGCGGCAGAGTGAAAGCGTGTCGGAGTGGCTTTCGGCCTTGCGAGGGTCCTTTTGACGGGTTCCCTAGGTAATCCCGTCCTCCATCAGATGGCGGACCGCGCGCATCGAGCGGATTAGGCTCCCCAGCCCGACAACAATGACGGTGAAAGTCACGAGCGCGAATCCAATCCCTAACGAATGCAGGTTATGGATATGCAGAGGCGTGACGATTGACCATTCGGTGATGCGGGGAAAGAGAAGCGTGGCAATGCCTGCGACCACAAAGGCCCATCCCCCATAGAAAAGCGTGGTGGCGGCGGTGCTCCTGGCCACTTGCCGTGCAAGCCGTTCCGGCAACTTCATGCGGTGCATCCAGCGGCCAAACAGTGCGCCGGCTGTCGCTTGGATGGTCATGGTCCCCAGTCCAAAGGCTACCCCTGGGACCCACCCGAGCGCCGCATGATGCATGGAGGGCGCCAGTACCGTATAAATGATCAACGCAAAGGCGCCAAATCCCCAGCCAGCTAAGAACCCGTGCACCAGCGCCATGCTGGGTGGGATGGAGCGCGGTTCTTCCTCGTGATGGAGGTGAGCCTGGGTTCCGTGCAGATGTACGACGCGCCCCGTTCTCCGCATGTATAGACCTGCCAGTGCCATGGCCAATCCCACAATGACGTAGACCCAAGCGTCCACCACGGGATTTTGAAGCCAGCGCGCCAAGGCCAGATACGCCAGTTCTGAGGCAATGCCGCGTTGCACGGTGAAGGCCAGAGAAAAGGTGAGACCTGCGACCAATCCACCCCGCGTGGAGTACGCGCCGATAGCGTAGCTGAAGGTGATGGGCCAGGTATGTTCGTCGGGCGTAATGCCGTGCAGCATGCCCAAGAGATATGCCGTCACAATCACCATCGGGATCGAAAGCCCCAAGCTGGGATTCCATAAGTTGAGTGCGGCCATAGCGGACCTCCCCGTCCTAGTGTGGCCGGTTCCGTGGAGCATATGTATGTTCTACAGCCAGCGTCGCACTTCTTTAAGAAAGCGGCGGTATTCGTCGCCGAACTTTTTCTCGAGATAGCGCTCTTCCCGTCGGATGACGCCCACTTGCATGATCAGAAGAACGGGCACCAACAGGCCGAGGATCCAGGCGTTGTCGGCGAGCAAGGCAATGCCGGCGGTAAATCCCGTGAGCGAGACATAAATGGGGTTTCGGGTCCAGCGAAAGGGTCCTTGGCGGACCAGGCGCACTGCGGGTTGGTTGGGGTCGATATGGGTGCCTGCGGCGTGCATGGTGTAGACTGCCCAGAGTGCCAGACCACCAGACAAAGCGGCGAGGGACGCCCCCGCAATCCAGGCCCGATGCGCCGTCAGGTGCAGAGGCCACAGGAAGCTCAATGCCCACCCAACAACGATTCCGGCGAAATAGATGAGCGGGGGCGGAGCGACAACCCCGGGGCGGTCGGAGCTTGGTGACGTCATGGCGGGCCTCCTTGAGTGGGGAACGATTTGAGGAACCACTATGAAAAGATGATAGCGGAAGAGAAAGGCCATGCCTAGATTTTCGGACCGCACGCGAGGCGAGGCGCCTAAAGCTGGTCAAGCGGATGCCTGCGGTGGTATTTTGTAGCAGATAACAGGGAATCTGCCCTGGCTTAGGCAAGGCAGACAAAGGAGGATTCATGCCGGTGCAGATTGTGGTGTTGGGTGCCGGACCCGGCGGCCTGGCGGCAGCGCATGAAGGGATTCGTCACGGTCACAATGTCACTCTGGTGGACCCGGAAGGGCTGGGAGGCAATGCGCTGAAACATAGCCTCATTCCCAGCAAAGTGCTCATTCAAGCGGCCGAAACCCTCAACCGGGCTGGGGAGTGGGGCGCGCGATGGGATGCTTCATCGTGGCAAGCCATTATGGAAGTCCAGACAAGGCTGATCAACGACGCCGAGAGGGACGCCAAGCGGCTCCTTTCTCAAGCGCGGGTGATTGCTGAGTTTGCCCACTTGGCATCAGCGCGTCACGTGGTGACGGACACCAGCCACACGGTGCTCGAGGCTGATGTGATTGTGATTGCCATCGGCTCGCGGCAACGCTTGATTCCCGGGATGAAGCCAGATGGCCGTCGGGTCCTCTTGCCGCGCATTTTCCATACCCTTTCCGCCCTTCCCGATCGTTTGGCGATTATCGGGGGAGGAGCCACCGGTTTGGAATCGGCTTCGCTGTTTTCCCAGTTTGGCGTAAAGGTCGACCTTTTTGTGGACCAAGACAGGCTCTTGCCTCAATACGACCCGGAAATTGCCGCGCAATTCGCTGGCCTGCTGCAGGAGCGGGGTGTAACCATCCATTGGCGTCGGCGCATTCAATCCCTGGAAGAGGCTGGGGATGACGGGGTGCGGCTTCGGTGGATTGGGGAAGGCGCTGGCGAAGAGGTTGTGCCGCGCGTCTTGCTGGCCACAGGGCGCATGCCCATGTGGGAACGTGAGCCATTGGAACGCCTTGGCTTCAGTCTGGATGCAGCGGGGTTCTTCGAGGTATCCAGCGCGGGCCGGACGTCGGTGGAGAACGTCTATGCGGTTGGTGATGCGGCCTCTGGCCTTCAACTGGCAAGCCGGGCGTGGCGTGGCGGCCAAACGGCGATACGGGATTGGCTGGGACTGACGGAGAGCAGTCAAACAGGTCCTTTGGTTGAGGCAATCTACACGCGTCCTGAACTCGCGCGAGTCGGAATTTCAACTTCGCAGCGTTACGTTGCGGAGATTAATCGCCCCTGGCTTTACCAGTCCGTGCTGACTGCTGGCCAAGCGTCGCGTTTGGTTCTTTACGCGCATGAGGATGGGCGTGTGGCAGGCGTTGAAGCATTGGGGCCTCAGGCCGCCGAAGTGGTGTCAACCGTCGCGATGGCCATGCACGCGGGCATGGCGGTGCACCAGTTGGTCTCCATGGGTGCCGCCAGCCCCACCAGCGCAGAATGGCTCGGAACGCTAATGCCAGAATGACGGACCTGCGGGCGCTATCCATCGCCAACGGCGCTGATACACATATCTTAATACGGCATGGGGTATAAATGTTGGGATCTGGGGCACGTTGCTGATTCTCCTCGCTTTCGCGAGAATCCGCGAACAGGCTCGAATCTGATACCAAGGCCGTTAAGGCTTTTGCTCTTGACGAAAAATACCCCTACTGGTATTAATACTATAGACACGAAATGAGACTGGAGGAATGGCAGTTGTTTGGCTTTGGACCAAAAATTCCCGAACTTCAGGCGGCTGAATTGGAACAGCAGCTGAAAGGCTCACCGGAGATTTATGTACTCGATGTCAGGACTCTGGCTGAATTTCGTCAAGGGCACATTCCGGGCGCGCATTTAGTACCCGTTAATGAGTTGGGGCATCGTATGCATGAGATACCTCAGGACAAGACCATCGTGACGGTATGCAGGTCCGGTTCGCGCAGCCGCATGGCGGCGTCGCAGTTGCAACGGGCCGGCTACACGGTGAAGAACCTTTCTGGCGGCATGTTGCGCTGGAAGGGACCGGTAAAGTAGTTAGGAAGGCACCGCGAAGGGTGCGGAAAGGACGGGCGCATTTATGATTTGGCAACCATTGCAGGATCCGGAACTTGGGTGTATGTCCTATATCATTGGCGATCCGACCTCCGGCGAGGGCATCGCCGTGGACCCGCTGGGGGCATTGGGAGCTGAGGCGTACATTCTGGCGGCCCAAGACCTCGGCTTGGCGCTGGTGGAAGTCATTGAAACGCATGTCCATGCCGATCATGCCTCCTCCGCCCAGGAACTCGCGACAGCGTTGGGGATTCCTCATGGCCTCAGCCATCGTGCACCGGCATCATACGCGTTCCACGCCTTGAAAGATGGCGATGTGATGGCATTGGGCCAGGTTTCGGTCACCATTTGGGAGACCCCGGGCCATACCCCGGACAGCATTTCGCTGGTTGTCACAGACGAACGGCGAGGTCAAGAGCCGTGGCTGGTGTTGACCGGCGACAGCCTCTTTGTGGGGGACGTAGGACGGCCGGATTTGGCGGATGCCGACCCCGGTGCCATCCGAAAGGCGTCCGAGGACCAATATTCCAGTGTGCATCGGTTGATGGATCTGCCGGATTACACGGAAGTGTGGCCGGCGCATTATGGCTCGTCTCCCTGCGGCGGTCTTTTCATGGACAAAAAGCCGAATTCGACGATTGGCTACGAGAGGCGATTTAATCCCTTTCTCAACATGGGGGATCTGGAGACCTTTGTGGCGCAGCAACAGCGTCTTTTGAAGCCGCCGCCGGAAGAGGCGCAGGAACTTAGGCGGCGTAATTTGGGAGTCACATCTTAAGGAGGCTGGACATGACAGCAGAGGAATTGAAGAATCTCATTGACGCAAACGAGGCGCTTGTCATTGACGTCCGTCTCGGTCGAGCTTTTACCGAATCACATATTCCTGGCGCCTTATCCGCCCCCTTTAGCCAGCGTGGCTGGGGAGCGGCTGTGGCTGGGTGGCTTAGGCGGGAGGCTCCCGGCAAGTCTGTCGTGCTGTTCGGCGACAACAAGGTATTGGCGGAATCCGCCCAGAAGGCACTCGATGCCGAACAAGTTTCCGTGCAGGCGATCTGGGACGGGGGAATGGGCCCGTGGGCAGCTGCCGGACTCCCGATTGTGGCGGTGCAGAATGTGACGGTGGATGCCCTGCGGCAGGCGCTCACGGACTGGCGCGTTATTGATGTCCGTGAGCCCTATGAGCTTCGCTCCGGGATTATTCCCGGAGCCGTGAACATTCCCATCGGCCAATTGACCGAACGCATCGGGGAATTGCAACCGGATCAGCGTTATGCCATTGTTTGCGCATCCGGCAACCGCAGCCAAAGCGCTGCCGCGTGGATGGCCGAACAGGGCTACCAGGTTGCCAACGTGGTGGGTGGGATGAGCCTTTGGATTGGTGGCGGTCATCCCGTCGAGCGATAGGCTCAGAGGAGGAATCATCGTGATATTGCCAGCAGAGGTACAGGCTTCGGTAAAGGAGTTCTTAGGGACCATGGTGGATCCGGTCACCGTCAAGCTCTACGCCAAGGCGGGCGAGGAGTCGTCAGAAACCATGCGGAGCCTGTGGCAGGAGTTGGCGGGGCTATCCGAGAAGCTGGTGTTGGATGTGCGTGACGAGGTGCCGGCCAACATGACGTCCGCCAGCATGGAGGGCGCGGTAACCGAGTTGTGGGCTGACGGGGCCTTTACCGGGATCCGATACCTTGGCCTGCCCGCCGGACACGAGTTTGGCCCCTTGGTGCAAACCTTGGTGGATCTGTCCACGCACGTGGAGCCAGAAGTGTCCAGTGAGACGGCCGCGTGGCTGAAGGGCTTGGAGCAGGAACTGCGCCTGCAGGTTTTTGTCACACCGACGTGACCGTATTGTCCCCAGGCAGTTCGCCTGGCTCATGCGTTCGCACGGGTGAATCCCGACAAGGTCTTGGCGGACATGGTGGATGCGAGCAGCTTCCCGGAACTTTCGGAGCAGTTTCGCATTTCCAGCGTCCCGGCAACAGTGGCCAATGCTCAAGGACAGGTCGTGGGAGCCGTGCCTGAAGGACGGCTGTTGGCCATGGTGCAAAAGACATTGCACTAGCGCCCCCGTTGTCTTTGTTGCCCGATGTCTCAGATTTGGAGAAATGGGGGATCCCATGGAGGAGACACGTACCGTATTTTGGGCGCCGGATGATTTGCGGCGCCGGCTGCGCCGGATTGAAGGGCAGGTTCGGGGTATCGAGGGCATGGTAGGCCGGGTGGCGACGTGCGATGACATTTTGGTTCAACTGGCCGCCACCCAAGGAGCTTTGGCAAAAATCATTAAAATCGTTGAAGCTTGCCGTGTTGCGGAAACCCTGGCAGAAGACAATTCTGCCCTGGCTTCTGATCCGAAGAAGGTGCAAACCTTGATTCAAGAGTTGACGCGATAGGAAAAGGGGAGGATGAAGGCCATGGTGATCGTCTACACGACGCCAACCTGACCGCATTGCCGAACCGCGAAGCGTTATCTGACCGAACGTCGGATTCCCTACAAGGAAGTGGATGTGACCAAATCGGAATCCAACCTGCGGGCGCTGCAGCGGAAATCCGGCCAGACTGGCGTGCCAGTCATCGATGTCAACGGCACGGTGATTATTGGTTTCAACCGGCCTAAGTTGGATAGGGCGTTGGGCGTGCGATCCGAATAGCGCGCATGCAACGAGGCCTGCTGACCCCATTTTTTAGGGTCCTGCAGGCCTCTTCTTTTTTTATGATGGCGGTTAGAGATGGACCACCGTGGCATTGCGGTACAGCATATAGAGAGCGACAACGATAATCACAGCCGAAAAGATGTAATTTAAAGCACTGCGATGATGGCTTAGACGGGTTGCGATGGCGTATCCTAGGAACCCGCCGAGGATGCCCCCGGCAGTATATTCGAGGAGTGCCAACCAGTTTATCAAGCCCACCGCCGCGTAACTGATCGCTGTGGTGAGGCCAAAGGTGCCCACCGCGACCAAGGAGCTTCCAATGGCGTCGATCATCGACAGTCCGCTCGAAAACACCAGTCCCGGTACAATCAGGAACCCGCCGCCGATGCCAAAAAATCCCGACAACGCGCCCACGAGGAATCCGGTGGGCAGGACTCGCTCCGGGCGGCTCGCGGGTGCCGGCGCCGCATCCGCAAGCCCGTTGCCCTCTCCGGTTGAAACCGCTCGGGCCGGTGCGGGACGCGCGGCCTTGGGGCGCATCATCAGGCCCGCTATGACCAGCATCAGTAACGCAAACAGAAACAGCAAGTCCTTGCCGCCGACGCGATGGCCGAAATATGCCCCCACCAACGCGCCGAGCACGCCCGGGATGGCTAGCCAGATCGCCGGTTTCCACCGCACATGGCCGGCACGGGCATGCGGGATGAGATTGAGATAGGCGCTGAGGGAAACCGCAAATGCGCTGGTCCCAATGACTACGTGCGGATCCTTAAGACGGACAACGTACAAGAGCAAAGGGACTGCTAAGATGGAGCCGCCGCCGCCCAACAGCCCTAGGCTCAATCCGACAACTCCGCCTGAAATCACAGCCAAAATCGATTGAATAAGACTCATCGGGCGATTCACTCCTTCCTCGCGAGCCAGTCCGTAGGCTATCCTTCTCAGCATTCCGTACTCGCGCAAAATCTATATACCGCTAGGGGTATTATATAGAAAAACTTTGCCGGTATCACAGAATAAGTCTTGGGTATTCCTTCAAATTGAGGGCCATCAAGGGTTCTTTACCTTTAAGGGTATAAGTCGCGTGAATCCCCAAGGCATGCGCGGAGTCCTCGGAGTCGGCCGTTCTGAAATGGCCGCTCCTCCAAGCCCTGCGGCCCCCGCTTTGTCCCAACCTCCGACAGGTGCGGCGTTTTGGCCTGTACTCGGCGGGCTCCCCGTCGACCCTTGTGGTAACCTTATCTTTGATGTTTGAATCGGTTTTCATAACGATCGCAATCTCAGTTGTTCTTGGAGGTGGTTTTCATGGCTGACGGTGCGCCAACAGGGGAGCCGGCCAGTCGATCCTGGTCTTCCGACCCGGCAGTGGCACGGCATCAGCGTGTGGTGCTGATCAACACCACCATCGGCGCCCTTATGGCCTCTCTCGACGGTTCCATTCTGACAGTCAGTCTTCCGACCATTGCACGTGAATTGCATACGGGCGTGGCCCTCATGCTCTGGATCATGATGGGCTACACGGTGATGATTACGGCCCTATTGCTCCCGTTTGGGCGATTGGCGGACCTTCATGGCCGCGTCCGAATGTATGGATATGGCTTCGTAATCTTTACCGTGTCGTCGGCTTTATGCGGATTCGCGCCGTCGGGCTCCTTGCTGCTGGTTGGACGGCTGATTCAGGGCGTTGGCTCGGCGTTGCTGTGGTCCAACTCGACCGCCATTCTCACGGATGCCTTTCCTAAGACCGGGCGCGGGTTTGCGCTGGGCATCAATCAGGTGGCTGCGTTGACTGGAAGCGTTGGGGGGCTTTTGCTGGGCGGGGTCATTACCGCCACACTGGGGTGGCGGTGGATCTTCTTTGTGAACTTGCCGATAGGCACGTTTGGCGCGTTGTGGACTTTTCTGGCCCTGCGCGAAATCGCCACCGTGGACCGTGGGGATCGGTTCGACTGGCGCGGCATGGCGCTCTTCATGACCGGGATTTTGCTGCTCTTGCTAGGATTGACCGAGATTATTCAAGGAAATGACTCGACGGTACCCTGGCTTCTCAGCGCAGGGATCGTCGCGCTGGCGATCTTTGTCTGGGCAGAAATGCAGACCGAGAGCCCGCTTATTGATTTGAAGCTCTTTAAAAACCGGCTGTTTGCGTTCGGCAACCTGTCCTTGCTCTTAAATGCGTTGGCTCGTGGCGCATTGATGTTTCTGATGGTGTTCGCGTTCCAAGGCTTCGACGGAGACAGCCCGTTGATGGCAGGCATCAAGATGCTGCCGCTTTCGCTCTCCATCATTATTGTGGGGCCAATTGCCGGCCGGATGTCAGATCGCATGGGCTCTCGAGAACTCTCCTCGGGCGGACTGTTGGTGACGGCCATTTCCCTCGGCATCTTGGCTTTCAGCGGACTGGCGTCCTATAGCTTGGTGGCGGTGGGCCTGGCCTTGTCAGGGATTGGGAATGGGCTCTTCAACTCGCCCAACACCAGCGCGGTCATGGGCGCAGTGCCTCCGGACAGGCGTGGCGTGGCTGCCAGTACGCGCACGTTGTTGTTCAACACCGGCCAGCTCTTTTCCATGAGCCTCTCGTTTGCCATTTTGGCAGGCGTCATGGGCAGCCGTCAGTTGTCGGGTTTCCTGGCAGGCGCCGATGTCGCGGTGGCGGCGGGGGGCCATGCGGCATTTGCGCACGGCTTGACGGAGGCCTTTACGATTTCTGCCGTCCTATCGATAGCAGCAGCCGGATTGTCGGCTCTGCGCGGGAAGAGTGAACCCCGCGTTGCCCACGCACAATAGTGGAGGACGGCGTGAGAGGCATGCTTGGGTTTTAGGGGCTGGCTAAGTTCCTGCCTTACGTTCATGCAATGATGAAAAGCGCTGGCGGGTTGCCGACTCTTCGGATTGCGTCTAGCCTACTGCGGGTTCCAACAGTGTCAGGGAGGGGCTTTCGTCCGCCGCCAGACGGGCGGTAATGCCATTGGGCAGAGTCATGATGGGGTCGGTATGGCCGAAGTCGGCGTCAGTCACGATGGGAAACGCGTAGCCGCGGGTCGCCGACCGCACGATGGCTTCCAAAGGGTCCTCGTCCGTAAAGCGCACGTCGGACGGGAAGCGCCCGATCACTAAGGCGGCAATTCTGTCATACACGCCCATCTGGCGCAATTGGGTGAGATAGCGGTCAACAATGGCGGGGCTGACTGTCTCATCATCCTCCAGGCAAAGAATCGCCCCCGTCAAGTCGGGAAGATAGGGCGTGCCGGCAAGGAGCAGCAAGGTGCTCATATTGCCGGCGAAGAGGGGGCCTTGGGCGCTCCCGGGATTCAATACGCTCCACCCCTTATTGGCCTTGAGTGCGCGCGGGCGGTCATCCGCCACCTCCCATTCGAGCCGTTCTTCTGTCCAAGCAGGCGCCGGACCCATGGCGTGGCTTCGGCCGCCTGCGAGGACACTCAAGAAGTGCTTGCGGGTATATTTCAGAGAACCGCCATAATCGCCCAACTGCGGCAACACCTGCGGGCCCATGAAGGTCACCATCTTGGTTTGGCTGTATATTCCCAGCAATAAGGCGGTGATGTCGCTGTAGCCCATCAAAATCTTCGGATGGGCTTTAATGAGGGAGTAATCCAGCGCATCCAGCAGCTGATGGGAATTATATCCCCCGATGGTGGTGATGATGGCCGATACTTGAGGATTTTGGAACATTTCATGGAGATCGGCGAGCCGCTCATCACGGGTCCCCGCTGTGTGGCCGCTGTGCTTCTGGGCGTTGGTCCCAATCAAAACCCGGAACCCGAGATCTTGGAGATGTTGAA
>JAKADO010000013.1 GCA_021820485.1 Bacillota bacterium
AAGCCAGGGCCAACGGTTCGACCCGTCACGGCGAGACGCGTAGGATGAATCAGTTCAGCACGCTTGATGCCCAACGCTTCGCTTAACGCGTCGTAGGCCTGCAAGAGCGCATCATGGTCCCATGCGGTCACGCCCTCCAGCTTCTCAGCCAATTGGTCCAGACGCGACGCCGCATCGGCCGTAAAGTGCTTGGCGACACCCTTGGGATCAAAGCTCTCTGGAGCCTCGTAGAAGAAGCGCATCACGTCGGCCAGCTGCACCAGCGTGAACGCGCGTTCCCGCGATAAGGCGACAACCTCATGAAAGTCCGGGCCGTGGTTGACGTCGTAGGCAATGAAGGCCCGGACGGCATCAGCAATCTCCTCCACCGGCAATGCAATCATATACTCGTGGTTGATCCACTCAAGCTTCTTGCGATCGTATATCGCCGCGGTGTGCTGAACGCGCTCCAGGGTAAAGGTCTGGGCCGCGTCCTCGAGGCTCAGAATTTCGCGGCCATCTGGCGACGACCATCCCAATAGCAGGAGGTAGTTGGCCAAGGCCTTCGGGATAATGCCCTGGTCCCGAAACTCCTCCACCGAGGTGGCTCCATGCCGCTTCGACAGCTTTGACCGATCCGGAGCGAGAACCATCGGAAGATGGGCAAATTCCGGAATCGGGAAGCCCAGCGCCTCATAGACCAACATTTGTTTCGGCGTATTGGACAAATGCTCCTCCGCCCGAATCACATGGGTAATCCCCATGTCATGGTCGTCCACCACGACCGCAAAGTTGTAGACTGGGGTATAGTCCGGCTTCATCAAAACGAAGTCGTCCAAAATGCGGTTCTCAAAGTGAACCTCACCGCGAATCAGATCGTGGACTACGGTCTCGCCTGCGTCGGGCACCTTGAGCCGCACCACCGACCGCTCGCCGGCTTCACGCCGTCGTGAGACCTCCTCCTCGGAAAGAGCTCGGCACCGCCCGATGTAACGGGGAGGCAGGCCCTGGGCTTTCAATGCCGCGCGATCCGCGTCCAACTGGTCGGGCGTGCAAAAGCAGCGGTAGGCTTTCTTTTCGGCCACAAGCCGATCGGCCATGGATTGGTGGCGTTGAAGCCGCTCAGACTGCCGATAGGGTCCAAATTCAGCGCCGGACGTGTCTGGACCCTCATCCCATGCAATGCCTAAACTTTGAAGCCCCCGCATCATCGCGGCTTCCGAACCAGGAATCTGCCGCGACTGGTCGGTGTCTTCCACTCGCAGAACAAATCGCCCATTCGTATGACGGGCATACAATAAATTGAACAATGCCGTACGGGCCCCGCCGATGTGCAGGGTTCCTGTGGGACTTGGGGCATAGCGCACCCTAACCACGGGCATCCTCCTCTCGAACCTCATCTTTCCAGTGTAGCGAAGAGGTGGATGAGAATCAAGGAGAGGCCCTGCGGGGTTGGCCTATAAGACCATCATCTTGACGGCAACCAACAGGAGAAACCCCGGCGCCCCCAGCACTCCTACGGTAAGACCGGTCACGGGATTCAATCCAATCGCCCATCCGTGCGCCGTAAACGCCATATTCCACGCCCACAGCGCAGCCAAACCGATGGCGCCATTGATCAGCACCCGTACGGCCCACTTCACCGGGGACTGAAATACGCGCACAATGATGTACAGCAAGACTCCACCAAATACAATTCCAAGAAAATCGCGTGGATTCATCCGGCCTTCCTCCTGCTCTATGGTATGCAGGACGGACAAGTCTAGACCTTCTTGGAGTGCTTCATGGGCCAATGCTGGCACCAATGCATGACAGATTCCTGCGCCTCCGCTGCCCATCCCAATGGTCGGCGCTCGTGCCAGCTCTCATAGACTTGGCGCCAGTGATCCGGGTCCCACCCGGGCGCCTCCCAGCTATCGGCTCCGCCGAGCAGGTTCTTGGGGAGCCTGGCCTTCCGTCCCACCAACCGCCCCATTGACCTCACCATCCTTTCCGATCTTTCTACGGTAATTTATTCCATCCAGCAAATAGTGTGCCATATCCCGATCGCGCTCACTCAAGCGTCGGCCGTGCCGGTTTTCCAATTGCTGAAGCACCTGGTCCACCGGGGAGTCCGGCGCGTCCTTCAGAGCCTCAACGACCAGGAGAATCGCTTCCTGACGGTGCGCTTCCCGAATCCACCAAATGGTGTCCGTCACCAATGCGCGACGACGATAGAGCACGGCAGCCAGAACGAGGCCAAATCCTGTGAGTCCCAGATCAAGCCATTCGGAAAATATCAACAAGAAGTCCAAGGAACTCACCCCCACTGCCAATCTATTCCACAGCAGGAGAAATCGGGACGGAAAAGAAAAAAGACGCTCGGGAGAGCGTCATTCGCAAAGTCGACCTAGGGGAGCTAGAGGTCGTGACGGCCTTCCAGCGCTTTGGCCAGGGTCATCTCGTCGGTATAGTCCAGGTCTCCTCCCATAGGAAGCCCACGGGCTATGCGGGTCACCTTATAATTCATGGGCTTCAGCAAGCGGGCCAGATAGAGCGCCGTGGCTTCACCCTCCAAGCTGGAACTCGTGGCCAGTACAATTTCGCGAGGAGACACCTGGGTCAGCCGGTTCAACAGTTCCCGGACCTTCAAGTCGTCAGGCCCTATCCCCTCCATCGGGGAAATCGCTCCATGCAGCACATGGTAACGGCCCTTGAACTCCCGCGTTTTCTCCATCGCGATGACGTCCTTGGGGTGTTCCACCACCATAATCCACGACGGGTCCCGAGCCGCATTGCGGCAAATGGCGCAGGGATCGGAATCCGTAAAGTTGAAGCATTCCGAGCAGTAGCGAATCCGACTGCGAGCGTTGGTGATGGCACTGGCCAACAGCTCCGCCTCGCCCTTGGGCATGTTGAGTAGAAAGAATGCCAGGCGTTGCGCTGTCTTGGGTCCCACTCCCGGCAGTTTGGCCAACTCCTGCACCAAATCTTGAATCGGTTCCGGATACAGCATCTAGAACAATCCTGGCATGCCAGGAATGCGCATGTTCCCCGTCACCTGGCCCATGCGATCTTGCGCCAGCTTCTGCGCCTTGGCCTGCCCCTCACGCACAGCAGTCAGGATGAGGTCCTGCAGCATTTCGACATCGTTCGGGTCGACGGCTTCCGGCTGGATGACGATGCTTTGCATTTCCCCGTGGCCGTTGAAAACCGCCGTGACAACGCCGCCTGATTCCACTTCCACGGTCTCATGCTTCAGCTCTTCCTGGACCTTCACCATGTCTTCCTGCATTTTCTGCACTTGCTTCATCATTTTTTGCATGTTTTGAGGGTTAAAACTCACCGCGTCTCATCCTCTCTTTCCACTATTGATCGAAACCCATCAGTTTCACATCCGGGCCAAACCACGTGCGCACCTCGTCGGCCAATGCGGATGCCGTACCATTGGGCGCCTCGCTGGTCCCCGAGCCAATGGGAGCTCCCACGCGAAAATCATAGCGCATGTCCGCACCGTAGACAGCCTTTATGGCCCGATCCACGACATCGCGGTTATGACCCTGATTCATCAGTTCCCGGTGGGCCGGAAACTCGAAGTAAACAGCGAGTACCCCATCGCTGCCCACTACCCCATGCGCTTTTTCAAACAATGCATAAGTGGTGGGGCGTTCCTTTTTAACAATCTCCAAAACGCTTTGAAACTCTCGGGTGTGCGCCGGTGCTGGCGTTGCCGGCGCGGTCACGGGAACTGCGGGTTCGGCGAAAACCGCCGGCGCCGCCCGGGTCAACGGCGCCTCGGCAGCTGGTGGTGGAACCGGCCGCCGCGCCACATCCTCCCGGACTGGGACCTCAACCGGTTGAGGTGTCGGACCACTGAGCCGCTGCTGCACCTTCAACAAGGCGAGCTCCACGGCCAGGTCTGCAGGAAATCCGCCCTTCAAGCGCGCTTCCGCCTGCGCCAGGAGATCTGCGGCGTCAATCCAAGCATCCGCCGCCACGGACGCCGGCATCACCTGGCTTAAGGCAGCCAGACTCTCGCGGCGATACGGGGGGAAGCTCTCGGGACCGGCCATGCGCAAGACCAGTACGTCCCGGAACTGGCGAGCCACATCTCTTAAAATCAGCTTTTCATCGAGACCCGCCACTCGCAAATCGGCCAACACGCGAATCATCGGTTCAATGCCGCTGACCATGGCCTCCAACAGCCGGCGCATGTCGCGGTCGCCCACCATCCCCGCCACCCGTGCCGCACCTTCCACAGTTAACGCTCCGTCTGTCGCCACCACTTGGTCGAACAGGCTTAAGGCATCGCGCAGCGCACCATCGGCCGCTTCGGCGAGCACCTCTAAGGCGGCCGGGTCCGCCTGAACCCCCTCTTGCTGGGCGACGTAGCGAAGTTGCTCCTCGATAACCGCTACGGTATGCCGTTTAAACTCATAGCGCTGACACCGGGACAACACCGTTACCGGCAGTTTATGCGCTTCGGTCGTGGCGAGTATGAAGAGGACATGCTGTGGCGGCTCCTCCAACGTCTTCAAGAGCGCGTTGAAGGCGTCTTGCGTGAGCATGTGGACCTCATCAATGATATAGACCTTGTACCGGCTCATCGCGGTTTGGTGGGTAATGCGCTCCTTGATGTCCCGGATCTCGTCAATGCCGCGGTTGGATGCCGCGTCAATCTCAATCACATCGAGATGCTGCCCGCTTTCAATGCTGCGGCAGGATGCACAGCTCAAACACGGGTCGCCATCCGACTGGAGCGCCTCGCAGTTCACCGCTTTGGCCAGAATGCGCGCCACGCTGGTCTTGCCCGTGCCACGCGGTCCCGAAAAAAGATAGGCGTGCGTCAAGCGCCCTTGCCGCACCGCTTCCCTCAAGGTATCCACGGTGCGCGATTGCCCTTTCACCTCGCTGAAGCGGCGAGGGCGATACACGCGATATGACGCTTGATGAGCCACGGCGCACCTCCTGTCGCTCTATTGTACCGTCTCTTGGATGAAAAATTAAGCCATAGGGCTGCACCGATCAGGCACTCCCGCGGCGCCACAACCAATCTGCTTACCGCTGCTCCCTTCCGGGCCTGACGGGGTTCACAGGAGTTGTCCGCGCGGGACCCAATCGATGCAGCTCCATGGCTTCATCGTCAAAAAATCAAATGGCGGAGGAGGAGGGATTCGAACCCTCGAGGCAGGATTTGGCCCACCAACACGCTTTCCAGGCGTGCGCCTTAAACCGCTCGGCCACCCCTCCAGATATCTTGCAATGGCGGAGAGGGTGGGATTCGAACCCACGAGACGGGGTTAAGCCGCCTACCCGATTTCGAGTCGGGCTCCTTCGACCAGCTCAGACACCTCTCCGTACTTATTCTATTGTCTTGTCGCGACGCGCACGAAAGAATTGCTTCAATTGCCGCGATGCATCGTCCGCCAAAATGCCAGACACCACATCCACCTGATGGTTCAGGCGCGCATCCCGAGTCAATTGATACAAGCTCTCCACCGCACCGGTCTTTGGATCGCGGGCTCCAATCACCACCCGCTCAATCCGGGCCAACACGATGGCTCCTGCGCACATGGCACATGGCTCCAGAGTAACCACCAAGGTGGCTCCAGGTATCCGCCACCCACCCATGCGGTCTCCGGCTTCCCGAAGTACCAAAATCTCCGCATGGGCCGTCGGGTCGCGATTCACTTCCCGACGGTTGTGGTTGCGGGCAATCACGGCGCCGTGACCGTCCAACAACACGGCTCCAACCGGCACATCCCCGCAGCTTGCTGCCAAGGATGCTTCCTCCAACGCCATTTGCATCGGGACTGTCCAATCCATTCGAGACCCTAACCTATCAAGAAAGTTATGGTGCGCCCGGGAGGACTCGAACCACCGACACAAGGTTTAGGAAACCTCTGCTCTATCCCCTGAGCTACGGGCGCATGCCTTCCCATTCACGGCTGACGTTGTGCAACGTCCATTTGCGCCTTCAACAGGATACCAAATCCGTACGCAACTCGCAACGGTAAGTATCTCCGGTTTTGGTGCGCTAGCCGATGGTGCGTGAGTCCTTCATTATATCAGAGTCAGGCAGGCTGGGCAAGGTCACCATAAAGCTGCTCCCCAAGCCCGGCGTGGACACGACTTGAATGCGGCCTCCACACGCCTCGACCAATTGGCGTGTGCGATACAGCCCAAGTCCTTGTCCATGATGTTTGGTGGTAAAGTGCGGAGCAAAGATGGCGTCAATCTGCTCCGAACGGATGCCTGGCCCGCGGTCGCGGACGATGATGCTCACGTGGTCCTGGTAGGCGCGCACCTGAATGGCAATCACTCCGCCGTCTGGCATGGCTTCGCACGCGTTTTTGAGGAGGTTTTGAAAAATTTCAATGAAATCCGCCCGGTCCAGACGAACCGTTGGCGTGCTCTCGTCGCATTCCAACTCTATGCGATATCGGCTTGGACTCAACCAAGCACACAGATGCTCCAAGGGCTCACGCACCGGAGTGGCAACGCCAACTCTCGGCTGCTCGTCCTGCGTACCAATGCGTCCCAACCGCTTCACCAGATCCACGGCTCGGTCCAGCATCCAAAGAGCTTCACCCAGCGATGCCGGCCCCGGGTCCTCGCTTTGAGCCTGCAGCAACTCAAGATGCCCTGCCGCCACCGCCAATACATTATTGATATCATGCGCCATGCTCGTGATTTCTAATCGCAATTCGTCTTCCCCGCGATTGTCGTCCCATACGGCGACAATCCCTTGAAAACTGTTGGATCGCATGGGATATAGACGAATCCACTGATGTCCGCCTGGGCTGAACTCGGCGTACGCTTTCCCATTAAGAAACGCTTCGCGAGCTTCCTGAGCCAGTCGCTCCAGAATCTGGCCGTCGGCCTGCACACCCGCTGCGATAATATCTCCCGATGGATGCAATATCCACACGCCCCGACAGCTCAATCCCCACACCTCGTTTTACCCAATTTTTTCCACACCGTCAGTCTAACAAACCCCTAGAGGTAAACCAACTGTTGCGGGGCGCGATCGGTCGAGGGATTGCGACAGTTTGCGTCAAAATATGGGCCCTGCGCGGCGAGGGAGGGAATCCCCGAAATCGGCGGATTGCCTAACCAGCAGGCTGCCGATGGAGGACATCTTTTGCCACCCAGAGCAGCAATATCAACGGAAATTCATTGCCCAAATCGGTGCCCGTCCCGGTAAAGAGGGTGCCGAAGGCTTGGGGGACTGCCCACAGGAACACCAGCCATAGTATGGTCAGCGTCCAAATCGGGCCCTGAATGCGTCCCGTGCCGTAGCCGATGGCCAAAACCGCCATGACAAGGACCAAAATGGCATTGATGCTCACGGGATGATGAAATCCCAACACGATGAACGCATTGTTGAGGCGGTCCACCCAGGCCGGCTCGCTGCCGTTCATGGTGACATTGCCGAAAATGCCGGCGAGGTTGGATGCCGTCCAGTTGTAGGGAAGGCATTGAACCAAGGCCGCTGCCCCCCAGAATGCCCCCGCCCATCGGTGGAACCTCGGGGTCACCCAGTGCGGGTAGAGCAGCAGCAACGCCCCCATAACGTAAAAGGGGGTGGAGCCCGGTGAATCGCCCGGAAACGCCGGCGAACCGGTCAGCACGCCGCCCATCCCTTCGGCCATCACCCAAACCACCACCGACCACGCAATGACAGTCCACAAGGTCAGCCGAAGGGCTCGCCCACGCAGGGCAATGAGTCCAACGCCCAGCGCCATTTCAAAAAGAGCCATGGCGATGGTGGTATACGGCAACCCCGCATGCCAAACATTGGCCCCGCCTATCATCAGGTGATAGAGCCAATTGGGCTGGTTGTCCGTGGCATTGGCGCCCACCACGTTGGAGATGAGGTTCCCTGTAAACATAGCCGGTTGAAGCTTCAATAATCCATCGATAATCCAGAGAAGACCAAAACCCCAGCGCAAAACGCGCGTCCACGCCATGGATTCCGCTGTGTTGACCCTTGGAGTGTCGACCGCCGTCATTCGGGAACTCATCCTTTCCTAAACTCTGATGTTCCTTTCAGTATAGCGAAGCCGCCGTTACATGTCATAAAACGCCGAAAGTTGGCGACAACTTCCAAGGCCTTGGAACGAATGCCTCACCTGGTATACTCAAGATCAATATCAAGCAATAGCATTGAGGGATCCGAATGAATCCATGTCCTGTCGATGCAAGACCTTGCCAACTGGAGACCCGCGACATAGACCCTTTGCCCCTGATGGGATCGCCCGCGGGGAGAATCCCATGGCCGTCCTGGAGAAAGGCCGTCCAACTCCAGTGACGAGACAATCCCTTATACGCGCCGCCCTGGGAATAGGGCTCGGCCTTATCATTCCCTTGGCGTTCCTCATCACCTTGTGGGCACGACGCCCCAGCCCAGCCAGCGCCAAAGGCGCTCTACCCACAGCAACCACGATCGTTTTGGGCGATGCCTGCCCCACCTCCATCACGCTCCCCGCTTGGACCCAAAAGGTCGGAGTGACAACCCTGACCCTTGCCCAAGGAGGAGTCGGCTATTTTGGCAATGGCCTGCATGAAGAGGCTGAATGGTACCCACAAAGCCGTTGGACATTATATCTGGGAGGGCTTTCCGCCACGGACGTCGCCATCGACCAAGAGGTGCTGAACACCTGGCCCCGTCTTCCAGACAGCGGCCGGGTATCTCTTCATGCAGGCGCCAAGCACTGGGTGATGACGGCCGCTTGGCGCGCTTCCGACTGCCTTTCGTTCTCGGCCCCGGTTCAGTCCTTGTCGGAAATCCCCGCACTGCTCGATATCGTCAAAATGCGACGGGTACATCCGGGATTGCGCGTCCGTTGCACCCTCCACCTTACATCTGCGGGCACATTCTTCGGCGCCTGCCAAATCACAGGTTCCGCACCGTCCTAACCCCTTCAGCGAGATTGCGGATCGCCCGCATGCGAAAAGAACCAAACCGTCCATGCCGGTTTGGTTCTCAAAACACTCCGAACGCGTGCCCCCGTTATCCAATCCGCTGCATGCCGGTGGTCGACCGGGGGTCCAGCGCGTCGCGCAAGGCGTCGCCAATGAAGTTGATCGAGACCACGGCGATGGTGATGATGAGGCCCGGCGCCAAAATCATAATGGGATGGGTGACAATGTAGTTTTCCGCCGAATCCAGCATGTTGCCCCACGAGGGAATGTCAGGCGACAATCCAAATCCCAAGAAGTCCAAGGAGGCCTCCGACAGCATGGCGCCTGCGACTCCGAAGGCCGCCGACACCCACACTGGGGCCATGGCTCCCGGCAGTACATGCTTGAATACAATGCGGAGCGTCCTCGACCCTTGGGCTCGCGCCGCCTCCACGTATTCCTGCGATTTCAGCGACAGCACTTGGGAGCGCACAATGCGCGCCAGCCCCGTCCAACCGAACAGTCCAAGATAGAGGATCATGAGGCCGACCGAAGCGTTCGATCCCGTCAGGTTCAAAACCACCAACAGCAAAAAGATGGTCGGAAAGGACATCACCAGATCGACGAACCGCATCATCAGACGGTCCCAAACCCCGCCCAAGTAGCCGGACAAAGCCCCATAGACCACGCCAATGGTGGTGGAGATAATCATGGACGAAAAGCCCACGAGAAACGACACACGGCCTCCATACATCAACCGCGCCAACACGTCTTGCCCCAATTCGTCCGTGCCTAGCGGATGCGCCGGACTTGGCGGAAGGAGCACTTGGGTCAGATTCGCCGTGGTGGGACTGTAAGGCGTGAGCAATGGCGCAAATATCGAGACAAAAATCAAAAAGAGCAAAATTGCCAAGCCCACGATAGCCAGACGATGTCGCGAAAATCGACGCCAGAATCGGCGCGCGCTGGACTCCGTGGTGGGGAGCGCTTGGAGCTGCGACTCCTCTTCCATTGGCGGAACATTAATAGTAGCCATGTCCATCCCTCCCTGTTAGTTGTATTGAATGCGGGGGTCAAGCAACCCGTAAACCAAGTCTGCCAACAAGTTGCCGACTATCAAGAGGGCTGCGCTAATCAACAGTTCCGCCATTTGCAAGGGATAGTCGCGATTGTTCAAGGAGGTGAGGAACAGACGGCCCATGCCGGGCCACGCGAAGATTTGCTCCGTAATGACCGCGCCGCCGAAAAAGGCGGGTAAGTCCATGCCAATAATGGTGACAATGGGCAACAGCGCATTTTTCAGCGCATGCTTCATAATCACCGTGCGTTCCTTCAACCCCTTGGCTCGCGCGGTACGAATGTAGTCCTGCTGAATCACTTCGAGCATGCCTGACCGCATGAAGCGGCTCCACCCAGCGAGGCTGCCCAATCCCAGAACTGCTGTCGGCAAGATAAGATGCCGCAGCAGTTCCAAGAAGGATGGGGCGTAAAACTCGGAATACATGCCGGCCACCGGCAAAATACCCAGCTTCACAGCAAAGATAATTTGCAACAGCAACCCAAAGAAGAAGCTCGGCATGGCCCAAGCGAAGAAGCTGAGGAACGAGAAGGTGTAGTCAAAGGCGGTGTATCGGTGCGTCGCGGAATAGATTCCGAGAGGCAGCCCAATGCCCAGCGATACAATGAAAGCCGCGCCCATGAGAATCAAGGTGTTGGGCAAACGCTGCGCAATCACGGAAATGACGGGTTGGCCCGTAAAGTAGCTGTACCCCCAATTGCCGTGCAGCAAAGCCCAGAGCCACTTGAAATAGCGAACGTACCACGGCTGATTCAGCCCCAGTTGGTGCGCCAGAATCGCAATCTGCGACTGACTCACGTGGGGGTTGTGCAGATAGACGCTTAAAGGTCCCCCCGGGGCCAAATTCATGATGAAATACGTGGCAATCGTCACTAAAAAGAGTAGCGGGATGGCCTCCAGAATGCGTTGGACAATATACTTTGCCATGATTGACTCCCTTTCCGGGTCGTTTCCTCAGCCGACAACCCGATTATTGCATTGACCAGTCCCACACCGGCGTGGTGCCAAACACGGTCTGCTGATACCCGTGCAGGTTCTTGGACACGGCGGTTTCATTCTTGTACCAGAACAGGAAGATGACGGGGAGCGTCTTCTGCTCAAGCTTCTGTATCTGGTCGTAGACCTTGCGCCGTGCCGGACGCGACGACAGGGTGACGCCCTGCGCCTGCAATTGGTCCATCTGCGCGTTCACGTAGCGCTCTCCGTTCTCCTGGGGAGAGGGCTGGAACGGGCTCTTGGGTACGTACTTGGAGTTGAAATCGATGGTATCGTCCGGGAACACCCCTTGACCCCATGAGAAGATCAACGCCTCGTCCTTGCCATTGACCTGCGGGCCAGGGTTCTGCGGCGTGCCGTTTCCGAAGACGATGGACCATCCTGCGGTATGCACCGGGGCATAGACGCCAATCTTTTCCCAATCCTGCGACACCACCTGAGCGATGTCCATTTCCGAGTGGGACGTCGAGCCGGTCCAAATCGGCACAGTCAGCTCTTGCCCATTCTTGTAGAGCCACCCGCCAGCCCCCTTGGTAAAGCCGTCCGCCTTCAGGATGGCCGCTGCCTTGGTCAAGCTGAATGTCCGGTGCGGCACGTTGGGATCATAGAAGTATCCGCCCGGAACCTGGTCACCGTGCGCCACTATCGCCAGGCCATGCATGATGTCGGTGACGATTTGCTGTTTGGGAGTGGCGTAGTCCAGCGCTTGACGGACTTTCACGTCTTTCAGGAAGTGGTTTTCATCAAGCTGAATCAGGTTATAGGTGGCCTGCAGCGTCTTCTCGATGGTGTACTTGCTGGAAAGGCTGCTCGCTTGCGTAACGTCACTGGAAGGAATGGTGCCAAGGCTCAATTTTCCGGTCGACAGCATGTTGAACTGGGTGTCCGTATTGGGCACGATCTGCAGAATCATCTTTTGAATGTGCACCGGTGACCCAAACCAGTGCGGGTTGGGAACAAAGGTCAGACTCTGATCCTGCTGCCAGCTCTTCAACACGTAAGGTCCGGCCACGACGGGAGTGCTCTTGGTATAGATTCCGTGGTTGATTTGGCTCGGAGTCCACTTGTCAAAGATGTGCTTCGGGACAATGTAGCTCGAACCCACCGTCGCCATGAAGGGGGCGTAGGGCTGGGTCAGCGTGAAGACCACCTTGTGCGGTCCCTCGGCCACTACGTTTTTGACGTAGTTCCAGCCCGTGTTGTATGTGATTTGAATCTTGGGATTGGTCATGTAATGCCATGTATAGACAACGTCAGCCGAGGTCAGCGGCTTCCCATCAGACCAAGTCGCCTTGGGGTTCAAGTTGAAGGTATAGGTTAACCCGTTCGAGGACTCGCTCCAACTCGTCGCGATTTCTCCTGTCCACTTGTCGTGCAGATTCAAGTACGCCAAGCTGGCATTCATCAGCTCTAGCGGCATGTTGTCCACTGCCAGCGTGCCCATCGCGGGCGTTAAGTTGTCCGGATTCTGCGACAACGCTTCCACAAACGGAGCTGAGCTTTGCGTGCTGGTCGTCGTGGGGCTCGATCCGCAAGCGGCCAGCCCTGCGGCCAGCAATCCAGCGGAGGCCATAACGACCGCCATCTTCTTCAACACCATCAATCCCTCCTCAGTGCCTAAGACAATACGCCGTCGAAGCAAATCGAAAGTTCAAAAGTGAAGCTTGATTTCTGACACATCGTTCCGAATCAGCGCATAAAAAATTGCCTCATCGGTCAACCGTCCTGTCATATGACTGCGCGGTACGGGTCCTGCGCCGTCGTCGTCTTCTGCCAGCCGCCTTATCCATGAGTGCTGATTCTTCTATGATCCCGAACCGACTCTTCCGTCGCCTTCAAATGCTGATATGTCTGCTCTCGGGCATAGTTAGCCATATATAAGGCGAGGGCGTCCCCAACCACCATTGACGCCAACACGGAACTGGTCGCACCGATGCGCGGTTCGGGCTCAATTGCAGTGACGTAAAAGACCAAATTGGCCATGTCAGCCAAGAGGTTCTTACGGCGAAACTGGGTGATCGCGACAATGGCCGCCTTCTTTGCCCGCGCCAACCGCGCAAGCTCCAAGACCTCTTCGGTGCTGCCAGAAAACGAGACCAAAATGGCCACATCGTGCTCTGCGAGCAATGCAGAGGACATCAGGGCGACGTGGACGTCAGAAGGATTCGATACGGGATATCCCAAGCGCATCAGCTTTTGGTATAGGTCATCCGCCACCACGCGCGATGCAGCCATGCCAAACAGGACAATGCGGCGCGCTCCTGCCAAGAGCCGGGCCACCTCTTCGACCTGCTGTTCGCGGATTCCATGGATGGTTTCGCTCACCGAGGTCAAGACACCATGCGAAAACGCGCCGATCAGCGTATTGAATCCCGCCGCCGGGTTCAGTTCCGGGTAATCGCGAAGGGAATGGGTCTCATGCCGGACTAAATCCGCCGTCAGCAATACCTTGAGAGCGCTAAAACCATCTACTTGGAGAGAGTGGCACAGCCGAATGACAGCCGCTTGACTGGATTGAGCGCGTTCAGCCAATCCCCGAACTGTCAGTGAGAGAACATCTTGAGGATGATCCAAAATCCAGCGGCCCACCTTGGCCTCAGAAGCGGCCAATAGGTCGAGGTTCGATTCAAGACGCTCTACCACACCGGAGATTGCCACGAGCCGCTCACCCTCATCGAATGTTTAAGCCGACCTATTGAGGACAACATCTCCTCCAAGATCTCTGAGAGCCAATCGTATATTGGAGGACATGCCAATCATAGCACTGGTGCCCAATTTAGTACAATATTTCAATCCTTTTGAGATTGTTTCTTGATTCACAAATCGAGGGCCTCGGTAAATGAGCTGACAAGTTCCCTCCGTCGGGGTACCATGGTACATATTTCATTGCACCATGCCATACACCTGAAGTAATTTCGGGAAGGATGGAGCGACATGTCCTCATATGCGGTCATTGTTGTCGGAGCAGGTCCTGCGGGCACCACTGCCGCGCGCGTTTTGGCCGAAGCAGGCGTCCCTGTGCTGATCCTCGAACGAGACCACATTCCTCGTGTCAAGCCCTGCGGCGGTGCGTTGACCCATCGTGTCCTCCCGCTTTTGCCCCGGGGAGCTGAAACACAGTTTCAGGCCCACCCCACTCACTGGACCTTTCAAGGGCGAAGCGGCAATGCCGTCACGGTCTCGCGCGATGAACCCTATTGTCATATTGTTGAGCGGCAGTACTTCGATCAGTTTCTGGCACAGGCCGCGCATTCCGCCGGTGCCGCCGTGCATGACGGCGAGGCGTTGGAACGCATCGAGGACACGCCCCAAGGGCTTCAGTTGGTCACCAGCCACGGTCAGTATCATGCCGATCTGGTCATCGCTGCTGACGGGGCCCACGGCATCACGGCCAAGGCCGTGGGTTTCCCGCGTCCTCAACTTGGAGCAGCCATCGAGGCCGAGGTCCCGGTAGACGACTCGCTATGGGCGCAATACGAAAGCCGGGTGGAGATTCATGTGGGCCGCTATCCGTGGGGTTATGCGTGGGTAATTCCCCGCGCCGGAGTACTCAACGTCGGCGTCGGCTCATTCCGACCGCGAGTCTTCCCCTTGAAGCAAAGGTTCCATGAGTTCGCGGCAAGCATTGTGGGCGATCGCCCCATCCAGCCGCTCGCCCACCCTCTCCCGTACCGGCTACGTTTCGCTCCCCCGGTCGTCAGGCGGGTATTGTTTGCGGGAGACGCCGCCGGCTACATGGACGCCTTCTCCGCAGAGGGCATCTATTCGGCGCTGCGTTCCGGCCAATTGGCGGGGGAGACCGCCTTGCAGGCGTTGGCCACTGGAGCGCCGCTCTCCCAGTATGCCGACCGGCTCCATGATGAGTTTTGGCCTTCGTTGAAGGCCGCCGTCAAAATGGGGTTGCTTTTCTACCCCTTGGCGGGCTTCTGGTCAGATTTCTTCGCGGAGAATCAAATGCTCCTGTCGGACTACTTGGACGTCGCTATGGGAAAGTTGCCGTATCACGCGCTCCGGGCGAATACGGAGCGCGCCTTGCTGACCCATCCGCGGACCTTGCTAGCGCACCGCCACTAAGGCTGCCACACCCAATGCCAGCGAGATCCACGCCAGCGTAGTGAGCCGATGGGTCCGGAAGTATCGCAGCAAAAAACGTGTGGAAAGCCACGCCACGACAAACGCGGCGACTCCGCCAGCCAAGGCGGGTCCGAGGAGGCCATGCACCCCATGGTGCAGTTTTGGGAGTTCCACCAGTGCCGCGGCAAGGATGATGGGCGTCGCCATTAGGAAGCTGAAGTGGGCGGCATCCTCTGGGGCAAGCCCTTCTCGCTGGCCGGCGACAATGGTCAATCCCGATCGGGAAAGTCCGGGAATTAAGGCGAACACTTGGTATAGGCCGATCTTGAAGGCCTCACGCCCAGACATTTGCGAGAGCGTCCGGTGATACCGATAGCGGTTCCGACGACTGCCCCACAAAAGAAACAACCCATTAACCATGAGGAACAGAGCGGCGACCAAGGGTCGGCCAAACAGGGCCGAAATCTTGTGTTTCAACAAAAGCCCGGCCAGGCCAGCAGGAATCGTGGCCCAAACAAGGAGCCAAGCCATGAGTCCGTCTGTGGTGCGGCGCCCCCCGACCCAACGAATAAATCCACGAATGATGCGAACCCACTCGTGCCGAAAATAGAGGATGAGCGCCAGCGCCGTCCCCAGGTGAAGCGCCACCAGGAAGGGCAGGTACCGGGCACCTTGGGTAGGCACCACAAAGTGGGCAACCTTGGGAAGAATGACCAACAGCCCTAGGCTCGAGAAGGGGAACAGCTCGGCCAATCCCTGAATGAACCCTAAAACAATGGCCGTCACGATGGGCACCACAATCCTCCTCCCGCTTTTGGCTCAAGAATATCATGGCTGGCGGGAGGACCCTCAGATTTAGGCGCTTAAAGGAATCGCGCCGCACTAAACGCCGGATTGATGGGGCGTCCCTCCAGCATGTGTCGCACCACCAGTTCCGCGGAGTATGGACCGCATAAGAGACCGCCCGCCCCGTGCCCGGTCACCACAAAGAGGCCCTCGACAGGGGGCACGGCCCCAAGAATGGGCCGTCCGTCCTCAGATGCCGGGCGAAGTCCAACCCGCCACTCGACCACCATGGCGGGCTTCAAGCCGGGGGCCACGCGAAACGCCTGAGTGAGCACTTCGTGTTGACCTTCCGCAGTCAAGTGCGGCGCATCCCCGGTGCCTGTCTCGCGCGTTGCTCCCGCCACAACCCGGCCGTCGGGCCATGCCAGCAGATAGTGTCCATGCATTCCCTCAATAATGGGCCACTCTCCCGCGTCGCGGCGGTCAGTCGCAAGATGGACGATTTGACCCCGATGCGGCGTGAGTCCAAGATGCAATCCGACGGGCTCCAACAGGGACCGTGACCAAAAACCGGCCGCCATGACAACCTGGTCGGCGTCAGCGTCGCCTCGATCGGTCGTCACCCCACGAATGCGCCCCTCCTTCACCTGGAGCCCCTGAACCTCGGCATCGATCCATTGGGCTCCATGTCGCTCGCTGTCCATCCGCAGCGCTGAAGCCAGCTTGCGACCGTCAACCCGGGCGGCCTGGGGATAGTACAGCGCCTCCGCGACGTCGCCGAGGAGGGGGAGCTGTTCGCGCAGCCAATCCGGGTTGACCTCTTGCACCGCGTGTTGAGTGGGAAAGCGCCCCTCTGCTTGGCGCCGAAAAATCGCAGTCTTGGCACGTTCGAAGGCCGTCGGGTCCTCCCCTCGCATCCGGACCTTGGCAATGCCTGCCTGCCCATACCCGATGTCGTAGTCGTTCAGCCGTTCGACCAATTCCGGATAATAACGCCCGGCGGCCATCGCCAGTTCCACATAATCTGGGTCGACCACGGCGCTAATCTCGGGCGAAATGATTCCCGCTCCCGCCCAGGTTGCGTTTCCCGGCCGCTTAAGGTCATAGACGGCCACTGGAACTCCCTGGCGGGCCAGCAAATGAGCCATCATCCCGCCTAGAAGTCCCCCGCCAACCACCATTGTCCTGTTCACCACGAACCGCCTCGCTTTCGCGTTGGACTTCGTTAGACGGTTGGATTTATCCTTGTTTTAGGAGGGATCCCCATGCTTCCCTTGCGTGAGCTCACGTATCAAGCGCCTGAACCGGCTCCGGCAACGTACCCCCACCATCTCCCCGCCTTGTCGGGGTTTCAGCACTTGCCCTTCACTCAACCCGTGACTTTTTTCATCGGCGACAACGGCAGCGGCAAGTCCACCCTGCTGGAATCCTTGGCGGTCAAGGCCGGGTTTCATGCGCAGGGAGGCAGCCACCACGCCAATTACCCGGTCGCCAATACCGATACCCATTTGGCAGATGCCCTGCGCCTGATTTGGAACCGGAAGGTGTCGAACGGCTTCTTCTTCCGTGCGGAAAGCTTCTTTGCGTATGCAAGCTATGTCGACGAACTCGCGCAGGATTCCGCCAAGGCGCTGCAGCCGTTCGGAGGGGTCTCCCTCCACCACCGATCCCATGGGGAGTCGTTTTTAGCGCTGTTTCAAAACCGATTGGACGCCGATCGGCCTGCCCTCTATCTCTTTGACGAACCCGAGGCGGCGCTCTCCATCACCGGTCAACTAGCCCTGTTGCGCATCATGCACCGCTGGGCCAAGTCCGGTCACGTACAGGTGATTGTCGCCACACATTCCCCCATCCTGCTGGCCTTTCCCAAAGCCGCCATTTGGACGTTTGACACCACTCCCCTCAGCCCGACCACCTACCGAGAGTCCGCTCCCTATCAAGTCACGCGAGCGTTTCTCGAGGACCCGGAGCGAATTTTTCACGAACTGTTCTCTGAGGATGACGAATAGCACACCGACCTCCAATCCTGAAATCTGCCACTTTTAGGCAGTTCCAATAGCTGCTAGGATGAAAAGAGCGCTTCCTTACGAAAAGGAAGGAGTGATGAAGCAGTGCCGAATTTGCCGATTACTTCCACAAGACCCACACCGAGGGAGCTTTGGCCCCCAAAACCAAGGCGCTGATGCATCTCGCCCTCGTCTTGGCCTACCATTGTGAGCCCTGAGCGGTGACCCACTTCGCAGGAGCGAAGCGATTGGGCGCGACCGATGAGGAGATTGCCGAAGCTGTCCACATGCCCGCATCCGTGGGCGCAGGCGTGGCGCTGGCGATGGCGGACCGGAGCCATACCGCCTCCGACGCCCATCACTATTGGTGGCGTCCATCCCAGGAGGACCGACGCGAAATGGTTGTCTTTGATGCATATGGAACGCTCTGGCACATCCAAGCCATCGAAGAGGCCGTCGCTACAGTCGCGGGGACCGCTCGCAGCGGAACCGTACTGGAACTATGGCGAAAAAAACAGCTCGAGTATGCCTTTTTGCGGACCCTGATGGAGACCGCTACCAGCCATTCTCCGAGGTTACCCGTGACGCCCTGCTGTACGCCCTGAAAGCGTCGGGTCTCACGGCCACAGAAGCGGAACAACAGCGGCTGCTGGAGGCTTGGTACCATCCTGTGCCCTTTCCGGACGTTCGCCCGTTGCTTCAGGGGTTGCAGGCTGAGCGCCGGGTCATTCTTTCCAACGGCGATTCGACAATGCTGCAGATGGGACTAATGCACTCAGGGTTGGATGTGCTGGTGGACGGAGTGCTTAACGTAGACCAATCCGGCCGGTTCAAGCCGCATCCAGACGCGTATCAGTTGGTTATCGATCGATTCGGAGTAGACCGGGATGAGGTGGTATTCGTCTCGTCCAACGGCTGGGACGTGGCCGGCGCTGCTCACTTTGGGTTTAGAGTCATTTGGGTGAATCGCGGCGGCGCGCCGCTGGAGCAGCTATCGGTCAAGCCATGGAAAATGGTCTCCAGTTTGAGCGAAATAGCACCGGCGGCAACGGAGTGACCGTCGAGAGGTAACGCTCGTCGCTAAAGCGCTGGATTGTGGCGGTTTTGGATCCAGTAAATGGTCAAGTCGCGATTCTTGAAATAGATCGGCATGGGGCCATGCAATCGAGTCCAATCCCGAAGCCACGTGCGCAAGAGGCTCAATTGTTGCGCGTCCTGCGCGAAGAGGTAGGCGCGGCCAGGGACGTTGGGCACGTACACCCGACTCGGTACAAAAAAGAAAATATACCGCTGATCCAACGCATAGGTCTTTACCCTGGGCGCATGATAGTGCGGCCAGCGATCCTGGGGGCTCACATGGCTCACCCAAAAATTGGGGTTGTATTGATAGCCTTGATTGACCGCCAACGCATAACCGCCATTCGCGACCGCAGCCCAGGAAAAGTTGGGAAAGCTGGTACCCAATCGGACGAACTCCGCCACGTAACTGTCGCTATTCATGGTATACGCCATAAAAGGCTGGGGCACTGCCCGCTTGAGCAGAAATCCCAGAATGCCCGCAGCGACCACCAGCGCACCGCCCGCAGCCCAGGACCGCTGGACCCCCAGCCGTTCGACCGCTTCTTGGACGCCCGCGGCCCCCAACCCAATGCTGAGAGCTTCCACCAAGGCCAGAAACTCCCCAGACCGCGTGACGAGGGGGTAATAGTTGATGCCGACGCGCGGCAGCTGCACCACCGCCTCGGCAAACAGCAACAGCAAAAACGCCGTGGCGGGAAGCCCCATTTCCCAGAGCTCGTCGTACCATAGCAGCTTGGTTACGAAAAGTGCAAAGATACCGCCCAATGCCACCCAGACCATTGGCGCAATCGGAGGGTATGAAGGGGCCCCGCCGCCCCCGCCGGTGGAACCCACGATCGTTTCCGTCAAAAAGGTGAGTCCACTGGACAAGAGCGGTTTCCCCAATGCCAGTCCGATAGCCAGTGGTGCCACGACAATAGCCGCTGCTACCGGCACCATCCAAAGATAGGACTTGAGGACGCGTCCCGAAATGCCGGCAACGCTCCAGCCGCCGAAAGTTCCAGCTATCGCCGCCAAGGCGGCATTTAAGAGAGCAATGGGATGGGCGAGGCCGACCACCGCGAGTAGGACGGAGGCGGCCACCGCGTATCCGCGCTTTCGCGTGACCCACGACTGAAACACCAGCCACGCCACCGGCAGCACCCACAGGTTCCCAAATTCCTGACCCTCCGCCGCCATTTGCCGTACCGCCTGGTACGGCAACAGGTGAGGCAAGAGGCCATAGATTGCGCCGGCTGCAAGCGCTGGCACGGCACGCCCCGAAAACCGAAAGGTAGACCACATCACGGACGCGGTCAGGAGCGTACCGACAAAGGCACCAAAAAACTTCACAAAGGTTACCGCGTTAGCATGGGTCAGAGTCTGGATTCCCGCCATGACGATGTAATATCCCTGGGGATAAATGCCGTTCGGAAAGAGAGTGCTGGCGTCAATGCCCTTGACCCAAGCCACTGTCTCATAGGCATCAGAGAAGAAGAGGCCGGCGTGGTGCCAATCGGCATCGAACCGCATCCAAGCGGAGGCGCCAATAATCAACAATGCCGCCGCAATCCAAACATAGGCTAGCGGCTCTCGCGGCACCCAGTCCCACTTCAGGCTGGCCTTCTCCCGAATCCAGTCACGTGCGCCGCGACGCCACCGTTTTCCTTCTGAGAGGCTGTCATAAACGGCCGCGCTCACCTGATTGCCATGCGTAAGCACATATCGGCTTTGTCGCCTTCGGTGGAGCAGCCAGCCTGTCAGCACCATGAGCACCAGCAGCAGCACCCCGCTGAATACATTGACGGCAGCCATGACATATCCCGCCACAATAATCCACAGCACCATGAGGCCGGTGCGGGAAATCCACTGGTCTGGCGAGTCAACGGTAAGCCTGGGGAACAGGAAGACCGGCAGAATGCCCAATACCACAACGCTCCCGAGGCAAACCTCCAGCAGCGTCAAAATCATCAATGGAGTTGGCAAGGACATAGCAAGATGAATGACACATTCCTCCACCGAAACCGAATGCTAACAAACTAACGCCCAAAAGGATTGAGGACGAGCGGCAAAACCACTGCGAATACGGCGCTCGCGCCTAGGGCCATGTAAGCTCTGCGGGCAGCCACCGTGCGAACACCCCACGACGCCGCAGCCGGCTTAATCCCGCCGTAGGACAGCAGCAATAGAACCAGCACAACAAACAAGAGCGGCCCTATTAGCGGATGGACAATGGTGAAAGCCCAGTACGGGCCCCAATGGTGTGCAACAAAGAAAATCACCATGATCCGCAGGATGTTGGCAATGAACGCCAGCCCACATCCGGCGGCAACCATGAGAAGCTTGCGCCGCCATGTCATTTCAAACACCAAGAGTGCCACAGGAAACAAAACCAACAACGCCAAAATGCTGTCCGACCCACTGCAGGCTGCGGTTACGCCGACCAAAATCGGCTTGCCTGCGTAATCCACTGCATACGTTCCCGGCGCGGCCAGTACGTGAAGCCATGGGACCGCATGGGAAAACCCATTCAGAATGTGATAGGCGGCCGCCTCTAGATGAGGGTTAAGACGGTCGATGATCCATATGTATATAGGGGGCCATACCAAATACAAGTAGAGCAGCGGTCGCCATATCTGGGCTAATGTAGGCAACCCATAGAGAACCCACATGACCATCGCTGTCCAAACTGGCCACAACAACAAAGCCGAATCATTGAACCGCGTCGGAGCCGTTCCGCCTAGCGTCAATCCCAATAGCAAACCGACAGCGGCAACCAGCCCCAGGAACCACGGCGCGACGCGATAGGATCGCTCCGTCTCAGGCGTTCGCTGCAACTGCCAACCTATCCAAAAATAGCTCACTAAGGGAATCCATACGAGATAGGCTTCGGGGACATCCGACAACGAGTCTTGCACAAGACGCCCCGCGTACAACACGAAGGGAATCGTAGAAATTCCGAATGCCGTTAGATACGAAAGCCAGCCTCGTGTTCGCTGCGCCGACATGGTATTAAGCGCGCTGACGCTGCCGTCTCCGATACACAAGCCACGTCGCGCCCGCGATTACCACGGGAAACACTGCCGCATAAGGGGTTTCGGGAACATCCTTTGGCGGTTTCCCTTTACCTTTGCCGATTCCGTCTCCAGGCGACGGACTACCCGGCGGGTCAGCCATGAGCACTGTGCTGGAATGCCCGCTGGGCACAGACGCCGCCTGAGCGACCGATGCCGTAATTGTGAGGAGCCCAGCTGTCGCCACACTTGCCAATAGGGCCTGGCGCCATATTAAATGCCGTTTCATAAGGTCCACCTTTCTTCGACCGGAACCATAGCTAGGAAATAATTATATTACCTTAGGGAACAGAAATCGACAAAAAGCTAACATTTTATGACATTTAATGATCAATCCACCCAAAAATTCGGCCCGATCATCCCTGGCTCCGCTGCTCATCGATAGTGCTGAACATGGGTGGCTTCATCGTAAGGCATTATTTGCTCCGGCCATCCCCCACGGTGCGCCACAACCCGGTTGTACGTCACACGATGCCATGCGCGGACCGCCGACCAGGCATTGTTGAATCCATGTTTGATTTTCGCCCCTGACCGGTAGCGCAATATGTGGATGGGCACATCATTTTGCACCCGCCAACCGCGCCGCGCGGTGATGACCGACATCTCCTGCGCAAATCCATATTGGGTCGGATTAAAGAATAAAAGGATGTCCATCACGACGCGCATGGTCATTGCTCGGAATCCACACTCCGCATCACGGTACGGTGTCCCGGCCCAAGCACTGGCCCATCGACTCAGGCCCCAATTGCCCAGTTTTTTGAACCAGGGGTACATGTCGAAGGTTCGCTCCCCAATCACTAGGTCAGCCGATTCATCGCGAATCGGCGCCGTTAAAGCCGGTATGTCGGACGCATCATGCTGCCCGTCGGAATCCATGGTGATCACAATATCAAGCGGATTGATCCGTCCCGCCTGCACTCCCTCTTGCAAAATGAGAAAACCCGTCAACAGGGCGCCGGATACCCCCCGGTTAGTCCGATGGCTGACAAAGAAGAGTTTCGGATGCGAGGCAGCATAGTTCGCCAGCAATTGGCGCGTGCTGTCCCGTGAGCCGTCGTCAATCACCAAGATTTGATCGACAAAGGGATCCGACTGGGCGAGAACGTCGAGAATGGTTATGGATTCGTTATAGACGGGAAGGATCAAGATCGTGCGCGCACTCATTCGGGATTCCCTTCAACACTACACCCAGGCCATATTTGCCCACCTAAACCATTTCCATCATAATTCCGCACACTTTGCGAAGGAAACTTTAGGTCCCAATTATGGCAGGGGACCCACCACACGCCCATCCCGCAGGCGAATCGCGTCAGCATAGTTGGCAGGCGCCGCGTAGGCCAAAAACCCATAACGGTCGGCATCCTCGTAAAAGCGGAGGAGACGTTGCGCGGCCGTGAGCGATGTACCGCTGACGTGAGTCAACATGAAATTGACCCACCCTCGTTCCTGTGCTGCGCGGCCCAAAAAGTCAATCATGGCTTGAGCCCAGGGCTGCTTCAGCACATCCGGACTCAAGTCTCCCTCCCAGCACACGCCGTCAATGTACGGCGCCACGAGCGGCACCACGCTCCACAGCCCGTTGTTGACAATCAGGGGACGTTCGGGAAAGGCCAAACGAACGGACTGCACCAATTCAGCGGTGGCAGGCACCAGCCAGCCAGCCTGATCCGCCAATTGCGCATCTTCCACGTCACCCAGCGTATCGAGAAACAGCCCATCCCAGCCTCTCCGGTAAAGTCGATCCGCCTGATGACGCAGATATTGGCGCCATCGGGGTGAGTCAGGCCGCGCGAGCCAATTCCCGAACGGTTGTTTCACCCAACGCTCGCCATCAACTCTCACAAAGTCATCGTCGGTCAGGCCGGTCTGTGGCACCCGCCATTCCGGTACTTCCAGCACGCTCAGGTAAGCGACCGTGCTCACTTGGGCCCCCTGCAGCTGGCGATGCAACGGCGTCGTCCAACCCTGCGGCTCCAGGATGACAATATCGTAGGACTCCAGTCCGTTAAGCGGGCCCTGCCCGTAATAGACCACATAAGAACGACCCTGCAGCCGAGTGCGCACGGTTACAAACCTCTCCTCTCCCTACTGTGGCGCCACAGGGCGCACACCGGCGTCCGCGTATACCGCCGTCAGCAGCTTAACCACGTCCGGGTCCAACTGACGGCCCGCCAACTGCTGCACCTCGTACAGCGCACGCTCCACGCTCAACCCCTGCCGATAGCTGCGATTGGAAATGCGTGCAACAAACTGCTCGGCACAGGCCAAGAGGCGGCCTTCTTCGGACAGGTCTCCTTCCTTCAGTCCATCGGGATACCCCATGCCATCCCATCGCTCGTGATGTTCGCGGACGGCCCGCGCCACAATGCCCGGCAACACGCTGTCGGGCAATCCAGACAAGAGTTCGCTGCCTACGGACGGGTGCTGCTGGATGACCTCCCGCGCCTGCTCCGCGAGATTGCCGCGTTGCGTGGTCAGGTCCAGCGCCACGGTGACCATTCCGACATCGTGCAGACGGCCCGCCAACTCCATCGCATGCACCCGGGATTCGCTCCAACCCGCCTTGAGCGCCAAGCGTGCCGCCAGCTGCGCAACCTGGCGATGGTGGTTGGCGTTGTAGGGATCGGCATCATCCAATAAGGTGGTCGAGGTCAACAACGCGTCGAGGTAGTTTTGGGCCATGGTGTGCGCGGAGCCCCGACTTTTCAACGAGTTCTCCAAGCTCTCGGCCAAATAGCGAAGGGAGTCCGCCAACGACCGCGCGGCTTGTACAGCCTCGGTGGTGGCAAAACACAGCACGCCAGCCGTCCCGTCGTCCGCGTTCAAAGGAATCGCCACCAAGGAGTGAAATCCCATGGCCTTCAGCGATTCAGGCAGGCGTGCGGGGTCCCATACCGCAAAGCGATGCGGGCGTGCTCCGCGATACAGTTCTGTCGGCCTCAGCCGCTCCGCGATTTTCAGTCCCAGCCCAAGATCCCAGAGAAATTCGGTATGAAGCGCATCATCCCAAACCGCCAGGTATCCGTCGGTGCTTTTAAGCACACTGGTCCCCAATTCGGACAGTAGCCCCATCAGGTGGGGAATTTGCAGCAGCAAGTCTTGCCGGGAGCGGCGGACTTCGGGCGCGCGCCGCGCCGGCGGGTCCAACCGGCCATCTGCCAAGGACACAAGGTCGAATAACGGCAGGATCTGGTGAATCCATTGCTGAATCCGATTCCGTTCGGTCTCGGCGAGACGGAACCTCGCCTCGACGGCAATCCGGAGCACCGCGTTAGGTCCAAGACCAATCTCCAGCATGCCGTCCGAGGCCATGTGGAAAGCCGCTGGATCCACCAAGGGAGCCATGTTGAGGGGAACCGTACGAATCCCGGATCCCAAGACCAGACCGGCATAGTTCGGTCCCACCGTCGCAATCCCGGTCGCAGCCCGTGTCACCCGCAATGACAGTTGACCATCATCCGGGTCCGCCACGTATGCATAGTATCCTTCCGCCGGAATCCACTCCGACAACTGGTTTAAGACCGTCAGCAGGAAGTCCTTCAGCGGATAAGGAGGCTTCAATGCGCCCAACACCGCTCCAACCCCGCCCGATGGAGAAACGGTTGCTGGCTTGCGATTCAGAAGTCCCATGACTCCTCCTTAAGTCTGTGGCGTAATTGCGAGGGATTAGTCAACGGCTTTCATGGGCTTGCGAAGGGTGTCAATTCGTGGCTCCATTATTGTCGAATCCATAATACCATCAGGTCCCTGCCCTGAACATAGAATTGGCTGGTCTTGGGATGGGCGCGGTGGTAGGCCAACGCCCAATAATAGGCTCGCGCTTCCACGGCTCGAAAGGAAGCGCCGGCGTAGGCTCCCGCACCTCCCGCCACGGGAAGGGTCAAATCCCTTTTTGAAACCGCTTGGCCAGTGGGGAACAAATGCGGCTCCACGAACAGGAAGACGTCGGGTGTCAAGATCGGAAACCGCGCGTCGTGCTTCAGCGTGAAATGCGGATTCTCCGCCTCCTGAATGGAATAGGTTGTGACGAAACTGGCCAGCTCATCATGCCACCCGCGGCTTAAGACCTCGCTATATTGCTGGACCGGGGACACGATGGTCCATTGGTAGGGAGGAAGCGCCTCTTCAATATGCAGCGTCACCCGGCCTGCCAAGCTGGGTTCAAATCGAGCCAGCGTCACGGTGCCGGCTGGAAGCAATGCTCCCGCCACGGCAACCCCGATCAGCACGATGCTGACACCGCGCTGGTATTGAAGCCGTTCCACCGCTGGCACCAGCAACAAGTCAAGCCCTAAGATGAGAACCAATAATCCGAGAATGTCGCTCCAAAGAATCATGGATGCAACCGTCGCATTCCATCCCAGCGCCAGAGCAGCCAGCGCCAAACCACCCACGGCCCACGAGAGATGGCGGCGCAAAGGCGTGACGGGGCGAAGCGTATTAATGATGGCCAATGCCAAGCCGATCCAGACCACCCAATAGGCGGAATCGCCTAGGTTCCGCCATACCGGCGCCAGGAGGGGAAACGGCACCTCCAGCCAACCTTCCGGGCTCCACGGGAATCCGGCAGCGAGGCCACCCAATAGGGGCAAGCACCCGAGAAGCACCGCCAGTCCTCCCCATCCCACGACCTTCCATCCCGCGCGAACAGTCATGACGCCCGTCACCGCCCATCCCACGGCCGCCTCGGGAGGGCTCAGCAACGAAGCTCCCAGCAGGGACACCCCCGACAGCAGGGCGTGCCAAGGCTTTGGATCGTCGACCCATGCCATGGCCTCGGCCCATGCCAGAAACACGAGGATGAGGGCCCAACGCATGGCGAGCGGGCTTTCGAAATTGACGGGAAATCCCAGATGCGCAAGCGACGACAGACTCGCCAGAAACATTACAAGAGCTGTGACCGGGCCGGAGCGCGTCAGTTGACGGGCCAAGGCCCCGATGGCCATGACGGTAAAGAGATCCGCCAATGGGTAGAGAAATCGCAACACGTCCAAGGGCGGGAGAAAGAACGCGGTCGACAGTGCCCCGCCGAGGGCTGCTAATCCTGGCGGCGCCGTGCCGCTGGAATATACCCCGGTGTTGGCGCTCAAGTTGGCGATGCGAAGCAGATTGGTGTAGCCCTGTGGCGTACCGGGATCCGCCTGATGAAGCCATGGCCAGGAACCATAGCCCAGCGCCCACGCCAAGGAAACCAGCATCAGCAACAGGCCAATCCATCCGTATTCCTGACGAAGACGAAGGACCCCGTCCGCCAGGGACCGCCGCATGCGGCGCACTTGGTCCCCCATGGCCTCCAGCGGACGCTCAAAAGAGTCCCAGAGCCGAATTGACTCCTCCCGCCTGGTCTCCGATGATCGTTCACGGAGACGCCGCCGCATAGAAAACACCAGTGCCACTGCAACCACCATAAACAGCACGGCGTACCGGACAGCGGCCACGTAGGCGAGCGCCGTGACCACCACGATCCAAAAGGCCAATCCAGCGGCGAGAGTCGAAGAGGCGCTCCCCCCTAGGCGCCGGGTTCCCGCCAATGCCCATGCCGGAATAATGCCGAACAGCACCAGTGCCGCCAACAGCACATGAATCTCTCCCACCGCGGATGCCCACAGCGACACTACTCTTCTCCTCCTTTCGGGTTGACCAGCTCGTAAACCGTCAGTTGTTGATTGTGGTAATACACTGGCAAGGGGCCATAGCGAATCCGCCAGGCCTGAATCCAATGCGTTATGAGAGCGAGCTGCCGTCGGTCGGCCGCCTGTTGTGCGGGAAAAAGCCCTCCCTCCATCAAGGAAACCCGGCGCGGGACGAAGAGAAACAACCGATGCTGGTAAATGGGCGCTTTGAAGCGTGCGTTGTATTGATACTCAGGCCAGCGCGTCCTGGGTGAAACATGGGCAGCGAAAACTGTCGGATCCATCTGATAGCCCTGGTTCGCCGCCAGCGCGTAGTCGCCTGCGGATACGGTCAACCAGCTTTCCGCCGGGAACTGCTGGATGATGCGCTCGTACACGGCTACCGTCACATCCGGATCCATGGTGTAGGTGGATAACGGCACAGGGGGGGTGGCCGACCAAATCCATGCTGCCGCGACTCCCAAGAGAGCCAGGGGAGCTCTCGACTGCCATCGCGGCGACAGGTGCGCAATGCCCAAAAAATCCTGTACCGCAGCCACAAGGAGGCCTGCCGCCAAGGCCAATGCCAAGGCCACCAGCTCACCGCTCCTCACGGAGAGGGCTAGGGAGCGTATCCCAATTAGTGGCAATGCCTCGACGCCCACCGATCCCAGTAGCAAGAGCGCTGAGGCGAGCGCGGCTCCCATCGCTTTTGAGTCGGCACGAACCCGGTGAGCAAGCCAAAACGCCGCTGCAGAGCCGAGCCCCAGCCACTCGCTCAGCCCAAACAACGCCGCAGAGGAGGAAGCGCCGGATGAAGCCGTCAAGAAGGGGAGCGTGGTGGCCAAAAAGGGAATGCCCAGCATCAGTCCGATGCCCATGGGCGCCATTGTCACAACCGCTGCCACGGGAACCACGCGAGCAAAAGCACGGAAGACCTCTCGAGACGGTGGCTGCGTCACCACAGCGGCCACTGTGGCGGCCAGACTGGCAATCACCGCGTTCAATAAGGCGATGGGGTGCACCAATCCCACGGCAGCCAACAAAGCCCCCGATGTGAGCACGTATGCAAGCCGCCTTGTCGTCCACGCTTGGTACACAAACCACAAGGTCGGCAACACCATCATATTGCCAAACTCCTGGGCTTCCGTCGCGATTTGCCGCGCCTCCGTGTAAGGGAGAAACTGCCCAAAGACCCCATACAGCAATCCTGCTGCAATCGCGGCGACCCGCCGACCCGTGAAGCGGTAGGTGGTCCACATGACCGACGCCACCATGGAAAGGCCCACCGTGGAGCCAAACAGCTTGTCAAAGGGAATGGCGCTTGCCCAGGTCAAGCGATGCAAGATGGCCATGATGAGATATTCGCCCATCGGATACAAGCCATTAGGAAACAGAACGCTGCGCTCAATGCCTTTCATCCACAAAAACGTTTCATACGCGTCCGAAAAGGGCAGCGCCGCATGCACGATGTTGAAACGAAACCGGATCCATGCAGCAACGCCCAGGGTGAGCAGCACACCCAGGTGCACCCACGAAAGGTGAGATAGTGAACGAGGCGGCGCCGTGCCACGCCGCGACACGAGTGCCCAAAGACGCTCCAACCCATCCAAGAGGTCTGCCACAATCCAAGGAACCCCGGATTCCAAGGGTCGGCGGCGGCGGAAGAAGTACCACCGAAGGCCCCACAGCGCAGCGAGAATCACGGCCAAATGAAATATCTTGAGCACGGCCAATACGTACCCCAGCACCATCAACAGCACCATCATGAACGCGGCGCGGGCCACGCCTTGGTCTGCCGCGTCCAGGTCGAGGGGCGGCAGGATTAGGCGGGGAAGCACAACAAACAGGACGAGAATCCCCACGTCGATTTCCGCAAGCGTCAGCCCTGTCAATCCGAAGGGTAGAGCCATTATGTCAACCTGTAGAGGAAATAGTCCAACTGCGGCAGCACAGAAAGCACCGTGCGGCTGCTATAGACTGCCAAAAACGTTGCGCTCGCCACAAGCCCCAGCACCGCGTATTGATAGCCATTCAAGACCTGGGTAGCCGAGACACCGAGCACCAAATCGGAGACAATGCCGTAAATCAGTACCTTAAGAGCGGGCCGTGGGTGGGACAAGGTAAAGAGCAGGAGGATGTTGAACAGCCCTACGGAGAAAAGAACGTAGGCCCAACTCGACCAGTCAAATACGAAGGGTTCGACGCCGCGAACGGGCACACTGCTGCGGAAAAGGCGCAACGGGGCGAGAAGTCCGATACTGGCATGGGTTAAGAGCACACCGACGATGGAGACCCCCACAAAGATGGACAGCATGGAGAAATAGGTGCGCCTGAGGGATGAGAGCAGTTCGTCCTCCCGGTTGATGGAAAGGCGATGTTCGAGATTCTCAATCCTCCGCATCACTGCGGAGATAAGCACTTCCGCCACGCTAAGCGGCAAAAACAGGGCCACCAGCGACCAGTCCATCCCCAGTTCGTATTGGCCACGAAACCAAATGTTGTAGGGTAGGTACGTGGTCTGGGCCGACCATGCCACCAGGCGATCGACATAAATGTACACAAAGTAGAGCACGCCGTAGAGGAAATAGGGACTGGCGCCATGCGCCAATTGCGCCAAGCGGGTCTTGAACGCTCCGCGCAATGCTTGGAATCCACGCGTGCGTCGGCGAAACAACAGCAACGACGTGGCAATCCCCAGCAGGGAGGCCAACGAGATGGCTACCGTCTGCGCCCATTGCACGGGCATGCCCCGCGCGTGCAGCACATAGGCCACCAATATCGAGAACACCGTGATAATCGTCAAAAAGTATTCGCGCCGGAGGATATAGAGACCGGTAAAGGACAGCCACAGCATCGAGAGCAGCACCATGTACAATATCATCAGCAACACAAGGCTTTCCGGCATAATCGGAAACACAAAGTCCCCGGCAATGACCACCGCCGCGAAAACCACCGTCACCACCAGTGACCATCGCATCACGAGAAATACCGTGGCCTCTATCTCTTGCACTTTTTGCATGCCCGTCAGGACATAGTACATGTTGGTCATCGCTTGTGTGAACCCACCGGTGGTCAAAAAGCTAAGAAAGGTAGCCAATGCGATGGCGGTCGCGTTCGCCACTGAAAAGTACTGATAGGATGCAAACGAAATATGGAGGGTAATCATGGCAGCGACAGACACAATCATCGGAAGCGTGAAGGTGAGTCCATGGCCGAGATCCCGGACAACAGAAAAAATGAGGGCCTTGCGGGTCACGGTAATTTTAATCGGCAGCGGCGCTTGGGTTAATTCCCGGCGAATGTCGGTAAAGAGTTCGTCTGCCGCTTGAAACACGTCAGCAAAACCGAAGGTGTCCTCGATTCGACGATCCGTCCAGCCAAGAGACTCCAGTACGGCGGCAACATCCAATGGATCTTGCAAGTCGGAATTAGCCTCTTGCACCTGCGTGCGGATCCGATCCCAGGTTACGTCGCGCAGCGCATTGTCTCCCGTTATTCCCACTGAACGACGGCCCCCCACGATTCTCCAATAATAGACAAATCTCCCTATTTATCATAAACTGATTGCTACTGTTAAGGAAATAGGAACTCGCTTTAGCCCTGGGGAAGCCCCGCCGTGTTTTGAGGAGGAAGACCATTGGCCCGTCCACAGGTGTTGTTGGCAACCGAAGGAACCTATCCCTTTCACCAAGGGGGGGTCAGCACCTGGTGCGATGCGTTGGTTCATCGCCTGCCCGAGGTCGATTTTGTGGTGTTCGCCATTGCCATGAACCCGTACGTCGCCACGCAATTTGAGATGCCGGCCAACGTCAAGCGCATTGTTGCCGTGCCCCTGTGGGGCATGCAAGACCCCTCCGAACATCGGGATGAACTGGCGTACTCGGAGATTTTCCTCCAAAAGCAACGCACTGGACCAGGTGAAATTCGCGACCTTTTTCTCCCGGCCTTCGAGCAATTTTTGCGCGGCGTCGCCAGCGACGAGCCCGGTCAGATTGGCGAGGCCCTGGCTCGCATGTATCGGTACTTTCGCACCTATGATTATCAGACCACCTTCAAGAGCCAGGACGTCTGGGAAGTCTACAAGACATGGGTCCTCGGAGCGGCACGCCGAGATTTCTGGACGGAGCCCACCATTTTTGAAGCCGTTCAGGGGTTGGGTTGGATCTATCACTTTCTTACGGTACTGAATACCGCCATTCCCACCGTGGACATGGTGCACTCCTCGGCGGCTGCCTTCTGCGGAATGGTCGGCATTGTATCGAAGCAGGAATATGGCACGCCCTATATACTGACCGAGCACGGCGTCTATCTCCGCGAGCAATATCTCGCCATCGGCCGTAGTAATATGACGCCGTTTTCCAAACGTTTTCTGTTAAGTCTGGTGAAAGCCATCTCCAAGGAAAACCTTCATTTTGCCGACGAATTAGCGCCCGTCTGCGGATTCAATGGACGGTGGGAACGGGTCTTGGGTGCCCGCAACGAAAAAATTCGAGTCATTTACAACGGGGTCAGTTCCGACACGTTCCACCCCTCCGACATGAAACCACCGGACGAGGAAGGCGGCGCTTCCATCCGCATTCTCTCGGTGGCGCGGATCGATCCCAACAAGGATTTGGATACGCTCCTGAGGGCTGTTCATATTGTGCAGTCCTTCGGCATTCGGGTTCACGTGCAGGTATTAGGGTCTGTCTCGGTTCCGCCATATTACCAGGAGATCCTGGCGCTCCGCCGCGAACTCGGGCTCGACGACGTGGTAGAATTTCTGGGACACCAATCGGACATCAGCGCGGCCTACCGCTCCGCGGATCTTGCAGTGCAGTCCAGCCTGACCGAAGCGTTCCCCTATTCTGTCCTGGAATCCATGATGTCTGGCGTTCCCATGGTCGCCACGGATGTCGGAGGCACCCGCGAAGCGTTGGGCGACACTGGCATCCTGGTCCCCTCGCGAGACCCTTCCCAGCTGGCGCTGGGCCTTGCGCTCCTCGCGCAAGATGCCGCCCTCAGGAGGCGATTAGGGGAAGCGGCCCATGAACGAGCCCTCCAATATTTCGAAATTTCGAAGACCATGTCCGCCTTCTTGACACTGTACCGGCGCTGGCGCGATCACCGTGCCCCGGAAGTGGCCGTCCGTGCCTCTGACAACGCCTTGTTGGCAGTCACCCAAGGATTGGCCCTGAGTCGCCTGGGTCACCCCCAAGAGGCGCTCCAGGCATACCAGAAAGCGCTGTCACTGCTGACCGATCATCCCGCCGCGGCACCCTTGCTGGTGGAAATGGCGGCAATCGAACTCTCCCTCAACCAACGCGAAGCCGCCCAGCGCCATTTGCTGAAATCCCGGCTGATTGAAGCGGTTCACCGATCGCGCGCGAGGACCGTGTAAGCCCTGAACATTGTGCTTTACCAGGGCGACCAGTAATATGTAGTTAAAGAATTGTTCGCAAACTGATCCAACCGAAATCGAAAGGAGGGACTCCTATGCAAAGAACATTGCGTCGCGCGTTATGGGGATACCGCATCCCCGATGCTAACCGTTACATTGAGGCATTGGAGTCCCGCATGGTGCTGCGCCAAGCCGAACGCGACCGCCAACTGAACGAACTGAAAGTTGCGTTGGCGCAATCCGAAGACGCCATGGCATCCGCCGAGCGCGTCCTGCAGTCGCTTCAAAGGGACTACTTCCGGTTGTCTGGCGAATTGAGCGCTTTATCCAGCCGTTCCGAGGAATCCGTGGGCGAAGCCCAAGAAGACATTGCAGCGCGCGAGACGACTCTCTGGGCCGGGGTAGAGTCCAAGCGCGCGCACAACCAAGTTCTGCGCGAAATGCTCCAAACCGTTCCCATGAAGGTCCGGGCCGTCATTGAAGAAATTGCCGAGACGCTCTCCCACGGCGCCGATCTCCAGTCCTCCCCCTTACACCCGCCAGCCCCGAGAGAGTCGGATTCCAACCGCTCAGCCCGGGAGATTTTGTAAATGGACGACCTCTCGCCATTGCTGAATGACGCCGACGGTGACCTGCCGCGCTCATTGTTTGGTTATCGAATTCGCACCGTTGAGCGGCACATCCGGCACCTGCTGACCGTTGAGGAGAGCCGCACGCGTCCCTGGAGCAAGCAAATGCAGCGGCTGGCTGTCGATGTCACGCGCAACAACGAACGTCGCAAAACCTTGGAAGACTTGGCTGCCCACTTTCAAACTGAGTGCGACCGGCTGCGGCAACAGATTGAGCGCGAAAAGGTTACCTCGCGCTATGCCGCTGAAGGTGTACGGCTGGAGATTGAACGCATGGAGGCCGAGTTTCACTCTCGAAGCGACCTTATCGCGCGTGATCGCGAGCGTGCTGATGCCGAAATCCAGCATGCCGAGCAGGTGCTCTGGCAGTTGTCGGAACACCTCACCCGTGTGCTGCAAGAGGCTCAAACTCTGGCGGACCAACACCTATCGCCAAAAACGGCCGAGACTGTCTTCAACGAGTTTGCCGCCGCGGTGCTGGGCTCGGCTTTTGTCGCCCCCGCTCCTGAACTTATGGCTTCGGGCCTCCTCGCCTGTTTCGAGCTCCCGACGGATCGTGTTCAAGCCACCACTCGTCAGGGCGATCCCCTAGGACCCGTTGCGGCCGTGCTCATCTCCACCGTGCAGCCCGCCATTGTCGCGCACGTGGTGCCCACCGTCGGCGCCATCGTCGCCGAGGATGTCCAAGTGATGCGGTCCCAGAACATTATGGTTCGCCAGCATTTCCAACCCGTATCACTGGAGATGATAGTCCAGACGTATAATCGGGCAATGCAAGGCCAGCCCTCGGGAGCAACCACGGATCAGGGTCGTCGCCCAGACACCGCGATGGAGGCCTCCCTCCCCGTGGATGAGTCTCGCGGTGGGGAGAGGCGCGATCCCGCCGAACGCGAACCCATGCCCAATGAGTTCGCTGGACACGCGCCTGACTCAACGCCAGACGCCGAAGCCGACCTCACCGAACGGGGGGTAACTCCACCCCTCGATGCCATCACCGGCACCGAGGAACCGAACAACTCGCCGACGGGCAACGTACGGTCATCGGAGGAAGAGCCGCTCCACGCAGACCCCATCCCCACACCCCTCGAGCTGGTGACGGAAACTTCCTGGGAGAACGTGTCCACGGAGTTGGACACGGACCCTACGTCGGCGACTCCGCCCGATGCTGACAACGACACACTCGCCGCGCCAGACGCCAGTCTCGGGACCGGCCTTTCAGCTCGCCACAGCACCTCCGCATCGGCTGGACTTGAACTCAATCTGCCGTCCTGGCATGAGGATGCGGCCATCGAGGCCCACCCGACAGAGAGCGGTCTGGGCTTGCCGGGGATTCACGAAGCAACGCCGCCTCGCCTGCCGCCGCGACCGGATCGCCCCCTGTCGGCCGGAGTGTTTGACCTCGAGCCACTGCCGGGGATGGATACAGCCCGGGAACCCGGACTCCCCTCGCCGAGCTGGAGCGACGCGGGGTTGACGCCAGTTCCCCAACCGCCGATAGTGCCCCAACCACTCCTCTCTCCGGAGGATCGGGAGGGAACCCCTGTTGGATCAGTGGCCGACGCCGGCGAGTCGGGCGGGCTCGATGTCCGCACATTTCTCTATGGAAAGCGGGTAGGACAAGATATCAAGGACTCCCGCCAAAACGTCGTGGCGCGCTCGGGAGACCTCATCACTCCGGAACTGGTCCAACGCGTGGAAGCATCAGGCTTGCTCCCCGACCTCATTGTCCACATGGTTTTCTAGGTCGACCTTTCGTGCGATGGCCTTTCGGATTGGCCAACATCCTTCATATCAAGGATAATTTCATGCGTATATAAAAACCCCGCCACAAAAGCAGGAATATTCCCGTGAATGAACGAATTCTTTCCTAGTGTTCTGTCGGTTATGAATACGCTATGGAGGTGCTCTTGGCCCCGCATCCGGAAGCCGCGCTTCGGGTGTTCCTGCACCGAAGCCGTGAAGTCATTCAAAAACCTAATCTTCAAGAAAAACTCACCGCGATCGCGGACGCCGTCGTCGAGTCTGGACTCTTTCGACGTGTGGCGGTGCAACTATATGCTGACCAATATGGAGAGAAGCTGTTTGGATTCGCAGGGCTAACCCCGGAGGACATCGAGTGGCTTGCAACCCATGACACCTTGGGGCCGCGCGAATACGACCGCATCCGCGAGCTCGGGGTAGACCTCGGAAACCTATACTTTGTGCACCACGATCACATTCGTGACATTTTCCTCGATCCGGACGCCTATCTCTTAACCTCCCAAGTCGACTGGAAGGGTCCGGGATACTGGCATCCCGATGATATGCTCTATGCGCCGCTGCTCGCTTCGGACGGCACGCCGCTGGGCAACGTCACTGCTGACGAGCCCGGAGACGACCTGCTTCCCACCGAAGATACGGCTGCACTGCTCACACCTTTTCTGGCGATTGCGTCCTTGTTGGTGGAGCAAGCCTTGGACCGGCGCCGCGATACGTTGACAGCCTGCTTCAATGGACCTTTCTTCCGTGATGAAATGGCTCAATTGGCCCAATCGGACAGCCTTATGGGGCTGCTCTTCCTCGACATGGACAATCTCAAGAACGTGAATGATCGGGAAGGCCACGCCGCTGGCGACCGGCTCATCCAAGCGACCGCGCACACCTTGCAGGAAATGGTCAGTCGAATCCTTGGCCGGTATGGCCGCGTGTTTCGATTGCACGGCGACGAGTTCGTCGTACTGGTCCGCCGCGGCGCACGCCCTATGGAGGAGGTGGCGGCGCGGATGCGTTTTGAGCGGGATGCCTTGTCGTTGAGTCTCAGCTTGGGAGGGGCCGCTTACCAGCCGGGCATGCCGCTCTGGGAGCTGACGCAGCATGCGGAGCAAGCAATGTACCAAGACAAATGGTCCCGCAAGGGGCTGTTGCCGCAATGAGGCCGGAATTCCTCGACCATGTCGTGCTGGAGGTAAGAGACGTGGAGCGAAGTCTCACCTTCTATGTGGATCTGCTCGGCCTAAAGCCAGAGCGTCTTGAGGAATTTCGTGAGGGAAAGGCACCTTTCGTGTCGCTGCGGGCTGGCCCAAGCCTGATCGACCTGTTCCCATCCCGCGATCCGAAACCAGGCCCTCCTCACTTCTGCCTGGCATTCCATGACAGCATCGCCGAGGTGGCAGCCCAACTAGAGCGGGCCGGCTTTCGCCCAGAAGAGCCAACGATACGCTTCGGCGCCAGGGGCATGGGCCAGAGTCTTTATATCCGCGACCCGGATGGACATCAGGTGGAGCTCCGCAGTTATTACCCCGAAAAACCAAGTTAAATGTTGCCTCCCTCCCGCCACATCCCTAACATGGGAAGGCAACAGGAGGGAGGCTGGTCCGAATGCTGCTGTTCACGCTCAGCATCGCGTTTGCAGTCAGTTTATTCTTCTTCCGGCTGATGCGGCGCTTGTTATGGGTGCTGGCCATCCTTGCGGCGGCAGGCCTTGTGGTGTCGCGCATCCCGCTTCATAGCGCCAGTTGGCAGTCTCTCACACTGGTTATCGGCCTCATCGGCCACCTCATCGCACATTCTTTTGCTACGGGTTTCCACCAATACGAGCGCTGGGGTCGCGAGTTGCTTCACCATCACGCGGCCTAGAGGTAGGCATCGTCGGTCAAGGTGACCGCAATTACCTGCGTCCCTTGGCACGTGGGGCAGGCGCCCGAGCCCTCGGTGCACCGAGGACACCAAATCATCCGGCAGCTTAGGCACGCATAGGCGTCATACATCGGTCGCTCATCGGCCAACGTCGTATCGCAATTCAAGCAGCCTACCATCTTTGCTCCCCCTTCCCCGACAACAGCCGGGATGTCATCAGATGTCAGCGACAGCCGGTGAAAATTGCGCCTCTTCCGTGGAGCCGGTGAGTGCAGTCGTCGAGGATTGACCAGCGGTAATGGTCATCATCACCTCATCAAAGTAGCCGGCACCCACCTCGCGCTGATGCCGGACGGCCGTGTAGCCCGCCTTCTCTCCGGCGAACTCGGCCTCTTGAAGCTCCGCGTAGGCAGCCATGCCGTTCTTTTGATACTGCTGAGCCAAGTGAAACATGGACCAGTTAAGCGCGTGGAATCCTGCCAAGGTAATGAACTGAAACTTATATCCCATCGCGCCCAATTCATCTTGAAAGCGCTCCAATTCCCGATCGTTGAGCTTCCGCTTCCAGTTGAACGAGGGTGAGCAGTTGTATGCCAGCCATTTGCCCGGATACTCCGCGTGGATAGCCTCGGCAAAAGCACGTGCCTCATCCAGGTCGGGCTCCGACGTTTCACACCAGATAAGATCCGCATGGGGAGCATACGCCAAGCCGCGCTGAATGGCCGAATCCAGTCCTGCCGTTGTTTCGAAGAACCCTTCCGTGGTTCGCTCACCCGTGAGAAAGCGGTGGTCGGCCGGATCGACGTCCGATGTCAGCAGTTGCGCGCCATTGGCGTCCGTACGGGCAATGAGGAGGGTCGGCACACCCAACACATCCATCGCTAGCCGCGCGGCAATCAAGTGACGCACGGCTTGCTGGGTGGGAATGAGGACCTTGCCACCCATATGCCCGCACTTCTTTTCCGACGACAATTGGTCCTCAAGGTGAATGCCCGCAGCGCCTGCCTCAATGAGCGCCTTGACCAGTTCAAAGACATTCAAGGGTCCGCCAAACCCCGCTTCGGCGTCGGCAACAATCGGCACGAACCAGTCAATGCCGGATTCAAGTCCTTCGACACGTTCCACCTGGTCAGCCCGCATAAGCGCGCGGTTGATGCGGCGGACCATTTGCGGCACGCTGTTGGCCGGATAGAGCGACTGATCCGGATAGGTTTCCAATGAGAGGTTTCCATCGGCCGCCACCTGCCATCCACTTAAATAGATGGCTTCGAGGCCTGCCTTCACCTCTTGCACCGCCTGATTCCCAGTGATGGCGCCTAGTGTCCGAATATAGGGGCGTGAACCCAAAAGGTCGTAGAGCCGCTCAGCGCCGCGACGCGCCAAGGTATGCTCAATGAGCACAGACCCGCGCAGCCGCAGGACATCCTCTTCGCTGTATGGACGCACAATACCGCGCCAGCGCGGGTTGGTCTGCCAATCTTGTGTCAATGACATCGTGGACATGATCATTCCTCCAGTGCATGAGAGTTGAGAACTTGGGAATCAGCAACCAGCTTCCCGTATGCGGGGATGGTGATGAAGTCGACGAAAGGCTCCTCCAAGGCACATTGCCGCACCAGCCCTTGAGCCTCCTCCAAGAAGGGATGCGGCGGCAGCGTCGAGACCACGTCGGCGAGCCACTGATCGAGCCGCTCCGGGCTGATGGCCGTCCCATCAGCCAAGTCCACACGATGGCGCTGCCATTGATACAGCTGGGCACGCGCGATTTCCGCGGTCGCAGCGTCTTCCATCAGGTGGTACAGGCCCACGGCGCCGTGCCCATTGAGCCATTCCGCCAGGTACTGCACCGAAACCGCCAAGTTGTTCTTAATCCCTGCCTCCGTGACGGTGCCGTTGGGCACAGCAAACGTCAGCAAATCCGCCGCGGTGACCCGAACATCGTCCCGGCGGTTCTTCTGCTGATGAAGAGCGGTTCCCAGCACGGCGTCGAAAGCGGCTTGAGCGACCGGCACCAAATCGGGGTGCGCTACCCAAGTGCCGTCAAAACCGTCGCGGGCCTCGCGCTCCTTGTCCTCTTGCACCCGGGCCAGCGCTTCGCGGTTCACGTCGGGATCGCGACGGCTGGGGATGAAGGCTGCCATGCCGCCGATCGCGTGGGCCCCCCGTCGGTGGCAAGTATTGACGAGAAGATTGGTGTAGGCACGCATGAACGGCACAGTCATGGTAATTTGGTTTCGGTCCGGAAGTATGGCGTTGGAATGGGCCCGGAACTTCTTGATCACACTGAACAAGTAGTCCCAGCGGCCCGCATTGAGCCCCACAACATGACGCCGCAGCACATAGAGAATCTCTTCCATCTGCAGCGCCGCCATGATGGTCTCAATCAACACGGTCGCCTTGATCGTGCCGTTGGACATGGACAGCTGCTCTTCGGCCGCGTCAAAGACGGCGTTCCACAGCGCCGCTTCGGCATAACTCTCCAATTTTGGCAGATAGAAGTATGGGGCGGTATTGCGGGCCAGCAACTCGCGGGAATTGTGAAAGACGTACAAGCCAAAATCAAAGAGAGCTCCCGCCATGGGCTCCCCATCCACACGCACGTGGACTTCATCGAGATGCCAACCGCGGGGACGAACCACCAACACGGCCCGGCGCTCCTTCAACCGGTAGCGCTTGCCGTTCGGCGCCTGATGCTCCAACGTCCCCTTAACGGCTTGGGAGAGTGTTGTTTGGCCCTCAAGCAGGTTGTTCCACGACGGGCTCAAGGCGTCTTCGAAGTCCGCCATAAATACCCGCGCACCAGAATTCAGCGCGTTGATGACCATTTTCGGATCGGTCGGACCGGTAATTTCCACGCGGCGGTCCAATAAATCGGGGGGAATTGGATCGACTTGCCACGCACCATGCCGAATTTCTTCGGTCTCCGGCAAGAAGTCGAGCGCCAATCCGCGATCCAACTGCTGCTGGATATCTTGGCGCCGCTGAAGCAGGTCACGGCGCTTCTGGTTGAACCGCCGGTGCAAGGTTTCGAGAAACGCCAGTGCCGCTGGGGTGAAGAGCGGCTCATATTGGGGCTCAATCGGGCCCACTACGGTGATCGACACCGCCATCCCTCCTCCTGCTGCAACTCATCGGGCAAGGGATCGCCCGATTGTGAAGTTGTTCACGCCCATGATACGGGAGTCGTGCATGCTGCGGGCGGAATCTTCCGGCGAATAGTCAGAAAACCGCGGCGAACGGACCATGAGGACTCCCCAATGGCAGAGGTCTTGATAGGACGGGATTGGACGCGCACAATAGAGAGCGTATGAGAAACCGCGCCGGTGGCCTTTAACCCGACGCATGGCGAAGGAGTTGAGCCAAACGGATAAAACACCGCTGATTGCCGTGAGCCCAATGGCCTTGGAGTTATGGTATGAGGGCCCTACGGTGGTTGTCGCAGACAAACCCGTCGGACTCCCCGTGCATCCGGCCGATGCCAAGGGCACCAATTCGTTGGTCAATGGACTATTTCAGTCCAACCGATGGCTCGCCGAGATGGAGACCAGCCATACTCCCGGCGTTATCCACGTGCTCGCACCAGAAGATCGTGGATTGGTACTGGTTGCTAAGTCAGACGAGACCGCTGAAGAGCTGCGGCAACTTTACGCCGCCGGGCGGATCACATTCAGCTATCGCGTGCGCGTTCCAGCCCCCCTCACGCCGGCCAGCACCGATGCGGTGACAGTCTTCGACCACCAAACCTATGATGAGGTCACCGTTTGGGATATCGACAGCCCCATTGGGAATACCGAAGATCTGCGCCGCCAATGGATTCCGGATTCCGGCCACGGTGCCTACTTCGTGCTGTATCGCCTGCAAGTTCCCATGCTCCATGAGACGCTCACCGTGGGATTTGGCGAGCGCATTTGGCTTCCCAGCATTGACTTGTACACCGCCCCGCCCTGAAGTGTCTGCAACGGCACGAAAGAGTTTCTTTCGTACAACGGCTTCGCCTATCGGGACCATACCCTGACCGATGAGGCCAATGTGGAGATTATGCGGACACTGCGCAAGGGACACGGACGCGGCATCCCTGTGATCCAAATGAACGGCCAAATTTCGGTAGGATTCGACCGGCATCGATTGAAGACATCCCTTGGCTTGCATTAATCCGGACGGCGAGGCTGCAGATGTCTGCAGCCTTGCGGTCCCAAGCCAAGCCGGCCCTCTCGCAAGCCATGAGGCTAATTTTGGAGGTGCAACGCAATGGAGTGGCATAAGACCCTGACTTTTTCACCCGACCGCATTCGCGCGCTCGAGGCCTTCATCAAGGAGCCCGATACGCGGCAGAGCGACATATTTGACTCCGGTACATTTCCCATCGATGACGCCACCCGCCTGGACTGGATTATCAAGCACGACCTCTTTGAAGGGGTGGTGCTGCATCTCAGTCTTATGAGCGGCGATGGAACGCAGTTTTTGGCTGGGTATGAAGTCCCCCTGAGCGAGGTGCACGAACTCTTGACCACCCATCCCATTGAGCATGGTCAGAGTCATTACCAGTTGATCATCCAGGAAGGCTAATTCTCTGCCACATGCAGGACTCCCTGCATCAACCCAGGGGTGGCCATGGGCCCGCCGTCTCCACGTGCTCCGGTCCCGCAGGGCGCCTCACAATACCATGCGTACGTCCCTGGGTGCGACACGCGCACCCAGGCGACGACCGTAACGGTTCCTCCCGTGCGAGCCGCTGGGATGGGGAGGTTGACCCGCAATCCGGGAATCGTCAAAGTGTGGGAGATGCGTCCACCTGCCACACGGCCCACGGGCTTTCCGTCGACCCATTCCTGCCGATGCACCGTTCCCAGAACCCGTGTCTCGGGAGAGCGATCTTTCAGCGGTGATGCTCCGTCGTCATGGCTCACAATGGTCAACTTCACCGTCTGTCCGGCGGGCCAAGTCCATGTCGAAGGCGTGTAATAGGGTCCCGCCGAATCGTTCCGAATGGTGAGTCTGTCCGAAACGCCGGCGGCGTCCACGTGCGGCATCGCCACCACCAGCGCTCCCGCAAAACCCCAGCCAACGCCCAACCATTTCCACCTCATAGCATGAATTCCTCCTCAAACGTCGAGGGATAGCATGCCCAATTCTTGAGAAATATGCCAAGGCTCCGAGCACGGATGGAATCCCGGAGAAGGCGGGCCTGGAGGTGAGCACGGGACTACCCCGCAACACAAAAAGGGCCCGCTGATGACAGCGGACCCCGACCAAAGGTGCAAATCAGGACACCCCGGATTTGAACAGCATAATCCAGATGGACATCCCGACCATTCCCAGGGCAATCAAAAATACCAGATAGAGCGGAATAAGCTGCCAGGCCAATCCCCGGCTTTCCTTCAGATGCATGAACACACCCAACTGCAATCCTGCCTGAAAAACCGCCAACGCGAGAATAATCGCCAATAGTGCGGCAGGCGGCAGAACGTGGTTCATCACCAAGAAGTACGCTGCGAAGGTTAGCACCAACGATCCGATGTAACCCGCAATTTGCACCGCCGGGAATTTCTCTTCGGCAAAGTGGGGACGCAGAAACTTCAGTCCCTTGTCATTGTCCTGCTCGTACGCCTCTTTAATCGTAAGCGCCGTGTTGCCGTGCTCGGACATATCGGTCACCTCCCTTAATGGCCACCCGGAGGGGCCCTTCTTGTCTCACCTTCCGTTCTCTCACACAATTTTTCCGTTCAAGTACACGAAGGTGTAAATGAAAATCCAGACAATGTCGAGAAAGTGCCAGTACAGCGAGTAGGTAAACACCTTGCGCGCGGTTTGCGCCGTGATGCCCCGTTTTTTCAACTGGAACAACAACGTCACCGCCCAGAAAATCCCGAAGGTCACGTGCGCACCGTGCGTGCCGACCAGGATGTCGAAAGCTGAGAGGAAGGCGCTGGTGTGCCATGTCGCGCCAATCGCAGCAAAGCTGACAAAGTCGTGAATTTCAGTCCCGACGAAGCCAGCCCCCAGCAAAATGGTGACAAGCATCCATCCCATCAGCGCCTTGACATTCCCCTTGCGCATGGCATAGATGCCAAGCCCGATGGTAAAACTGCTCGTCAGCAGCAGCAGCGTCTCCAACATGACCGGGCCCATCTGGAAAAGCTGATTGGCCGAGGGGCCCTGAGCCACAGCGCCTCGGTATACCGCATAGGTGGAGAAGAGACTGCCGAAAATCAAGACGTCAGTCACCAGAAACATCCAGAACCCGGTGATTTTGATGCTTTCCTTTTCGTCCGCAAACTCGACGGGGAGATGCTGGACTTCGTGTTCTTCGGCCAATGGCATGCTCATCCTTGCAACCTCCCTAACGACGCCTCGGTATTGCGGATTACATCGGCCTTGAGGTGATGGTGATCATCGTAGTCGAAGCCTGAGAACAAGAGGCAGAGAATCACGCCGATGAAACCAATGATGGCGATAGGCCACCACTTAAACGTCATTCCAAATCCCATGACGAAGAACGATACGCCGATCAAGAAGGGAATGGGGGTGTTCTTCGGCATTTCCACATCGTGCACGTCTTCCGCGCGAAGGGAACCTGCGAGCGACTGGCCGCGCTGCTTCATGGCCCACCACGCGTCACGCTCATGCACCACGGGAATGCGCGCGAAGTTGTATTCCGGCACCGGCGAGGGCAACGCCCATTCCAAGGTTCGACCGTCCCACGGGTCCCCGGTCAGGTCCCGCTCGCCAAAGCGCAGGCTCCACACGATGTTGTACACCAGCACCACAAACGCCGCACCCATAATCAAGGCGCCCACCGTCGAGATGACATTCAACTGGTGCCAGCCAAAACCGGCGGGGTAGGTGTAGATGCGCCGTGTCATACCCTTCAATCCAAGGAAGTACTGCGGTGTGAACGTCACCCAGAATCCGATGAAGAACAGCCAGAATGCCCACCGGCCCTGACGCTCGTTCAGCTTCATGCCGAACATCTTGGGCCACCAATAGTACAGGGCTGACAAAAGGCCGAAAACCGTTCCGCCGATAATCACATTGTGAAAGTGCGCAATGAGGAAGTAGCTATTATGGAACTGATAGTCCGCCGGCACGACTGCCAGCAGCACCCCGGTGGCGCCCCCAATCACAAAGGTCGGAATGAAGGCCAACTGGTACAGCATGGCCGTCGTCATCTGAATGCGTCCGCCCCACATGGTAAAAATCCAGTTGAAGATTTTTACACCCGTGGGAATGGCAATCAGCATTGTGGACAGGCCAAAGAAGGCGTTCACGCCGGGTCCCGCACCCATGGTGAAGAAGTGGTGCACCCATGTTCCGTAGCTAAGGAACATAATCGCCAAGATGGACACCACCATGAGGGGATAACCAAACAGCGCCTTGCGGGAGTAGGTTGCCACCACCTCCGAAAAGACCCCGAAGAGCGGAATGACCAAAATGTACACCTCGGGGTGACCGAACAGCCAGAAGAGGTTGACGTACATCATGGGCATGCCTCCATGGGCCAGCGTAAAGAAGGAGGAGCCGAACAGGCGGTCAAACAGGCTCATCGCCAGGGCTACGGTCAACGGCGGGAATGCGAACAAGATGAGCGCCGAGGTCACCATGGTCGACCATACGAACATCGGCATTTTCATGAGCGTCATTCCTGGCGCGCGCATGCGAATCGTGGTCACCAAGAAGTTGATGCCGGTCATTGTCGTACCCAGACCCGCAATCAACAGAGCGAGGAAGTAATAGTTTTCGCCCGGTCCGGGGTTATAGGCCAGCCCCGTATAAGGCGGATACGCCGTCCATCCGGCGTTCGGGGAACCCCCGATAATGAAAGATACGTTGAAGAGCGCCGCTCCCATTGCGAAGAGCCAGTAGCTCATAGCGTTCAGCCGCGGGAATGCCACGTCGCGCGCCCCAATCATCAAGGGCACCACCGCATTGAAGAGGGCGAAGATGAACGGCATGGCCATGAAGAAAATCATGATGGTGCCGTGCGTGGTGAACACCTCGTCATATTGCGAAGCCGGCATGAAGTGGGCCCCGGGAGCGGCGAGCTGAGCCCGAATCATCAAGGCGTCGACGCCGCCTCGAAAGAGCATCAAGAGAGCCGCAATCAGATACATCACCGCGATTTTCTTGTGGTCCACGGTGGTCAGCCAATCACGCCACAGCGAGCCCCAACGCCCGGTCTTGGTAAGAAAGACCACAATGCCGATGATGCCGAAGACTAACCCGACGTCAATCAGCAAAATGTCAGGAAGGCGCACGGAGGGCGGGAACAGCGTGTGAATGAGATAAGAAACAAACGAAGGCATTACTTATCCACCTTTCAGCATGTCAACCTCAAGCCCAAGCAGCCGTTTAGCGGTTGGTGCTCATGGTCATCGGCAGGTACTTTATGCCATTTTTGTTGTGTTCAATGGTGTACATTCCGCTGCCGGTGAGGGTAAAACCGCTGGCAACCGTCGGAAACGTGTCCTGTGGATACCCGCCATAGGTTGCATTACCCACGGTATTGAACTTCAAGAGCTGCTTGTAATCCTGCATCGTCATTGGGCTAGCGGTCGCATGCGTGTTCTGGGCCCATGCTTGAAAGGCCGCTGGCGATACTGCCTTGACGTTAAACATCATCTTTTCAAATCCGATTCCGGAAAACTGCGCGCTCCGTCCCCAGTAGGTTCCGGGCTTGGACGCTTCAAGCCATAACGGCAGCACACGGTTCGGCATGGTGTATTCCATGCCGCCCAACTGCGGCACCCAGAACGCGTTCATCGGGGAGTTGGCAGTCAGCTCGAACAGCACCGGCTCGCCCGCCGGAATGACGGCATAATTGACTGTCGCCACATGTTGGCCGGGGTATTGAAAGAGCCACTTCCAGGTCAAGGACGTCACATCAATGACCACCGGGTCTTTCGCTTTGGGAATCCGGTCAAGCGCATACGTGGTCTTGACCATGGGGATGGCAATGACGGTCAGCAATACCGCCGGGAGCACCCACCATACAATCTCCAGCCACTTGTGGCCGTCCCACTCCGGTCGGTATGGAGCGGTATTGCCGGGTTTGTCACGGAATCGAATAAGCGCGTAAAAGAATAAAACGAACACAATTGCAATCACGATCGCCATGGCGATGGACGCTAGAATCATCAAATGCAGCTCGCTTTTTCCCACGGGACCCGCGGGATCAAGCATCACGTACTGCTGTCCGCATCCTGCACTAAACAATCCAGCCACCAACGCGACGAGCATGAGTTTGCGGTAGGGCCTTTTCACCCATTGATGGAACATGAACAAACCACCTCTACGCAAGATTCTCCACGGTGATTTCACGACAGTTCCGCTCATTCACGGAAAATATCGACGCGACGGAATTCTTATTCAATACTTGGTAACTTTCTCAACCAAGTAATCGTTAGATTACTTAACTCGAAGTATAGCAATACTGAAACTCATGATCAATTTGATCCTGATTAAATCCTGAAAATTCATGTTGGCTCCGCAGTGCTTGTCCATGGTCGACGCAAAAACCCACGATGAAGTCGCGGGTTCTGTTAACCGGTGGGATATTGCGGAAGTCCACGGTTGCCTTCCCTACGCCTGCGGGAGAGGCCGCGTTTCGTGCGGTGGAGATCCTGGTGGCGACGCGCGCGATACCGAAACCAGACACGGACGGGATAGGATGGAAACGGGATGATTCTTCCGGCATGATGTGGAATGTTCAATCGACGACGGAGCCTGCCGCGCGTGGGCGGTGCGGTCCGATGGCGTTCTGCGGCGAAAACTGCGGCCACCATCGCGAGCATGCTTCCCGCAATGACGGCCACCCACCAGAGCGACACTGCCATGGCGGGATGAAGCGCTCCGGGCATGTGTCCACCTCCTTTCTCACGTCTCTATCTATATCGTGAGGCAATGAGAAAGGTGCATGACCGGTTACTCGTCCGACGACAGGGCGGCACCCGGCCGGGAGATTAGGAGCATGGTCCCCGCGACCCCCGCCGCAGCGAAAGGCACGGCTACCGCCAGCTCCACACGGGCCGATGCGCCCGAGGCCAAAGCCATGCCCATGAACAGAGGAACAGCGACAGCTCCAACAAACCCCGCCGTATTGGCCATCCCGGAAGCCAGACCCACATCCTCACCAGCAAATCGGTGGCGTACGGCTGCGAAGGTCATGACGCTGGCGCCGTTGGCAAACCCCAACAAGGCAAACAGCACCGCCAGCGCTGGCAGCGCTAGGTGTTGGGGCCATATCGCGAGCAATGTCCACGCGACCAGATTCAGCACGCTGGTGGCCGTATAAGGGCGGGAAACGCCGAACGCATCGGTCAGCAGCCCGGCAACGGGACCCCCAGCCAGTGATCCTAATAAGCCAAATGCCAGAAACGCGCCGGCCGCCACTTCATTGAAATGGTAGTTCCCGCGCAGGTAGGGCACGGCAAAGAGACTCACAAACCCTAAAAACGGACCCATCAATCCAAAGTGCGTCAAGCTGACCGCAAGCAAGGCACGGCGGTTTTGCAACACTGAACGCCACGGCAACGGGGCGCGGGGCGCGTGAACCTCCGGATGCACGGGCTTCAGCCGCGTAAAAACCACCAAGCTCCCCAGCGAAAGCGCAATTAACGCGGAGCCCATCACCAGAAAAGGCGGGCGCCACCCCGATCTCTCCAGCCACAACGCGAGGGGGAGTGTCGCAATCAGCGCCCCAATATTGCCCGACATGCCTGTGATGCCCAGCACCCGGCCGAAAACGCCGTAGGAAAACCACCGGGCCAATACCGCCACGATGTTCAGCCAAATGAAGGCGTCTCCGAACCCTACCACGACACGCGACAGCACCACGACGAAAAAGCTGTGGCTCATGGCGAACATGATAGTCCCCAACCCATCAGCCACCGTGCCCAAAACCAGCATGTGCTCCGGGCGAAACCGCCGCGCGCTCGCCGCCACTGGGATTTGCAGCATGGCGTAGACCAAATATTGGCCCAGCGTCATCAGAGACAGCACGCTCGGGGATACGTGAAACAACTTCAAAAGCTCCGGGGTCACCAGACCCGGCGCCGTCCGCTCCATAAAAATGAGCGCATATGTTAATGCAAGCACGGCTAGGATGATTGCCGCATGCCACCGTCTTTGCTCCATGGACATAGCATATCCCACGCCGGGACGGCACTTTGCCATCGACGAAAGATTTCGGCATCGCCCACCTTATGCGCGTCAAAATTTTGTTGACAGACAAATCTGGAAATGAGACAACCAGAAAAAGAGGAAGAGAAAGGGGTGCACCCGTTATGAACTTCGCCCAATTAGTGGACGGCATCGCCGAATCTGCGCCTGATCGCGTGGCCCTGCTGGTGGC
>JAKADO010000090.1 GCA_021820485.1 Bacillota bacterium
CAGTCTGGGGAGCGCCCTCCGGTGGACGACCGGCCAATGGCCCTAAGAAGCCGTGGCGCGATGAACCAGGAAGGTGGCAACAGATTTGATCAGGAATGGTCAGAAATGAATAAGTCCATCAGAACGGGAAGCCTAGCACCTGAGTGATATACTGGAGAAATCATAGGAGGCAGGCAAAGGCCTGTCGTATTGAGGAGACTGACTGTGCCTACCATTCGACCAAAGATTGCGGGATTGATGGGCGCCGCCATCGCTTTAGCGCTAGGACTGTCCGCGTGCGGAGCAACACCCCCGCCGGTGAGCCAGACCCTGCCCTCGTCGCCGCCGCCAGCCGGCAGTACGACCATTAACTTTTTTGGTGGCTCGCATCGCATCTCATTTTCCATTAAAAATCTCAACCGCCAAAAGGCCAACGGTGTCATGGCGCAATTGGCCACACCGGCCAACGACAGCCCCAATGCGGTATTCACGGCACATACGGCCGCTATCGAGGCCGCTTATCAGGCCCTGCCCCAGGGGACCCAAAGGATCCTGACCTTCTCCAACGGCACCACCTTCACCATCGCCAAGGGCTCCATGGCCAAGAGCCTTCCTGCATTACGGCGGGCGGTGCCAAGTGGCGTCCCCACCTTCTCGCAGTTGCCCCAAGGATGGCGTTTGACGGAAGCCATGTCGCTAAGCTCCCAAATCGACGAGCTCTTTCAGCCGGGTAGCGCGTCCCCGACGGCGCCGCTCCCCTATGAGCAGTATTCGGTTCCTAGCTTTACCCCGTCAGCGGGGAGCTTTATTCATGTCCACTTGGAGAGCGCACAAGGTCTACGGGCTCTCTCTGCTGAGGGCGGATTCAGCCTTGTGCAAACACTGGCCACGCCTCGGGGACCCGCTGTCATCATGGAGTACCAATCATGGTGGACACCCGCTCCCGGATTGACTCAAATCGAGATGGGCCTAATTCATCATCAGCAGCATGACCTGCTGGTTGTCACCGCCCGCGGGCTCAACATCAATCAAATCATTGGCCTCGCGGAATCATTGACGTGGACGCGCTAATGGAGCCTAGGAAGAATTCTCGATGAAGAAGGCGGGACTGCGCCGATCCTGGAAGCGAACTACGGATTCACAGAGTTGGTCCTGCCACGAGTAGGTCAGGATACCCTTTGAATAACGTTGGCGTTCATCGAACCGTTCGGGTATTGGGACGATAAAATGACAGAGCCGCGAGCAATAACTCGCGGCTCTTGCCATCACTGGGCGGATTTCTGCCCGAAGTCCGCGTCCGCGGGCGCGCGACTCGCCTGAATTTTATCGTAGGCCAAAAACGCACCATTTAAAATGAGGCCCATGCCGGTCGCCATGGCCAGACTGGAAATCGGGAAGCGGCCAATGGGAAGCGCCAAGTTGCCCACCCCGACAGCCAATACGACCGAGGACAGCACCAGATTGCGCCGATCCGAAAAGTCTACTTTGGCATCCACTAAGGTTCGAAAACCGGATGCGGCAATAACTCCGAACAAGAGAATCGAGATCCCGCCAATCACAGGCGCCGGCATCGCTTCCAAAAGTCCCCCCAGCTTCCCAATCAAGGACAGTAGAATGGCGAATACCGCTGCTTCACCGATGACTTGGGTGCTGTAGACGCGTGTCAACGCCAATACCCCTAGATTTTCGCCATAGGTGGTGGTTGGCGCGGCGCCCATGAGTCCGGCTAAAATGGTGGGAATGCCGTCCCCCATCAAGGAGCGCCCCAGACCGGGTTCTTTAAAAAAGTCGCGCTCGGTAATGGACCCTGCCACGAAGAGATGGCCCAAGTGCTCGGCGACCGTCACAAAGGCCACGGGAGCCAAAATGGCCATGGCCTGCCAGTTCCACACGGGGTGAACAAAGTGGGGCAGCCCAAACCAAGGCGATTTGGCAACAATCGACCAGTTGACCTGCCCGCGCAGCGCAGCAAAGGCGTAACCACCCACCATCCCCATCAACACGGGGACCATTCCGAGTCGTCCCTTGGCCCACACCATGACCGCCACGGCCACACCCAGGGTCACCATCGCGGTCCAAAACGCGGAGTAGGAAAAGTGCGTGCCGCCAGAGGCCATCGAAATGGCGGAGGGCGCGAGCGTCAGACCAATCACCACAATGACTGCGCCCACGAAAGCCGGCGGAATGATTTGATGAATCCATTCACTGCCTGTCCGTTGAATAATCAGCGCCAAGATGACATAGAGGACACCGCTTCCCACCGCACCGCTCAAGGCCGCCCCGAGGCCAAGACTCGCCTTGAGGGCCAGAATGGGTGCGATAAACGCAAAACTGGAGCCTAAATAGCTCGGCACTTTAAATTTAGTCGACACCAGGTAAATCAGAGTGCCAATGCCGCCCATCATCAGCGCAACGCGCGGATCCAATCCCAAAAGCAAAGGCACAAGCACCGTGGATCCGAACATGGCGAAGGCATGCTGCAAAGCGAGGGGAACAGAGGGAAGAAATCGTACTTTGGATTCCGGAGCGATCGGCAGTTGCATAGTTGTTCTAGCCTCCAATTGGGCTCTCTCAGAAGCCCCTTAATTGTGGTTATCCCAAACATTATAAAGGACTGCCGAAATGGCAGTCCAGAGTTGCGGAAAAAATTTTGTAAAAACGCGTCACCGCATGACGTAATTGCTCAAAACCGAGCGCCGCGTTAGCGCTGTCCTTGCACCGACGGCCACTGGGGCGTCCGCTTCTCCAAGAAGGCAGCGACCCCCTCCTTCGAATCTTCGGACAGCGCAACCAACGACACCATGTTTTTGAGGGTCTCCATGGCTTGATCCATCTCCATGTCTTGGGCGAGACGCCAGCCTTCCTTGCCAAGCCGCGCAATGACGGGGCTTCCAGCGCGAATGGCTTGAGCCAAATCCTGCGCCTTCTCCATCAGTTCGGACTTTGGCACTACATGGTTCACAAATCCCCACTCCTCGGCGGTCTGCACGTCAATCATCCGACCGGTCAGTCCCAATTCCAGGGTGCGGCGCGGACCAATCAACCGGGAAATGGGGGCGGTCACCACCATGGGGTAGAGTCCGACCTTGACCTCCGGCAATCCAAAACGCGTATCATCGGCGGCAATCAAGAGATCAACCCCGGCGGCGAGTCCCATGCCACCTGCCAACGTGTACCCAAACGCCGCACCGATTACCGGCTGAGGCAGCTTTTGCAGCGTGGCGATGAGACGGGCCATATTGCCAAAGTATTGCCGCACCTCATCCTGGGTTTGAAGCTCTTTCACTTCGGCCAAGTCGGCTCCCGCACAAAACGCCTTGTCGCCGGCTCCGGTGAGAATCACCACCTCCACCGCTGGATTGGTCCGAATCTCGTCGAATCGCAGGATGAGCTCCTGAATGGTCTCGGTGTTCAACGCATTGCGCACCGCTGGCCGATTCAGGATAACCTCGGTCACCGGGCCCGGGCTGACTACCACATTACTCATGGAGGCTTCCCCCAATCCCAACCGGCACCATCCGGCCGCCCGCCTTGTATACCCGGGATGGAACGGGATGCCCGACAGCCTGCTCCAGATACCGGGTGACCCCCATGAGCCGATCGAGGTCGATGCCCGTCTTCACGCCCATCTCCTGAAGGCAGTACACGGCATCTTCCGTGGCCAAATTGCCGCCAGCCCCAGGGGAAAACGGCGAACCACCGGTCCCGCCCAAGGCGGTTTCGAAGCGCATGCATCCGGAAATGACGCCCGCCAGCAGGTTCGCCAGCGCCGTGCCGCGATTGTCATGAAAATGCAGCCCCAATCGAATCATCGGCGCGTTCATCTTAAACGCATGAACCATCTCGGCCACCTGAAGCGGGTTAGCCACGCCCACGGTGTCGCCCAGCGTGATGTCCGCAATGCCCATGCTCTCCAAACGCACCGCCAAGTCCAAGACCGCATTGACCGGCACCCGGCCTTCATAAGGGCAACCAAAGGACGTCACAATGACTGCCGAAACAGGTACGCCTTCGCCGCGCGCCATGTCGCAGATGCGGTGGAATCCGCCCAACGATTCCGAAATGGAACGGTGCACATTCTTGTAGTTATGCGTTTCGCTGGCGGATACAAATACCGTCAGCTCGTCCGGTTTGGTGGCCAGCGCCCGCTCCGCTCCCTTGGGATTCGGCACCAAGACGGCATAGGTTACGCCAGGCTTGCGCTCGATCCTCTCCATAACCGCCTCGGCATTAGCCATTTGGGGCAACCATTCGGGGCTCACGAACGACGTGACTTCGATGTGCGGAACGCCGACAGCAGTGAGTTGATCCACCAACTGCACCCGTTCATCGACGCTCAGCACCTTGGCTTCAGCCTGCAGGCCATCCCGGGGCGAAACATCCTTGATATCGACCCGCTCTGGCAAATCAGCGCGTTCCAACATCGACCCAACCTCCTTTTAGACAGGGGTGACCGGGTGTCGACGACGACTGAATTCCCGGTTTTTATTCTCATAAAGTGCCAGACGGCGCACAAGTTCCCCACGCAATGCCTCTGGCGCAATCACCTCATCCACAATGAGCTCGGCCGCGAGGCGGCGAATGTCAATGTCCTCACGGTATTCTTGCTGCTTTTCCTGAACAAAGGCGCGGCGTTCGTCCCCTTCCAGCTCCTGGATTCGGTTGAAATAGACCGCGTTGACGGCGGCCTCGGGCCCCATAACGGCGATCTGAGCGGTGGGGAGAGCGATCGTGACATCCGATCCGAACGCCGGTCCGGCCATGGCGTAAAGTCCGGCGCCATACGCTTTGCGGACGACCACGCTGATTTTGGGAACCGTGGCCTCGGAGACCGCTGCGATGAGTTTCGCTCCATGGCGAATGATGCCGTCGCGCTCGACTTTGGTGCCAATCATGAATCCCGGCACATCCGCCAAGAAAATTAGAGGGATGTTGAAGGCATCACAGAGGTTGATGAACCGCGCCGCCTTGTCGGCGCTGTCCACAAACAGCACCCCGCCCTTGACTTTGGACTGGTTGGCCACCACGCCGACAGGCCGACCGTCAATGCGCGCCAATCCAGTGAGAATCTCGGGCGCAAACAAGGGCTTGACGGGAAACCACGAGTCAGCGTCCACCAATCGTTCGATGACCCGATTCATATCAAACGGCACATTCTGGTTGTCGGGGATAACCCGGTTCCAGTCTTGCGTCTGCGGGGCCAAAGGCTGCGCGAGCGGCGGCTTGGCCTCGAAGTGCTCCGGCATGTAGCGGAAATATTGCCGTCCCCAGTGAATGGCTTCCTCTTCGGTGGATGCCAACAGGTCGCCCACGCCACTCACCGTGCAGTGCATGCGCGCGCCACCCATTTCTTCCAGCGTCACCTTTTCCCCGATTACCATCTCGGCCATGCGCGGCGATCCCAGGTACATGGAAGCATTCTTCTCCACCATGATGACAATGTCGGTAAAGGCAGGAATATAGGCGCCACCGGCCGCGGATGGCCCAAACAGCAGGCAGATTTGGGGAACGCGTCCCGACAGCTTGATTTGATTGTAGAAGATTCTCCCGGCACCACGCCGACCGGGGAACATCTCAACCTGGTCGGTGATGCGAGCCCCAGCGGAATCCACCAAGTAGAAGATGGGGCAATTCAAGTCCAGCGCCTTTTCCTGCACGCGGAGAATTTTTTCGACCGTACGGGATCCCCATGAACCGGCCTTGACGGTGGGATCGTTGGCCATGACCACCACCGTCCGCCCGTCAATCGATCCCGTTACCGTGACCACTCCATCCGCCGCCAATTCCGGCTCGTGGTTGTTGGCCAACAGCCCGTCTTCCACCCATCCCGGATCCAGCAGCAGCCCCAGTCGTTCCCGCACCGAAAGCTTCCCCTCTTTCGGGAGACGCAGGCGGTACTTCTCTGGCCCGCCCAGCTTGACCCGCTCACGCAAGGCATTCAACTCTTCGGCTTTCACAAATCCCGGCCCCTCTCTGGAATCTCTTCTCGGCTAAGCCAGAATCACCAACGGATCGCCTTCGTTGACGAAGTCGCCCTCGTTCACGGGCACCTCATGGACGATGCCGGCCTCTTCCGCCTCAACGGGGATCTCCATCTTCATCGACTCCATGATGACCACTTCCTGACCCGCCTGCACCGTGTCCCCAGGCTTTACCAACACCTTGAACACACTGCCAGCCAAGCTCGCCACAATCGCTGTCATGAGAAAACCTCCTCCTGTATCGGTCCGCCAACGGGGAGACGGTACCAACCCTGCTCCCCCGTCAACGGCTCAATTCTGCCATGGTGCCAGAAACCATCCGCGAGCGTCGTTCCCCTCAGGTAGAGGCCGTCTTCCGCTATTTGCCACGCCAGGCTCTCGCTAAACTCCACCCGGCCGCCGAAAAGTCGCGGCCCTTCCCCGGCCTCACCCATCACCACCCGGCCCAGCGGGCCAAGCACCTCCGGGCAGAAGAACACAACCTCATCGCCCAAATCCATGAAGGAAAGGCCCGGCACGCCATGCGCCGATATGTAGCCTGAACGTCCTGAGGGATTAATGCCATTCAGCCAATGCACGTGCCATTCCGGACTGAAGAGGTGTCCAATCCCATAGGCACGCCATCCCCGCATCGCCTCATTGACCGCCCAGGGGGAAAACGCCAAAAGGCGCCCTCGGCGGTCGGGGGCGATGACGGCAGGATGCCCCAAAACGGCATCGGGCACAGCCAGAAATGGCATTTCCCGATCCGGCAGGACACTACCGAACCGAGGCGGTCCCCAGTCGATCCTAAAGGCGGCACCCTCTTGCCAACCCTCAAGCCGTTCCGGCCAAGTAAGGGGCCATGCCATCTGCCCATGCCGACGCGACAGGGCATGGGTCATCGATCGCCCTCAAGCCCCAATTGCCGGGCAATCACCAAGCGCTGAATTTCTGACGTGCCTTCGCCGATCTCCAGCAGCTTGGCATCGCGCAGATACCGCTCAACCGGGTAGTCCTTCATGTATCCGGCTCCACCATAGATTTGGACAGCCTGATTCGATGCGCGCATGGCGGCCTCTGAGGCAAACAGTTTTGCCATGGCCGCTTCCTTGGCGTATGGCCGGTGCTGATCTTTCAACCAAGCTGCCTTCAACACCATGGTGCGGGCCATTTCCACTTCCATCGCCATGTCGGCAATCTTGAACTGAATGGCCTGAAATTGGCCAATGGTTCGGCCAAATTGCCGACGCTGGGTCGCATAGTCAATGGAGGCATCCAAGGCTGCCTGCGCCACCCCCACGCTTAAAGCGCCAATGCTGATGCGTCCACCATCCAAGATGTCCAAGAATTGATGCAGGCCTTTGCCTTCTTCCCCCAAGAGATGGTCCGCCGGCACATGGACCTGATCAAAGTGAATCTCACAAGTCTCGGAGGACCGCATGCCCAATTTGTTGTATGCGCACCGAACACTTAGCCCAGCGGTTCCTTCGGGTACAATAAACGCGGAAATGCGGCGGTGTTCGCGCGACGTACGCGCGGTGGCCACAATATATCCGGCATGACCGGCGTTGGTGATGTAACACTTTTCGCCCGATATCACCCACCCATCTGATGTGCGCTCGGCGAAGGTGGCCGTACCTCCGGCATCAGAGCCTGCACCGGGCTCGGTGAGCCCAAACGCGGCCAAATATGTTCCCGCGATCGCCCGTGTCAGATACTCGTGCTTCTGGGCGTCGGTGCCAAACAAATTCAGAGGAGAACAGCCCAACGAGACATGGGCGGCAAACCCCAGTCCCAGCGACGCGTCAATTCGACTGATTTCCTCCACAGCCAGCGCATAGCTGACCGTGGTTCCACCCGATCCGCCCCATTCTTCAGAAAACGGAATACCAAAAAAACCGAGTTCTCCCATTTGCCGCATTAAATCAAAGGAGAACTCGGACTTCTCATCACGATCTTTGGCTCCTGGAGCCACGACATTCTCTGCAAAGTCGCGCACCGTTTGACGAATCATGACCTCGTCCGGTGTCAAATCAAAGTTCAACGAAATCCCTCCACGCCTGGGATTAAGCCGCTCCCGGTCACGCTTTCAGAAGATTTGGGATCGGAAATTCATCCCGGCCCATCCATTTTTTCTTCAGTTATATGCTACCATCTAATCCACAGGAACGAAAGGCAACGGGACGGATCCTCGCTGAGAGCCCTCCGCCTCTGCTGCACCCGACGAAACCGTTGTTTTAGTAGGGGAGGCAATTATGAAAGAACGGCTGACGGCACAGAAACTCAAGAGTCTCAAAGGCCAGACCCCGCTGGTGTGGATTACTGCCTATGACTTCAGTCAGGCCCAGTTGGTGGAAGAAGCCGGTGTCGATGTGGTGTTGGTGGGTGACTCGGTGGGCACCACCGTCATGGGATATGAGTCAACCATTCCCGTAACGCTGGACAACATGCTGTACCACGCCCAGATGGTAAGGCGCGGAGCGCCCAACACCATGATGGCGGTGGACCTGCCCTTTCTGACCTACACCACTCCAGACGAGGCGCTCCGCAGTGCTGGGCGGTTGATGCAGCAGGCGATGGCGGATGCCGTTAAGCTGGAGGGCGGACGGAAGATCCTCGCCGAGGTGGACGCCTTGATTCGACATGACATTCCAGTGGTCGGCCATATTGGTCTGACGCCGCAGAGTCTGCACAGCATGGGCGGCTATCGCGTGCAGGCGCGGACCCAAAACAGCATCCAGCTTCTGGTCGATGACGCTCGAGCCTTGTGCGACCATGGCGTTTGCTCCATTGTGCTGGAAGGCATTCCCGATCGCGTCGCCCAGTATGTGACCGAAGTCGTTACGGTGCCCACAATTGGCATTGGCGCGGGCAACCAAACCGATGGACAAGTCATGGTTTTCTACGACTGTCTCGGGTTGACATCGCGCTATCCCAAGTTTGCCAAACCCTTTGCCGACTTGCGGGGATCCATTTTGCAGGGATTGAGCCAATATCAGGCCGAGGTGCAAAGCCGGGCGTTTCCCGACGATGAACACAGCTATCACGTACCGGACAAGGAGTGGGAGGCCTTTTGGAACCAACGGGAGGAAAACCACTAACTCTTGCGATACTGGGCACGGGGGCGATGGGGCGGTATTGGACCTATCGGCTCCGTGCCGTCCACCCGTGGATTGTCGGCGAAGTGCCGCCGCCCTATCATCTGAAAGACCATGGCGTTCAAGACGTCCTGGCCCCTCGGCACTTTTCTTGGGATGAAACACCGCCCCGGGCGCCGGACGTGGTGGTGCTCGCCACCAAGTGGCGCCGCATGGGTTGCGCAATTCCTTGGATCAGGCAGCATGCGTCCGGAAGCTTTGTGGTCAGTCTGATGAACGGCATGGGACAGGAGGAGGCGCTGGCCGGGATTCCCTCCCTCGTCCTGGCTGCAGGCATCACCACGGCGGCCGTGACGCGATTTGACCAGACAACCCCAGCCATCGAAATCAGAAGCCCCGGCGAAACCCTCTTGCCGGAGACCCGAGATCCGCGAGAGCATGTCCTCCGGGAATGGGCTCACACCCATCAATGGGAATGGCAGTGGAGATCCGCCGAAGAGATGCGCTCCCTGCGCTGGCAAAAACTCTTGCAGAACAGTGTCATCAATCCCTTAACGGCGCTGGCCGATTGCCCCAACGGCGACCTGCCGCGGCATCCCCTCTGGTCGCTCTCGGCGCCGCTTTTGGCCGAGGGCGAGTCGGTGGCCCATGGGCTGGGCATCGCCATACCCGATGACATGGCCATGCGCGTCCACGCATTGACCGAGGCCACCGCTCACAACATCTCCTCCATGCTGCAGGATGTTCGCGAAGGAAACGCCACGGAAATTGACGCCATCAACGGCTATATCGCGCGAAAGGGTCAGACGCTCGGCATTCCCACCCCCGCTCACCAGGCTCTTTGGCAACTGATCAGCCAGTTGCGCGCATAACGATGGGGGCGGATCGTTCCCGATCCGCCCCCACCCTTCCGCAGCACCGCCCTCGGAGTCCTAGAAAGGCCAACCGCGGCCAAATGCCCGGGAAAGCTTCAATCGATATTGTTGAAACGACAGGTTTTTCAAGGTTCGGGCTGAACTCCCCCGAACTGGAATGCCGCCGCGAATCACCCAGCCCACGCCGATGCCGGGATCCAGTGAAATCAGCATGCCCCGTAAGCGGGGTTGGAAAGGCGCCGGCAACGGTTCTCCACGGATGGCGCGGGTCATCGATTCAGCCACGTAATCGCCCGCCATCGATGCCAGTTGCGCCGTTTGAGGCACCTCTTGATGCCCCACCCACACCCGCCAAACGTCGCCCGCGGCAAAAACCCGCTCGCCAATCCGGCCGGTGCTGTCGACAACCGGATAGCCCCGGTCATCCAAAGGCAAATCGGTGTCCCGAAGCCAACGGGGCGCTTGGATTCCTCCAGCCCAAATGAGAACGTCATAGTGGATTTCGTCCCGTTGGAGCTTCAGGGTGTTTTCCTCCACCCGCTCCAACTTCTGGCCCATGATGACCTTCACCCCCGCCACTTGGAGCCGACTCCGCGCGTAATGGGCCAGTCCAATGCCCAGTGCCGGCAATAGGCGCGGAGCGCCTTCAATCAGCCAGACGTCGTGGTCCGGCGCCAAGATGCCCGCGACTTCCACGCCCGTCAATCCCCCGCCCACGACAACCACGCGCTGATGCGGGTTTTCGCGCAACCGTTCCTTAATCTTGAAAGCGTCGTGCGCATTGCGAAGAGGCAGAGAGCGTTCCTGAAGACCGGGAATGGGCGGATAGGCGCTCACTGAACCGGGAGACACCAGGAGCCAGTCAAACGACCGAGCCTCCCCGCTGCTCAACCGCACCTCCCGCGCGTCCATGCGGATATCCACGACACGCTCTTTGCAATGCTCGACACCCGTGCCTTCTAGAACGTCGTGAAACTGCACCACATGCTCCTCTATTGGATCGTGCATGCGCAGAGCCTCTGGCAGCTCCGGAATTAGCTCATGGCCGTCCCCGGGGTCTATAAGCACTATTTGGCTGTCCGGTATGTGCCGCGCTTCACCAATAAACGCCAAACCGGCATAGCCGCCCCCAATGACGACGATCCGCTCTGCCATAACTCTCCTCCTCAGAAATAGTGCCGGCGGCGCCTCGTACTGCACGATAGCGTTCGCGGCCTTCACTGGTTTAATCCCTCTAAGAATACCCAACAATTGCCTTTGTCGAAAGGTCGTGTCGGGTATAAACCGCATCATGACTGGGTTTGTTGGGATAAATCATGCCAAAGGTAGAAGGTTGCATAGGCTTCAAATCCGCTCAGTTCCCGAAAGAATGCTTGCACCTCGGAAAGGGACGGCTTGCTGTCTTGATGGAGCGCGCGCTTCAAGGCGTTGTGGAGCCCGACATCGGACTGCGGATACGCCTCCGGCATCCTGAGACAGCGCATCAGCACATATTGAGCGGTCCATGGACCCACTCCGGGAAGCGTGGTCAATTGACGTTCCGCCTCATGGACGTCCAAGCGGCTGAGGCGCTCTCGGGTCAAGCGGCCTGACGCCGTGGCCTCTGCCACTAGAATCAGGGATCGAGCCTTTTGCCGGGAAAGTCCCAAGGCTGTCAAAGATTCCACACTCGTCGTTTTTAGAACGTCGGGCTTTGGAAACATCCATAGTTCGCGGCCAGCGACCGAGCGTTTCTCCCCGTACGCCAGAGTTACGCGTTTCTTGAGGGTGTACGCAAACCTCAGCGTGATCTGTTGGCCAATAATGGCCCACGAAAGCGCCTCGAACAAGTCGGGAAGGCCCACCAGCCGAAGTCCGCGGTAACGCGCCGCAATCGGCCCCATCGCCGAATGGCGCATCATGGCCTCCAGAAACGGGCGCACGTCGTCAGTCAGTCCAAGCCACGCGACAACATAATCTCGGACCCAGTCCGCCCAGTCCGGATCGCCCCGCCATCCGACGCGCACGCCCCCATCCACGGGGTGGACCAGAATCGCCACAGGCTCCTGGGCCCGCGGCACGAGACGCCATAATGCCTCGCCATCGACCTGAAACAGACACTCATCAGGCGATCGGGACAAATAGGACAATATGGCGTCAAATCGAAACGGGGCAAGGACGGGGATGTCCAACCACCTCCATGGATCCCCCAATGGTGGCCTTCCCATTAAAATTGATAGCGCTGGTGGCCAGCGTCGCGAATCCCGTGGACGCCTTCCAACGCCAATAGGCGTTTCTTCAAGGCGAGTCCGCCCTGATATCCGGTCAGTGTTCCGTCCGCGCCTACCACGCGATGGCACGGCACCACCACCGGCACAGGATTGCGCGCCACCGCGGCTGCCGCGGCCCGGACCGCCCGGGGCCGCCCGACGCATTCCGCCACCTCTCGATAGGTGCAGGTCTTTCCATAGGGAATCTCCTGCAAGGCTCCCCACACCGCCAGCTGGAACGGCGTGCCGCGAAGATCCAAAGGCAGTGTCCAGGCATGGCGCCGGCCCGCCCAATACTCGTCCAATTCCACCAGGTAAGGGCGAAGACGCGCATCATCGCCGGGAAGCGCGCGGCCCGGATGGCCGGGCCCTTCCCACTGATGGGGCAGCACGATTTCCCGAATTCCCGATTCACCCACAATCACGCCGAAAGTCTGGTCTTCCCACACGGCGGTTCCTGCCCACAAGCGGTTTCCCATCATCAACTCTCCTTAGCGGCTTGGCGGAATGCCGTCGGGGTCATTCCCGCCATACGGGAAAAGCGCCGCGAGAAATATGAAGCATCTTGCATGCCAAGAAGGCGAGCGGCGTCTTGAACGGATAGGCCAGGACTCAATAATGCCTGCTTCGCCGATTGTGTCCAGAGCTCGTTCCAATATTGATGGAACGAAATGCCGTTCTGATGGACTTATTCATTTCTGACCATTCCTGATCAAATCTGTTGCCACCTTCCTGGTTCATCGCGCCACGGCTTCTTAGGGCCATTGGCCGGTCGTCCACCGGAGGGCGCTCCCCAGACTG
>JAKADO010000091.1 GCA_021820485.1 Bacillota bacterium
TTGACTAAACTTAGTAGGTCTTCAGATCCCGCCTCGCGACGAGCACCCTTGCCTTAAGCTATGGTTGGAACGGTCATCCCCCATTTGGGACTTTCACCCTAAAGCACACGCCCATGCCGGGCGCACCGAAAGCAGCGGCGGATTTCGCCGCCGCTGCCAATCTGCTGTCCCGGACGCGTTAGGCGATCCGATGATCGGTCGCCGATGGCAATCCAGGCTTCATCACAAAGGGGACCGCCACTGCCGCAACCCCCAAGATGCCCAGCACGACCAGCCAAGCGCTGGGGGCCGTCACCACCAACGGGCCCAGGACAACCGGCAAGATGGCGACGCCTACGTTGGATGCCATACTGTACCCTGCGGTGGCCAACCCGGCCGACCCTGCGTTTTGCGCCCGCGTGGCGGCCGCTTCCAACGCCAGGGTATACCACCCGTTGCTGACCGCGCCAAAGATGAGGAAAGCCGCGTCTAATCCCCCCGCTGTCGGCGGCAGCACCCCGGTGAGCAAAAATGCGCACGCTAGGAGAAAGATGAGGGAAAGAACGCCGAGCCCGCGCTGAAGCCCCAGACTCTCCTTGCGCGATTCGCCCAGCCACCCAAAAATGGCAGCGCCGATGGCCGAGCCCAAAAAGGTGAGGGAAGACAATAGACCGCCTAAAAGCGGTGCGTTGGCCACATGCTGTTGGGCCAACGCCGTGGTGCTCACCGACCCGTACATCACACTGATCGATGAAATGACAAATCCCACAATCCACCAGCCCGACGCCACGATGCGCACCCGACCGAGCGTCTCGGGCACCGGTGCCTCAACCTTGGCAAGCGCGGTCCAGAGCCAGATCCCCACCACCAGGTTCAATGCCACAGCTAACCAGAGATCTGCCGTTCCACCGATGTGAGGCGCCACCAACGAGCCCATCGCCATGCCAAAGAACAGCGTGCCAATCACGAGACCTGTGGCGGCCTTGGTGCGCGACACGCCGGATAGGCGCAGGACCGAGCCAATGGGAGCAATGAGAAAGGGATAAGCCAAGGCGGCCACCACCTGGCCCGAAAAGAACACCGCATAGCTGCCCGCCGCCGCCCGCACCAAGAGTCCGACGACCGTCAATGCGACGGCCAGCCGCAGTACAGGCCGCGGGCCGCGCCGCGCGGTCCAGAAACCAGCCGGGAGTGCCCCGACAATCATGGCGTATCCATAAAGCGAGATCAGCAGCAGGACCGCTGCCAAGGGCGACTTCAACCGCCCAATTAAGTCCGGCACCAAGGGCGCCAACATGAACCAGGCAAACCCCAATACGAATGCGAAGACTGCATAGGGTGTCAAAACACGACTTTGCCGTGGCATTCCCACACCTCCCAGTTCCTAAATAAAGGATGAAACCAGTTGGATCTTCGCCACGGATACGGCCATTCCTTCTGTGATGGGCTGGAATTCCAACAGCGCTGCCGATATCACGCCAGCGCTCTCCCGGCCGGGAAAGTAGTTCAATGTTTCACAAACGTCGGCTGACCGAAGAAATATTGTACCACCATTCAATTTCATGGTATCATAATTACGTACAGTTGTTGGAAAATTGCCCATCTGGAGATGGGATCTCATAGGTGAACACTGTGCCGATTGCAGGGATTCTTGAGCGCATCGAATCGAATCTTGACATGCTCACGGCGTCGGAGGCCAAAATCGCCCGATGGATCTTGCATCATCCGGAAAGCGTATTGAACCTCACCGTGCGGGACTTGGCGCGCGAAGCTCATTCTAGCCAAGCCGCAGTGATTCGGCTTTGCCGCACCCTGAAAATCGATGGATTCAGCACTCTCAAGGTGCTCTTGACAGCCGACTTGGTCCGTCAGGAACGCCGCCAATCGACCGAGTATGCCGAAATCAATCCCAGCGCTTCTTTTGATGCGCAGTTGCAATCCTTCGCTGAGGCTGCCGAGGACTCCATACGCGGCACCCTCAACAACCTCGCCATAGCCGACTTGGAACGCGTCAGCCAGCAATTGAACCTGGCTCAGCGCGTTTTTGTGTTCGGTGTGGCAGCCTCGCACGTCGCAGCGGATGATTTGGCGCAGAAGCTGATTCGCCTTGGATATCCGGTCACGTGCTGGAGCGACCTCCACGTCGCGGCTATGGCCGCCTCCTTGATGGGTCCGCAGGACGTGGGTATACTCATTTCGTTTTCCGGCGAGACGCGGGAAGTTCTTGAAATCGCCCGCCTGATGCAGCAACAGCACGCATTCTTGGTGGTCATAACCCAGTTTCGTCCCAAGAACAAGCTGGCCGAGCTGGCTGACGTGGTTTTTCATGTGACGGCATCCGAACCGGCGCCGCGGATTGGCGCCACGACATCCGTTCTGGCCTCGTTGCTGATTGGCGACGCCTTGATGCTGTGGGTGGCCAATCACGACCCTAACCGGACTCTGCCGCATCTAAAAGCCACGGAGGATGCTGTCCGGCAGCATCGTCTATGAGGCCGCCGTGACCGCAAAACGTATCGCAGCAACTTTGAACGGGGGCTCATGATGGACCAAGAGTGGACATCCTTGCAAACGGAATCTTGGAATCAAACGATTCCCGATCTCGGAACACTGACTAGCCTGGAGATTGTCCGAATCATGAATGCAGCTGACGCGACTGTGGCGCCGGCGGTGGAAGCGGTGTTGCCTGAGATCGCTCAAGCCATCGACGTCACCGTGGAGCGATTTCGCGAGGGAGGACGTTTGTTTTACGTCGGCGCAGGAACCAGCGGCAGGCTCGGCATTCTGGATGCGGCCGAGTGTCCGCCAACCTTCAATACCCCGCCCGAAATGGTCCAAGCCGTTATCGCCGGCGGCACGGAGGCGATTTTCCGGGCTCGTGAGGGAGCGGAGGACAATCGGGTGCAAGCGGGCGCGGACTTGGAAGCCCTGGGGGTCGAGGCTGGCGATGTGGTGGTCGGCATTTCCGCCTCGGGCAGCACACCCTACGTCATGGGCGCGCTTCAATGGGCTAAAGCTCATGGAGTGCTGGCCATTTCCGTCAGTTGCAATCCCAACCCAGACGTCGCCCCCATGTCCGACATCACAATAGCCATCAATACAGGGCCAGAGGTACTAATGGGATCCACACGCCTCAAGGCGGGCACCGCGCAAAAAATGGTGCTTAACATGCTCAGCACGGGAAGCATGGTGGGCCTCGGCAAAACCTATCGAAACCTCATGGTCGACATGCGTCCCACCAATCGCAAGCTGAAGGCCCGATCGGTACGGATTGTCGCTCTAGCAGCAGATGTTGGACTCGACCAGGCTCGGCAACTCTTGGAAGCAGGCGGCGGAGACACCAAAGTGGCCATCGCTATGGCGTTATTGGGTACGACCGCTCAAGAGGCCCGGGCTCGTCTCAAGTCGAGCGGAGGGCAGCTGGGTCGGCTCTGACCTATTTTTTTATGGCGGCATGAAACCTTGTTTTAATATGGATAAATTCTCATTGAAACATTGTGCAGCGGGGTGGATTGGGTCTTCGCGACCGGACCATCCACAAGCCCAGACGTCGCCCGGCGGTCGCGCGACCGCTGGCCTATCGTCGATAAAGAGTGGGAGGCAAATCCATCATGAGCATCACTGTTCGCACCGCCGAACCGCGCGATCTGAATCAGATTGCCGAGCTCTCAGACCGCATCTTCCGCTCGCGGCGCGCCACCCATATGGCGGAGGAATTCCCCTATCTCTACAGCCCGGACAATGCCCGTCATTGGCACGTTGCCGAGGACGGCGGACACATTCGCAGCATTGTCGGGGCCATGATCTGGCCCGCAGTCATTGCTGGCGCACGCACCCGGGTAGCGAGTGTCGGTTCAGTGGCCACCGACCCCGATTACCGCGGCCAAGGGCTTGCCAGCCGTCTCTTGCAGCTCGCCCAGTCAGGGTTGGCGGCTGAAGGGGTGCGCCTCATGCTGATCTCGGGGGATCTGCCTTTGTACCGCACATTTGGGGCACGGGCGATCGGCCGAGTGGATTGGTATGCGCTCCCGCCCAATTGGGCGGTCGCCGGCCGCTACACCATCCGCCCGATTGATCCGGACACCGACGCTCCCATCGTTGCCCATCTCTATCAAACGCGTTCGACACGCTTTGGGCGAACGCTGGCGGAGTTGCGCGCCATGCTGGCCGCTCAGCCCATCACGCAGGTGGAGCAAGGCAGCAAGGTGGCGCTGCTGGTGCTTGCCGATGACGTTCCCGTGAGCTACCTCATCCTCAACCATCGCCCTTTTCGGGGCGCAGGCGCCAGTCGGCTGAGCGAGTGGGCCGGAGATCCTAAAAGCATGCTCTATGCGTTGACGCAAGTGCGCGACTGGCCCGAGCAAGGAATGCGCATTCCTGTGTTGCCGGATGATTTGGCTATGCAGGGCACCCTCTATCCCTTGCAGCCGGTGAGACAGGAACCGGTCTCATGGCTCGCCAAGGTCATTGACGGTGCGGGACTTGCCTCAGACTTGGCCCCCCTGTGGGACGAAGTGGCCCATGAACCGCCACGCGTGGCGCTCACGGCACCGGATGTTTATGCGGTGGCGATGGATGGCCAGCGCTGGACCGCAGACGCCGCGACACTGACCGAGTGGATGTTTGGCGAGCTAGTCCCCCATCGACCTGCTCCGTTGGAGGACGTTTGGCCGATGCCAAGCCTGTGGCCGGAAGGATTGAATTACATTTAATGAATCCTAACTGCGTTCAGCACCATCACCGTGTCTGTCACAACAAGGAGGATTACGATGATTCGCACCTACCACAGCGGCGACGAAGCCGCCTTCATCAAGACATGGAATGAATCCATGCCAGCGGACGGCATCACCGAGAAGGTTTTCATCAATCGGATTCTCACAGATGCCAATTTCGATCCCGACGGAATCTTGATTGCCGAGGAAGAAGGCCGCATGGTTGGGGGCTTGGTGGCCATTGTCCGAAAAACCCCCATGTCCGGAACAGACCTCGAGCCGGAAAACGGGTGGGTCACGGCGTTTTTCGTACACCCGGATGCCCGTCGCCGCGGCATCGGCCGCCGTCTCATGGACGCGGCTGACGCGTTCTTCCGAAAACACCACCGAACCACCATCTACTTCGCGTCCTATGCCCCCAATTACTTTGTGCCCGGCATCGATCGCGATCTCTACCCCGCCGGTGCTGCGCTGCTTGAGGCGGCGGAATTCACCAAACTCTATCAATGTGCCGCGATGGACAAAAACCTAGTGGGATTTTCCATACCGCAGGATGTCCGAGAGGTGGAAGCCGCGCGCCGCAAAGAAGGATACGTGGTTGAAAACCTGACCCTGCCCTATGTTTCCAGCGTCATCGGCTTCAATAACGAGGAGTTCGATCCCGACTGGACCCGAGCCATCCGTGATGCCTTGAAGAGCGACGTTCCGCTGTCGAATGTCCTCATTGCCCGGCGTGGCGACACCGTGGTGGGATTCTGCATCTATGGCGGATATGACGGGGTGGGCGAGCGCTTCGGACCTTTCGGAGTCGCCGAGTCCTTGCGCGGAACAGGACTGGGCAAAGTGCTCTTGTATCGTTGTCTGGAGCAAATGCGGCATGACGGGCTTCACACGGCCTGGTTCCTATGGACAGGCGAAAAGGAACCCGCCGGGCATCTGTATCTTCGAGCCGGGTTTACCGTAACTCGGCGATTTGACGTAATGAAGAAAATCTTGGATTAAAAACCGAGAGAGGATGGTAGCAATGAAGATTATGGCTATTGGCGGCCATGCCGGCGACATGGACCTGACGGCGGGCGCAACTCTGGCACAGGCCGTGATGGACGGCCACGAAGTGGTGCTGTTTCACCTCACCCCGGGAGAAAAGGGACACCCGACACTGTCCGCCCGCGATTACGCCAAGCAGAAAATTGAAGAAGCACAAGCTTTCGCCGCAACCATTGGCGGCAAAGCGCGATTCTTGGACTATGGAGACGGCGAATTGCCTGTCAACGAAGCGGTCAAGTTCCAAGTGGCCGATGTCATCCGGGAAGAAAAGCCGCAGGTGGTCATCACCCACTGGAAGAACAGCATCCACAAGGATCATGCCAACACCCACCTGATTGTTGAAGATGCCGTGTTTTACGCCGAAATCAAGGCCTTCGAGCGAAGCCATCCACCCCATGGAGTCGGCCGCCTCTATTACGCGGACAACTGGGAGGATCCCCTTGACTACAACCCCGACGTGTTTGTCGGAATTCGCCAAGAAGCCTATGACCTCTGGCTGAAAGCAGCATCCCACTATGCCTATGCGCGTGGCGAAACGGGATTCCAATTCCTGGAGTACTACAAGGCGCTCTTCCCGGTGCGCGGCTTGCCGCATGGATTTCCCCGCGCCGAAGCCTTTGCCCGGCCGGCCTGGTCGCGCCAAGTGCGACTCAACTCCATTGCGGAAAGAGGCTAACGTCATGGTGGAACTCGGTATTGACCAATTGATGGGTCCCTTCCATCACCTAATTGAGGGAAAGCGGCTAGGACTGATTGCGCCCTACCCCATGACCGACTCCCGCTTGGTGCCGATCATTGACCGCCTGCGTCTCGATCCCGAGACGCGGTTGGTTCGCCTCTTCGGCCCTGAGCACGGGGTACTCAACGCCGCCAAAGAAGGCGAGCACGTGGCCTTTGCCACTGACGCCCACAGCGGGCTCCCGGCCGTAAGCCTCTATGGTGATGTCAAAGCCCCCAGCCTCGACATGATGGCCGACCTGGATGTGCTGGTGATCGATCTGCAGGATATCGGCACCCGCTATTACACCAATCCCAGCACGCTCTACTATGCCCTGCAAGCCGCCCAGCAGGCCAGCGTTCATGCGGTGGTGCTGGACCGGCCCAATCCGCTGGGCGGCATCCAACGGGAGGGACACCTTTTGGATCCCGCGTATCAATCTTTTGTCGGCATGCTGCCAGTGCCGATTCGACACGGTCTGACGTTCGGTGAGCAGGCCCGCCTCATCCAAGGGTTGCATTTCCCCAAAGTCCGATTAGACGTGGTTCCGGTGAAAGGCTGGTCCCGGGACATGCTCTTTCCCGACACGGGCCTGCCGTTTGTCAGCCCCTCCCCCAACACAACCCATTTTGACATGACACTCCTGTATCCCGGCACCTGCCTGTTCGAGGGCACCAACGTCAGTGTTGGTCGCGGAACAACCCATCCGTTCGAATGGATTGGAGCTCCGTGGTCCGACGGCCATCAACTGGCGGACGTGTTCAACGCCCGAGCGCTACCCGGGGTCGCGGCGCGTCCCGTGTACTTCACCCCCTCTCGCTCCTTGTACACAGGGGAGTTGGTGAGCGGCGTACAGATCCATGTGCTCGATCCGAGACGCGTGCATGCGTTAAAGACCGGTGTCGCCCTGATAGAGGCATTCCAATTCCTCTATCCTGATGCCTTCCGAATCGGGTCGGAGGACGACCATTCCCGACGGCTCTTCTTCGATCTCCTGGCTGGCGGGACGGGCCTGCGGGAAGCCATTCAATCCGGGCAAACCGCGCAATACTTTTCCGACGAAAAAGGGATTATGGAGCATTTTTCAGAACAGATCGACCCATATTTGCTGTATCGGTAAACCAGAGGAGGATGCCTCATGACGGACGAACAAGAACTCAGACGAAGGATTGGCCAATTGCTCGTCTTCGGGTTTGACGGGCTCACGGTTCCGGACCATGTGGTGGATTTGATTCGGACTCATTACTTGGGGAACATCATTCTCTTTTCCCGCAACGTGTCCACCAAGGAGCAGCTCATCGCACTCACCAGCCATCTTCAAGATCTGGCCCGAGAAAATGGCCAATCGCTGCCGCTCACCATTTCCGCCGATCAGGAAAATGGCATCGTGCGCCGGCTTCCAGAGGAAATTCCTGTCTTTCCCGGCAACATGGCGCTTGGCGCCACGCATTCCCCCCAGGATGTCCATCGTTCCGGCGTCCTGACCGGACGCCTTCTTTTCAAGCTCGGCATCAACTTTAATCTGGCTCCGGTGCTGGACGTCAATAACAATCCCGCAAACCCGGTCATTGGTGTCCGGTCATTTGGCGACCTGGCGGAGACGGTGGCGGAGTTTGGGGTGCAGTTCATCCAAGGTTTGCAGTCCCAGGGAATCATCGCCTGCGGCAAGCACTTCCCCGGACACGGCGACACCAACGTCGACTCGCACTTGGACCTGCCTACCATTGCCCACGACCGGCCCCGCCTGGAAAGTGTGGAATTGGTGCCGTTCAAAGCAGCCATCAAGGCGGGCATCGACAGCATTATGACAGCTCACGTGGTCTTTCCGGCCGTGGAGCCTGAACAAATCCCCGCCACCCTCTCCTACCGCGTACTGACGGAATTGCTCCGCCACGAACTGGGCTTTGCTGGTGTGTTGACCACGGACTGCCTCGAAATGAATGCCATTTCCGAAACAGTAGGCGTGGGCGCCGGCGCGGTGCAAGCCTTAAAGGCTGGTGCCGACATGGTCATGGTCTCGCATCGCCTCGATAGGCAGATGGCGGCCATCGACGCCATCTTCAAGGCGGTTCGAGGGGGCGCACTTTCGGAATCCCGCATTGATGAAGCCTTCCAACGGGTGCAAGCCTTGAAAGCGAAGCGGCTGGGGACCAGCCGCCAAGAGGAATGGGACCCTCTCATGCGGGAAGCCAAGGCAACGCAAGTAAGCCTGTCCGGAAACGCCGTTACCGCGCTCAGGGTGACGCCGGCCTCCCGTCCGACCAAGGAAGGCCTCAAAAAGGTCGCGGTACTTGTCGATGAAACCACTCCGCTGATGGTGGCGGCAGGCCGCGGGGGACACAACCCCTTGCTAAAAAATGCGCTCGAAGCGGTGTTCCCCGGTGTCCCGGTGCAGGAATTTCTGTTTCCCTCGATCTTTGACGGCCAGTCTGAAGTGCAGTTGTTCCCCATGCTGGCCCAGTATGACGCGGTATTGGCGGGAATCAATGGCACACGCAACGCCCGCTATCTGGCATTCGTCAACGCATTGGCTGAGCGGCCCATTCGACAAGCCACCCTGCTCTTGAGAAGCCCCTATGATGCCGTCACAGTGGAAGGCGTGCCGAACCTCTACGCACTCTACGAAAATACCCCTTGGATGGCTGAAGCGGCCATTCGAGCCCTGTTCGGAGAGGAGGCCAAAGGACGGCTCCCGGTGCACATTTCCGAAGACTTTCCCCGAGGACATCAGTCCTGAGCCAAGCCTCATCGAGCCCCACGGGTCCCGCACGGGGGCCCGTTCTTTTTTTCGGATAGGGCAGCCTCGACGACGATTCCGAACGGGCATAAAACAGGCTCACGACAGACCGGGTATCATAGAAGGGTAGTCGTGCGCGACCAGCATTGACAAAGAGGGATGCCCAGTGCAGATTCCATATTCCTTGCAAGGCGCGCTTGAGGCCCGATTGGCGGAATCTCCGCCGACGCCGGTGGCCCAAGCTGCCAAGCGATTGACCGACCGATATCAGTCTCGCCACGCAACATCAGCCGTCGGCGCGCTGACCCCCGAGGAAGCCCTCGCCTACGCCGCCGTGCGCATGCCGGCAACCTTTGGAGCGCTCTCAGCAGCGCTCGAGGCGGTGGCCCAACAACAGCCGGATTTGGCGCCTCAATCGCTCCTAGACATCGGCGCCGGTCCCGGGACCGCCATCTGGGCGGCTCGCCAAGTGTTCCCCAGCGTAACGCGCGCAACCGCGCTGGAACGTGAGCCCGCGATGCGGAGTCTGGCCCAGCGTCTCCTCAATCACGCCCAACATCCCCTGTCCGGGCGCATCGATTGGGTGGCCGAGGATATGACGACGGCGCCGCTTACAGCACACGATCTCATTACCGCATCCTATGTCTTCGGTGAGCTCACGCCTGCCCACCGAGAAGCCATTTCCCGAAGGCTTTGGGCACACGCCCGTCAAGTCCTTCTCATTGTTGAGCCTGGCACTCCGGACGGCTTTGCCCGAATCCGGGAGATCCGAGACCTGTTGATTGACCAAGGCGCCCGGATTATCGCGCCCTGCCCTCATGAGGGGCACTGTCCCATGGCGGAGGGGGATTGGTGCCACTTTGCCACACGCATTGCCCGTTCGAAGCGCCATCGGCAGTTGAAAGGCGGAGATGCGCCCTACGAGGATGAGAAATACGCCTACATCGCCGTAACGGGGCAGGCCGTCGGCGTACGACCGTCCCGCATTCTTCGCCATCCCGAAATCCACCCAGGCCGCATCCGGATTGAGCTCTGCACGCCGGACGGGCTGTCTTCGATGACTGTCACCAAGCAGTGGCGTGACGCCTTCCGCGCGGCACGGAAGGCCCGTTGGGGCGACGCGTGGCCCGCTGATCTGCCGCTCCGGCCCTAATATGCGCCGACCACAAGCCGCTTTGGTGGACGTCGAAGATTCTGAACAGTTGGGTCCGGGAGCCTGGCAGCAGGTGACGCGCCTCGAAGCCCATAATGAGTCTCTCGAGGTCAACAATGCCCGGCATTGGCGCTGCTTTCTGACAAACGGGCCGCTCTCCGTGGGTCATTCGGCCGTATCGGACAGACACCGCGTCCTCCACAATGAAGCTGAGAGCGGCGCATGGGTATGACCCGCGGCCGTAGGAAAGGAGAGCGGATCGCGATGGACAGCCACCAGTATGAAGTGCCTTGGCAAAAAACTCGGCGTACGTTTGATGAAGAGATCTTTTCGGACTCGGCCCCGAATGGGGCGCAGGGCATGTTGGGCCAGGAGCGGGCCGAAAAAGCCATCGACTTTGGCTTGGCGATGCATGCCCATTTATTCCTTGTAGGTCCTGCCGGCACAGGAAAACGCACCTACATCCAGCATCGTCTCGAATCCTGGGCCCCCGCGCAACCAACGCCGGACGACTGGTGCTTCGTACCCAACTTTGCCCGCGAAGACGAACCGCGGGCATTGCCGCTGCCAGCCGGACGGGGCCGGTCCTTTCAACGTGACGTGGAACAATTTGTCCAATCCCTCAACCACGAACTGCGCGAGGCGCTGGAGTCGGAAGATTATACGCACCATCGGCAAACCATCGTGCATGCCTATGAGGAGAAGCAGCAAGATCTGTGGAATGCCCTGCTCGCCCATGCGCGCGACTTAGGGTTCGCTGTCCAAACCGCCCCTACGGGCCAGGTGCTGACGCTGCCCCTCCGCCCCGACGGACAGCCGTTTCGGCCCGAAGAGTTTCAAGAAATTCCAGAGACCATCAAAAAAGGCCTGCAAGAACGTCAAGCGCAATTGGCAGAGCCACTGGAGATGACCTTGCACCGCATCCGCACACTGGATCGCGATGCGCGCCAGGAACTCCAAAAAAGTGAACAGGACATCGCCCACAACGCCGCCGGCCACCTGCTTGAAACTTTTGCGGCGCCCTACGCCGAGATTCCAAACGCCAGCGAATACTTCAGCGCCATCCTGCAAGATTTCTTGCTCCATTTGGATGACTTGCGCCACGATGACAATGATGGTTCCGACCACTGGGAAAGCCGCTATGCGGTGCGCCCTTTGGTGGAACATGAACCAACTTCGGGCGCGCCAGTCATTGTTGAAAGCCATCCCACGCTGTCCAATTTATTTGGCCAAATCAACTACAAGCAATCCCCGGACGGATTTGTCGCTAGCTTGGAAGGCATCACGGCCGGCAGCGTGCTCCGGGCAAATGGCGGATACTTGGTGCTGTGGGCTGAGGATTTGCTGCAGGAACCCTACTCCTACGGAGCCTTGAAACGGGCCCTGCGGCAGGGCTGGGCGAAAATTGAAACCGCCCCGGAAGGGTTGGGCTGGATGCGGCCCACGCTCTTTCAACCCGAGTCCATCCCTCTAGACCTGACGGTGGTCTTGATGGGGCCAGCACACGTCTACTACGCCCTCTACAACTACGATCCGGACTTTCGCCGTCTCTTCAAGATCAAAGCCGACTTCGCAGCCGACATGCCCGCCTCGCGAAAAAACCTGCAGGACCTGGGCCAGATACTGGCCGAAGCCTGCCACACGTCCTCTGGCGCGCGCCCCAGTGCCAGTGCCCTAGCGGCCTTGGCCGAATTTGCCGCCGAGCGCGCCGAGGACCAGGAGCGCCTCACCACGCAATTGGGTGAGGTATTGTCGCTCTTGGAGGAGGCTCAAGTCTGGGCCGGCGCGGCCCCCGTCATTGACGGTTCGCATGTGGCGATGGCGCGCCAGGGGCGGCGCGAACGGTCGGCCGGACCAGCCGACCTCATGCATCGACTAATCGCTGATGGGACTCTCTTGGTATCCACAGAGGGATTTGCCACCGGACAGGTGAACGGTCTGGCCGTCATGAGCGCGGGCGATGCCCCATTTGGCCACCCCTCCCGCATCACGGCCACTGTATGGGCAGGCGAGCGCGGCATCGTGAACATTGAGCGACAAACCCATCAGTCCGGTTCGACGCACACCAAGGGGGTTCTGACCCTAAGTGGATTTTTTGCGGGTCGATTTGGCGCCAACCATCCCTTAGCGCTGGGGGCGAGCATCGCCTTTGAGCAGATGTATGACGAGGTGGACGGAGACAGCGCGTCCAGCGCCGAACTCTATGCGCTCCTCTCCGCCTTGTCCGGAATTGGAATCAATCAGGGCATTGCCGTCACCGGATCGATTGATCAATACGGAATGGTCCAACCGATTGGCGGTGTCAACCATAAAATTGAGGGATTCTTCGAAGCGTGCCGCCTCCAGGGCCTTTCAGGCAAGCAAGGGGTGCTCATGCCGTCGAGAAACCGCCGGAACCTCATGGTTTCTTCGGAGGTGCAGGCCGCACTAAGGGATGGGCGGTTTCACCTGTGGGCGGTAGACACCATCGAGCAGGGCATCGAGGTGCTGACGGGGATACCGGCGGGGACGGCCGACGACGGGCCAGCCACCGTCATGGGACGGGTTGCAGAGCG
>JAKADO010000014.1 GCA_021820485.1 Bacillota bacterium
CGATCTTTCTCACCTCTCCCGCCCGATCGGTGGTGCTGCGCCGCGGGCCGATGGGACCTGTCGCCCCGCGCGCGCACGATATGGTGCGCGAACATCGCTTTCTCGAAGCGCTTCACGACCAATACCCATGGGCTCCGGCTGTGTACGCTCGGTCTGAGGATGGCCACACCCTCGGCGCGCCATTCTTTGTGATGGAGCCGCGAAGGGGGGTGCTGATTGATCGGGCATGGCTTAACGGCCACCCTTATCGCCATGAGGAAGGCCGTCGCATTTCCGACGTGATGGTGAATCGCTTGGTCGACCTTCACCGGGTTCCCTGGCAACGCTCTGCCCTGGCCTCCATGGTAAAGCCGGAAGGATTCATGCGGCGGCAGGTCGAGGGATGGGTTGCCCGCTATCAGCGAGCCAAGACGGAAGAGGTTCCGGGAGTGGAGCGGCTGTGCCGCTTTCTTTTGGAGCGGGTGCCGGAGAGCAGAGACGCCACCGTGGTCCATTATGACTACAAACTGGATAATGTGCTCTTTGATGACCGGTTGGACGACTTAGCGGGGGTGTTTGACTGGGAAATGGCGACGGTCGGCGATCCTTTGGCGGACTTGGCGGTGGCAATGAGCTATTGGACTGAAGCCGGGGATCCGGCCATTCTCAAAGAGGCGCTGGGGGAAGCCCCGGTCACCATGGAACCCGGGTTCTATACGCGCAGGGAATGGATTGAGGCCTATGCCGCCAGAAGCGGGCGAGCCATTCATGACTTTGGCTATTATCTGTCCTTCGCATACTTTAAGCTGGCCGTGATTTTGGCCCAAATCTACTTTCGATACCTTAAAGGGCAAACCCAAGACGCTCGCTTTGCCCGCTTTGGAGAGGCGACGCGCCAACTGCTTATGGTCGCCATGGATGTTGAACTATAGGGGGTTCCTTGATGCCGGACATTATCCAAGAACAGCGGGGGCCGATCTTGTCTCTAAGGCTCAATCGGCCCGACCGGCTGAACGCGTTTAGCGAAGAGATGCTGGTTGGATTGAAGGCGGCGCTCTCCGGTGCCGCCACGGACGAGGGCGTGCGGGTCGTGGTGCTGAGTGGCGAGGGTCGGGCCTTCAGCGCTGGGGGCGACGTCAAAACCATGGGGGACGTGACTCCGGAAACGGTGTATCAGCATATTGGCCTCTTGAACGAGACGATTTTAGCCATGACGCAGTTGGAGAAGCCTGTTGTGGCGGCGGTGCATGGGGTCGCGGCGGGCGCGGGATTCAATCTCGCACTGGCATCCGACCTGATTGTGGCTGCCGCCGATGCACGCTTCATCATGAGCTTCGTGCAAGTGGGCCTCATTTCCGATGGAGGAGGGCTCGCCCTGTTGCCCCGTTTGGTCGGTCCTGCGGTCGCCAAAGAACTGTTTTTCCTCGGAGAACCGTTGTCTGCCGAGCGTGCCTACCAACTTGGCGTTGTCAATCGGCTGGCAGCTGAGGCCGACCTGGCAGAGACTGTTGAGGATTTGGCCATGCGATTGGCTCAGGGGCCTCGCTTCGCGATGGCGCAAACCAAACGGCTGGTTGAGCTCTCGACCCGGGCAAGCTTGATGGACATGCTCAAGCAGGAACAAATCACCCAATCGGTGCTGGTCGGCACGTCGGACCATCAGGAAGGGGTGCGGGCGTTCTTGGAGAAGCGTCGACCCCGATTCATGGGGGAGGTGAACTAGTCGTGGATTTTCGTTTAAGTTCCGAAGAACGGATGATCCGCGACACGGTCAGGGAATTTGTCGCGCGGGAAGTCATGCCATTGGAGCCAGAGGTGCTCAAGAACGAGCGGGAAGGTCGTCCGGGGCTGCCCCTGGAGACCCTGAAAGCGTTGCAGGCCAGAGCACGGGCTATCGGATTCTGGGGAATCAACACGCCGGACAAGTATGGTGGGGCCCACCTGGGAGCACTCGCCCTGGCGATGACATATGAAGAATTAGGCCGGACGTTTGTCCCTTTTCAGTTCGGAGGCAGTGCGGACAATATTCTTTATGCGTGCAATCCCGAGCAGGAGAAGCGGTACCTCATTCCCACGATAGAGGGCAAACGGCGCTCTTGCTTTGCCTTGACGGAACCCGGCGCCGGGTCGGACGCGGGCAATATTCGAACCACGGCTATAAAACAGGGGCGCGAATGGGTGATCAATGGGGAAAAGATCTTCATCACCAACGGCAATGAGGCGGACTTCGCCATGGTGTTCGCCGTGACGGATAAAGCCAGAGGACCGCACGGAGGAATTTCCTGCTTTTTAGTGGATCGGGAGATGGGTTGGCGCTCGACTGCCATTCCCACCATGGGAGACTGGGACCCCGGGCAGCTCGTGTTTGAGAATGTTCGCGTCCCCGAGGAGAACCTGCTGGGCGAAGAGGGGCGGGGCTTTGATCTGGCCATGCGGTGGATCGGGGCGGCCCGCTGGGTGATTCCCGCCCGGGCGATAGGTGCCGCGGAACGGCTCGTGGGAATGGCGCTCGATTATGCCAAGCAACGCGTGACCTTCGGCGAGCCTTTGGCCAATCGCCAGGCCATCCAGTGGATGATTGCAGACTCCGCCGTGGAAATTGAGGCAACCCGTTGGATGACGTACCGCGCGGCGTGGATGGAGGATCAAGGCCTCGACAACCGTCACCAGGCATCTCTGGCTAAGCTTTATGGCGCCAACATGGCCAATCAGGTGGTCGATCGGGTGCTTCAAATTCACGGGGGCATGGGCTATACCAAAGAGCTGCCTATCGAGCGCTGGTATCGAGAGATGCGGCTTTTCCGAATTTTTGACGGCACGGATGAGATACAGCGCTACATCATTGCCAGAAACCTCCTGAAAGGTCATGTGCGCTTAGGGGATGTGTAAGCGCCTGCAAGTGATGGCGACTTGCCCGGCGGTGAACTACGGAGGTGTGTTTTAGGACGGGTTAGCGGTCCCACCGTACATCGGCTAGGGACGATGCGCATGGCAGAGACCGTCCTGAGTCATGCGCGAAAAGCGAGGTGATATAATGATCCTATTGTGGAAGTTTTGAATGGTTTGATGGAAACGGGGTGATGGGCATGGGGCGGGGATTAGTAGCGCGCTTCGTCCGACATCATTGGATCTGGTATCTTTTCGCCCTGGTGACGGTCGGCGCATCGAAAGCGATTCAAGTCCAAATCCCCAACATCATTGGGGATTTTATTAATCAGTTTAGGACCGGGGCTACCTTGGGCGCGGTCGAGCGTTACGCGCTTGAGTTGGCCGTGGTATCTCTGTTGTATGTTGTGCTGTTCGGGTTTGGGCAATATACGGTCAACAAGATGGCCCGGGTATTTGAGGCAGATCTGCGGCATCGGTTGTTTGAGCATTGGGAAACCTTGGAGTCCCACTATTTCCATCGTCATACGGTCGGCGATCTGCTTTCGCACGTGCTGAATGACGTGCCGGCTGTGCGGCAAGCCATGGGCGGCGGCGTGAGCCAAATATTGCAGGCGGTTTTTTTGTTCGCCGCCACGTTGTTCATGACGTTGGGCCACATTAACGTGGGGCTCACCGTGGTAGCGCTCATTCCACTGTTGTGCATCCCTGTGGTGGTCGTCTATCTGGGGCCCAAGATCCGCCGCCAGTCCCGGTTGGTGCAGGAATCGCTGTCGGCGATGTCCGACTTGGCCGAGGAAAGTCTGGCCAGCATTCGACTGGTAAAGTCCACCGCCAATGAAAGTGTCGAGACGCGGCGGTTCGCGGAAAAAACTGACGTCATCTACGACGAATCGATGCAGCAGGTGCGGCTCAACACGGCATTTCAGGCGCTGATTCCCTTGTTGACGGGCATTAGTTTTGCCATTGCCCTGTCTTACGGCGGAGACCTGGCGCTCACGCATCAGATTAGCCTGGGGGCGTTCGTTGCCTTTACTGTCTATCTCAGCATGCTGGTGCGTCCGTTGATGCAATTCGGGAACGTCATCAACATCTTTCAAAATTCCTCGGCGTCGCTCGTACGGATCCAAACGCTGTTGGATGCCCAACCCACAATCACCGATCCGGAAAACCCCGAGCCGTTTCCCGAACACGCTGACATCCGCATTGCAAATCTCACCTATCATTACCCGGATTCAGCGCATCCGGTGCTCGACCACATCAACGTCACCATCCCGGCCGGCAGCACGTTGGGCATTGTCGGCCGGACGGGCGCCGGCAAGACCACCTTGGTCAGCCTGTTGCTGCGTGAGATTGATCCCCCTCCGGGAACCATCTTCTTCAATGAGGTTGACATTCGCAATGTCCACCGGAAGACGCTGCGCTCTGAAATCACGTACGTGCCGCAGGACGGATTTCTGTTTTCGACCAGCGTTGGCAACAACATCGCGTTTCCCATCGATGCAGCGGTTCCGGACAGTGACCTGGAGCGAGCCGCAGGAAACGCTCAGATTCTGGCGACGGTGCAGGCTCTGCCAGACCGCTTCGACACCGTGGTGGGCGAGCGCGGGATCAATCTTTCGGGAGGACAACGGCAGCGCGTGGCTATGGCGCGAGCCCTAATCAAGACGCACGCCCAAATCGTGATTTTCGACGACAGTTTGAGCGCGGTCGACAGTCGCACTGAGACGGAAATTCTGCGCAACTTGGCGGAATTGAAGCGGCAGGGGCGCACCACCATCGTTATCAGTCATCGATTGTCGTCGCTCCGGGATGCCGATGCTGTGTTGGTGTTGGATGGAGGCCGTGTGGCCCAATATGGGACTCCGCAAGAGCTCATCCGCCAACCTGGACTCTATGCCCGTCTGTACGCCATTCAATCGGAAGGAGGGGCATCCAGTGGGTCCTAAAGACGCGGAGCCAATCAAAGCCAACCAGTCCACCGTAAGGGAACTGCTGCGCTATGCTCGTCCTTACGGCATGCTGTTATTGGGGGTCGTGGCCCTAGTCATCATCTATAACTTAACGCAGGTCATCCAGCCAGACTTGGTGAAGATTGCCATTGACCGCTATCTCCTGGTAAAGCACGCCCGTTTATACCCGTTGGTGATGATTGGTCTCATATACCTGGGCATTACGGGAGCGGGACTTGTTGCCAACCTCATCCAAACGCGCTGGGTGGCGAGGGCTGGTCAGCAAATTGTGCGGCAAATGCGCATCGATCTGTTCGAGCATATCGAATCGCTGTCCATGCAATACTTTGAAACGCATGACACCGGTCGCCTGCTCACCAATGTATCCAGCGACACGACGCGCATCAGTCAGTTCTTCACGCAGTTTTTACTAAGCGTCATCCGTGACGGCTTCACCGTCATCTTGGTGCTTGGGGCCATGCTGCTGCTGAACTGGAAGCTCGGGCTCATGGCCGCCATTGTCATTCCCATCATAGCGGCCATGTCACTGGCGTTTCGGCCGAAGCTCCGCACCATTTATCAGGCCACCCGGTCACGGCTGTCGCGGATGATTGCCTTCATTGCGGAGAATTTGACCGGCATGCGCATTACCCAGATATTCCACCAGGAAGCCAAGCAGCTGCAGGCGTTCGAAGCGTTGAACCAGCCCTATCAGGAAGCCAGCATTGCCGAGTTTCGCTGGGATGTGCTATTCAACCGGAGTTTCGACTTGTTGGGCAACCTCGCAGTGGCCTTTGTCGCCTGGATCGGCGGGCGTGCGGTGCTTCACCACTCCATACAATTGGGAGTGCTGTATGCGTTCATCTCCTATATCCAGCAGTTCTTCGCGCCCATCAACTCGCTGACTCAGAACTGGAACACATTGCAATCCTCGATGATTTCGGCTGAACGCGTGGGTGGCGTCCTCTCGACTCGGCCGACCTTGGTGGATCCCGACGAGCCGGCGGTGCTGCCAGAATCGGTGGCGGGCGAAATCATATTCGAGGATGTGCAATTTGCCTATAAAGAAGACCTTCCGGTATTGAACGGCATCTCGTTGCATGTGAAGCCGGGGGCGTTCGTCGGGATAGCGGGTGAAACCGGAGCTGGCAAGAGCACGCTGATTAGCCTCTTGGGCCGGTTCTACGACGTGACGGGTGGCCGGATTCTTGTGGACGGCATCGACATTCGCAACGTCCGCCAACAGGACTTGCGCCGCATTTTGGCCGTTGTCCAGCAGGAAGTATACCTATATTCCGGCACGGTGCTCGACAACATTCGGCTGTTCCGTCCCGAGGTGGGCCGTGAAGCGGTGGAAGCAGCGGCTCGATTGACCGGGGCGGATGCCTTCATTCGCCATTTGCCCCAGGGATATGACACATGGCTTACGCCGCGTGGGGCCAATCTCTCCACTGGCCAGCGCCAACTGCTGGCCTTCGCGCGCACGATTATTCTGAACCCGCGCATCTTGGTGCTGGATGAGGCCACCGCCAACATTGACGCGATTAGCGAAATGGCGGTGCAAAAGGGATTGATGGAGGTGGCCAAGAATCGGACGACCTTGGTCATTGCCCACCGCCTGTCCACCATTCGGGATGCCCAGCCCATCGTGGTGCTCGACCGTGGAGAAATCCGCGAAATGGGAAGTCATGCCGAGTTGATGGCGCGGAACGGCCTCTATGCGGAAATGGTGAAGAAGTCCCGGGCGACCCAAGAGCAACTGGCCTGATATCGGGGACACATGCAGGCCCGATGAGCGGTTGTGCCGCTCGTCGGGTCCTTTTTTATTGTGACAGCGGAATCGCCGCCATCGTGACCCGAGCGCACAAAAGGGCCACGATCGCGGCCAGCAGCAGGGTACCCTTCTGGCGCATCACCTGATTGTTGCGGGTTACGGCCCCAATTACCGCCGTGAAGTAGGCGTGATGCAAGCCGTCAGGGGCGTGGGAATAGTTGTCATAGAATGCTTGCAGCTTTGGACTGTCATACTCGGCAGTCAGTAAAAGCGAGATGCCGGACAGCAGCATGGCTGCCGTCAACAATCCGAAACCCAGCATGAACCCGGTCATAGGCGTGCCTGCCTTGTGGTGCATGGGCAGGCTGACTGCCCATAAGCCGCTCATCAGCACCGCCAACAAGCTCAGCAAGGCGACCGCTCGGGTGTTGATGGAATGGACGCGGGCCAAGCTTTGATTCAGGCGCCGTTCACTCAATTCAACGAAGAAGTGGCCGTGCTCCACACGCATCGCTCCTTTTATGGTAAGGAGGGGCACTCTTTGCCGCTCCAGTCATACGGTATGGTGTGAGGAAATTTATGGTAACCGAGGGGGTGATTCCAGTCGCACCGCGTCGAATGCTTACGGAAAGGCCGTTTTGGTCGAACTTGGCGCCGTGGCTGGGTGTCTACGCAGGCGATCTGCGCCGTGACACCTCAGGGGTTCCATCATGGGCAGTGACTCTTTTCCGCGTGCTGAACTTGCCGTGGTCCACGCTTGCTGCCGTGGGCGCGGTGTTGACATTTGGGGAGCATTTCCCGCACCTCACAGAAGAGTATGTCATTGCCGGCCTGGCCGGATCAGCCACGGTGGCTAGAGTCGCGCCCTCGCTGGCCCAATTCTCTCTGCGCTGGCGATCCGAGCGAGCTGACATCCTTCAGGGCTCCCTGCCAATCTCGGCGGCCGCGAGTCGCCGTGCCCTCGGCTGGGCGCTCTTGGCGCTGGTTGTCTTGCCGTGGTTGTCCACCGGGGATCTCCGCCTTGACTGGCTGGCGGTTCTGATTCCAGCCTCGTTTGCGGGCCGGGCGCTCTGGGAGCCGTGGTGGTGGAGGGTCACTTGGACGGTGGTCGAGCGAGTCAGCCGCCATCGCTCCTAACACGGGGAAGTCGGTTTGACGGGCGAAGGAGGATTGACATGAGCAAAGACACCGGCAAAGAGCCGTGTCCATGCCATCCGCGGCCGGTGATTCTGTACGTGGAGAGCCAGCGCATCCCACTCCAATGCGCCTGTCTCATCGCGGAGACGGCCGCCATTTCTGGCGTCCAGAGAGCCATCGCGGAACGGTTGTTGGCGTTTTTAGAGAATGAAGCGGTCGCGGAGGAGCCCACCGATAGACTGAAATCGTTATGGGATGACTTCTCAAAGTTGTGTGCGGAGGATGAATCGCAGAAAGGAGCCGCTTCATGGGAGAGCAAGTAGCTGCAAAGGACGGCGTCGTGGCTGCAGTGGGAGCCGAAGCGCAACAAGGGCCCGGCCCGGCCGGGGCATCAGCCAGCAGCGCGTCGAAGGATCAAACCAGTGCCGCATCAGTAGCGGTGGGCGAATATGGGGCGGCCGCCGCCAGCAACGCCGGCGTGGTGGTGGTAGGTCCGTGGGGAGCCGCCGCCGCCAGTGAAGTGGGGGTAGCGGCTGCCGTGCCCAATTCCGCCGCTGCCAGCAGCAATGCGGCGAATTCCAGTCACGTGACCAGTCACGGAGAACGGGCGCCCGAAACACCCGCGCCGGAATTGGTCAGGGCGCCTGTCCCGGACAACTCATGAGGATGAATCTCATGTCGGAGACCCCGAGCTTCAATGAGCGGGTGGCTTCCTTTATCACGCATGTGGTGAACTCCATGTGGTTTCTGTACGGTTTTGGGACATTCATCATCCTATGGATGGAATTTGCTCCCGGATTGCATTGGGACACGTCCCCACAGTATCCCGTGATGCTGTATTGGGTCAATCTGTTTCAAGCGGTCATGCTGCCCGTGTTGGCGGTCGGCCAATCGGTCATTGACCGCCAAAACCGCAAGCGGCAAACCCTCGAGCTCGAGATTGTCGAAAAGCTTGACCGGGTGTTGGCCACGGTTGATCGGCGCGTGGAATCCATAGACCAGGTGGTGCAAACCATAGAGCATCAGGATGGGGCAACCGACGCATAAACGATTCCCATGGCCAAGAGCCGTCCCCCGTTGGACGGCTCTTGGCTTTGTGCTCGAATCAGGAATTTCGGACAAGAGGGTGTGGCTATTGCGGTCTTGACGTTGCAAAAGGGAAGATGCCCCAAACAGTCCCCCGACCGCTCTTACCCAGCGGATTCATTGTCCGTCATCGCCAAGGCTCCCTGCCACAGCACCTCGACACCGATCGGCAAGGCACGTTCATCGATGACAAAGTGCGGCGAATGATGGGGATAAAATCCTTCATCCGGGCGGCATCCCAACAGAAGGAAGGCGCCGGGGATGCGGTGCAGGTAATGCGAAAAGTCTTCGCCCCCCATGATTGGCGGGTGTTCCAGCAACTCGACCACGGATTGGATGGCTGCGCTCCACCGCGCCGTGACCATCGCGTCATTGATGACGGCCGGGTAGCCGCGCGTATACGTGACCTCTGCCGCGGCGCCATAGAGGGCGGCCGTCGTTTCTGCCATGTGGGCAATTTCCTTGGCAATGGCGGATTGCACTGAGTGCGACAGTGTCCGAACCGTACCAAGGATCTCTGCCGTGTCGGCGATGATGTTGGCGGCTGAACCGGCGTGAAATGCGCCGCAAGTGACGACGGCTGGTTCAGTGGCTGGCACGCGTCGGGACACGATGGTTTGCAACTGGGTGACAATCTGCGAGCCAATAAGCACGGCGTCTTTTGTGGATTCCGGCTCCGAGGCATGGCCGCCGTGTCCCTGAACGAGGATGCGAAATCGGTCCGAGTTGGCCATGATGGGGCCTGGATGCAAAATGGCTGTGCCCACCGCATCGGGGCTCTGCAAATGCAATCCAATGACGGAATCCATGCCGTTCAGCACGCCGTCACGAATCATGTCCAAGGCGCCCCCCGGGTGCTTTTCTTCGGCCGGTTGAAAGAAAAGGCGCACTCGGCCGCGTTCAAGACCGCGCTCGGCCAGTCGCCGGGCGACCCCCAGGACAATGGCCATGTGCCCGTCGTGGCCACAGGCATGCATCAGCCCAGAGTGGCGGGACGCAAACGGGAGCCCGGTGGTCTCCTGCAACGGAAGCCCGTCCATTTCCGAACGCAGCGCCACTGATCGACCGGCGGTTCGGCCTTCGACATCGACGACGACGCCGGTCCCGGCGATGGGCTCGGGGCGAAGCCCCAGCGAGCGCAGCGCGTCCATCAGATATGCTTGGGTTTCGTGTTCCTGATGGCCCAGTTCGGGTATTTGATGCAATGCGCGGCGATGCTCAACAACCTCTTGTTGCCAGTCCATAATCCATTCCTCCCATGATAGTTTCGTTCGCGAGGGACCTCACAGTTTCCTGCCCGTTGCACGTGAACGCCGCCCGGTCACCCTTGTGAGGACCGGACGGCGAGGGAATGTTCATCGATTGATGCTTAGTGGACAAGACCCAGGATCCCGACCACAATAAGATATATTGCGATGATGTAGTTGAGGAGTCGCGGACGCCACAAAATGAGAAGACCGGCAATCAGGGCCAGCACTGCAGGGATCCGCAAGAATGCTGCGGTCACCACGCCATCACCTCCTCTGTGCCGCTCGACCATGGCGGTCGAGCCTCAATTTGGGGCTATACGATATTATTCGTTAGAAAGTAAGAATTTTGGGGAGGTGGGTCCATGATGTTGACGGTGCGCCGTCTCATAGAAGCGCTGGATCGCGATCCCGTGTGGACTTGGCCGGGGGTGGAGCGATGGGAGTCCTCCTGGGGCATGGGCACCTGGAATCCGGATCCTCGGACTCAATTCGGCGATGTCATCTTGAAATGCCGTCCGCCCCGGCGGGCCGTCCGAGCATTTGTGAAAGACATGGAAGCGCGCTATCGCGGTCGGCATCCCGATATTCACGCCGGACCGCTGGATTCTCCCCTGGTTGTCGAATGGGCGCTAAACGAGGGATATGAGATCGTGGAACGCAGCATGCTGTTGGTGCACCCGTTGAAGGGTATCGTGCCAGATGCTGGGAATACGGCTCAACTGGCGACTCGATACGAGGACTGGGTTGGGTTTCACCAGCTCGAAGAGACCGTGTTCGGCTGGCCAAAACAGTCGCCGGAGGTCATATATCATGAAGTGCGGGAGTCTAGTCATCCGGAACGAACGGCGCTGTATGTGGTTATTCGGGATGGGGCGGTTGCATCAGCGGGAGGCATGACGGTGCATGGCGATCACGCCATGTTGTGGGGAGGACAGACTCACCCAGAATGGCGCCATCGCGGTCTCTATCGTCAGGTGGTGGCTGCCCGCCTGAACCACGCCCAGCGCTTGGGGTTGGAGTGGGTGGCGGTGAGTGCCAAAGAAGATACATCTTTTCCGCTTCTGCTACGCATGGGCTTTCACGCTGTGGGCCTGACGCGCGTACTGCGCCGGCCATCGGGAGACGAGAACAAAAATTGAGGAGGGTGCCTGAATGCGCATCGCTTTTCTTGGGTTAGGGCAAATGGGCCGTCGCATGGTGGAGCGATTGGATCCACAAGAAACTATGATATGGAACCGGACGCTAGACATTGTCAATCAACTTGGCCAAAAAGGCTATCGTCCCGTTCCCGATTTGGAGTCCGGTGTTCGGGAGGCGAATGTGGTCATCACCATGTTGCGCGACCATCAGGCGGTTCGCGAGGTAGGCGAGCGTGGACTGTTTTTGGGCCTCGGCCGCGGCCAAACCTGGATTGACATGACCACGGGGGATCCCGCCTCTGCGGAGTCGTTCCATGCTTTGGCCGCCTCGCAGGGGGCGCGTTTTGTGGCGGCGCCGGTGTTGGGCACACTCGGGCCGGCAGCGGGAGGCACGTTGACGGTGCTGGTGGGTGGACTCCCCCAGGACATCGATGCGGTGCACCCATTGCTGGAACGGTTTGGCACGGTTCGTCGGATCGGGAGCCCCCGGCAAGCGCTGGTGATGAAACTCATCGTCAACACGGTGTTGGCCTATTACATGGAGTCGGTATCGGAGTCTCTGCCGCTGGCCGATGCCGAAGGTCTTTCCCGGGAGACAGTGCTCGAAGTTCTTGAAGCAAGTTCCGTGGCAGCGCCAGTCCTTCGCGGCAAGGGAAAGCGTTGGATCGGGAGCGAGTATGCCAACCCCGAGTTTCCCATTGATCTGTTGGCCAAAGATCTCGGCTTGATGGCGGAAAGCGGCGAGCAAGCCGGTCTGGGGATGCCGGGAGTTTTGGCCCTGCGCGACCTGTTTTTTGCCGCTGCGACGGGAAATGCAGGACGTCAATGGGATATGTCCGGAGTGGGAGAAGCTTTGGTGCGACGAACCAAGCCGTGATATACTGGGGGCACATTCACGCAGGGGGGTGGTTTCCATGGCAGGGGCAGCGGCAATCCGCATCAATCCATGGAGACCCCCTTTCGGGCGCTAGCTGTTTCCAGCAGTTCCTTCGGAAGAGCTCGGTCTTCATGGCCGAGCTCTTTTGCTGTCCTTGCGCGTGAGTGCAAGACCAAGAAGGAGGACTGCATCGGAAATGAATGTGGAGATCAGGGAACGATTGGAAACTTCTATACGAAGAAGAGTGGATTTCGGGCATTCCCCGCATATTGGGGAATGGCAAGGAGGCGGAAACATACCTCTGTACCGCGCATCCCCGCCGCAGGGTTGAGTACGTCGTGGCCAAGGTCTATCGTCCGGGCGAGTGTCGGGCACTCCAAAACGATGCCCTGTATCGCGAGGGCCGCCTCGTGGGTTCGCGTACGGTGTCCAAGGCCATGGAGCAAAAGCCCCGATTTGGCCGAAAGGGCTCGAGGCGACCTGAGTGGGGGCGGAATATGAGCATCTTGTGGCAGGGTGTCGTGGTGGCGGTGGAAGCGCCGTTGCGATGCCATTTGGCGCCCGGAGATTCATTTTGGTTCATCAGAAAGAACCATGGATAATTGACTGGCCGCAGGCTGTGGATGTCCGGAAGGCCCCTCGGGCGCTGATCTGCTTGCGCGCGACCTCACCACTGCCGCGCAATACTTTATACGGCGCGGCCTGGACGTGAATCCACGGCAGCAAGCGGAGGCGACGTGGAGAAATATTGGTACAATCTTTGGGATCTGGTACCATGATCTATCGTTATTACATGACATAATGTTAAACTGTAAATAGGTTCCAACATTCGAAGGAGCTAGTACCATTTACCTGTCTTGAGGAGGATTTGGCGTGAAGCGTTCAAAGGCCGTTGCACTCGGATTGGCGGCATTTCCGTTGATCCTTGCAGGATGCGGCATTCAGGAAGCGCAGGCTTCCCAATACCTCCACGTCGTGCCCGGCACGAACGTGGTAGATGTGAAAGTTGTGAGCAGCCTCAACAACAATCTAGCTGAGAACACCATCGACGGAGTTCCGGCAGGACACCTGACCATTACGGTTCCCGTTGGGTCGCAGGTTCACCTCCAGGTGACCAACCAAGGAGCGCAGCCTGAGACCTTCGGAATTTACAACGGCACTCAGTTGGCGTTCAACGGCTCGGGCGACAACTATTACACTGATGTTAACCTCAATGCAACGGATGGTCTCATGGGAGGCACGGCTGGTCTGCTTAGTGGGCAGTCCCAAACATATGTCTTTACCGCATCAAAAGTTGGAACTTATACCTTGGCAGATCTGCTCAATGGCGCTGATCCAAGCAGCAACATTCCCGTCAGCAACATTTGGGAAACCTTCAAAGTCGTGCCATCGGGCGCTCCCTCATTGACGACCAAGTAGCGGATACGGGACCGTGAGGCCTGCCGAACGGCAGGCCTCTTGTTCCTAATGGGGGGCGCTCGGCTCCTGCGGTGCGTCGGGCAGGTGATATGGCACGACAGTCACGCTGACCTCGCGGCGGAAGACCAGCACTGCTTCCAGGGCAAATGCCATGTGGTTGTGCAGAATGTTTTGCCATGGCTTTCCGACCACCAGCTCGGGAATGACCACAATGACCCGCCCGGGTGCGAAGAGATGAGTCAAGTGGTCGATGTATCGGACCATCGGCCGCAGTATGGAACGATATTGCGATTGGATGGCCACAAATTTAATCCGCCCGTCGGGTTGCCACTTGTTCCAGCGCTCTGTGACAAGACGCTCACGTTCGGGTGATGTGGAGATGTGGAGAGCGATGAGTTCGTCAGGATTCATGGAAAGCGCGGTGGTGAGTGTGGCCATCGTCATGCGGTTGATGCTGGCCATTGGCACCACAATCACCAGCTTTTTGGCCAGAGGCTTATGGGTAAGGTCATTCAGCCGCAGGTGGTCCGCCACCATGATATAGTGCCGGCGCACGGCGCGCAGCCCCCAGATCATCAAGGGGATGGCAATGACTACGATCCATGCCCCTTCGGTGAACTTGGTGATAATCGAGATGACAACCACAATGGAAGTGAGCATGGCGCCCAAAACGCCCGTAATGACAGTCGCGATGCGGCCTGGTGCGGCCTTTTCCGCAAGGCGCTTCTTGACCAAACTCACCATGGCAATGGTGAAGCTCACATATACGCCTACGGCATAGAGGGGAATCAAGGCGTTGGTGTCCCCATTGAAGAGAATCACCAAGAGAATGGACATCCCACCGAGGACAAGAATGCCGTTTTGGTACACCAAACGATCGCCCCGCGCCAAAAACATGCGAGGCATCCATTGGTCCCGCGCCATGAGGCTGGCTAGCTGCGGAAACCCTGCAAAGCTGGTGTTGGCGGCAACCGCCAATATGGCCATGGTGACAAACGACAGCAAGTAAAAATATATTCCATGGCCAAAGAGCCGAAAGGCCAATTGCTGCAGGACGGTCACTTGATTGTTGGGCACAACGCCAAAACGAAATGCGGCGACTGAGGTGCCGAAAAACATGGAACCCAGCAACAGTCCCAACAGAACCAGGGTGGTGCGGGCTCGGCGGGGGGCCGGATCGAGAAAAATCGGCACGCCATTGGAGATGGCCTCGATGCCGGTTAGGGCTGAGGACCCCGAACTGAAGGCGCGCAGGATTAAGAGCAGCGAGACCGCGGCGAGCGGGCTGGGCGCAAAGTAGGCATGGATCGGCTTTGCCGTGGGTTCCGCTTTCACGAGGGCATAGACAGCCATGATGAGTACCATGGCAATGAAAAGATAGACCGGTGCGACGAACAATTGCGCGGATTCTTTCACCCCGCGCAGGTTGACCATCATAATGAAGAGAATCACCAGCACGGACAATGGCACGGTCCATTGCAGGAGTCCGGGAAACGCCGACACAACCGCCGCCACCCCCGCGGTGACGCTTACCGAGACGGTCAAGGTGTAGTCCACCAACAGGGCAGTTCCCGCAATCACCCCCGACCATGGTCCCAAGGTGTCGCGCCCAATGACATAGGCCCCGCCCCCGTTGGGGTACGCGGCGATAATCTGCCGATAGTTGAAGACAAGAAACGCTAGCAACAGCACGATAACGCCCGAAATTGGCAACGAATACCACAAGGCGCCGATTCCTGCAGTGCTGAGAACAATGAGAATTTCCTGGGTCCCATAGGCCACCGATGACAGGGCATCAGGAGAAAGAACCGAGAGGCCTTGCCAGACCACCACTTTGCGGTCTGCTTCCTCGCGGTCCTTAATGGGCCTGCCAAAAACCACACGGCGCCAATTCAAAAACTCCACCTCGTTCTTATTTCTAGACAATTTTACTGAAAATCACAAGTCGAGGCTAGCGGCCATGTCGAATCGGAAGGAATCACGGCGAATTATGGCGATGGAAGGCGGTTGATGATGGCTTCGGCCACTGTGTTGGGGTCGGTGACTTCCACCGCTATGCTCACATAGAGGTGGCGGCCGATGTAAAAGTTCTTCAAGTCCAGGGTGATGACATGCTCTGGATTTTCGTAGGAGAGGAAGTACCAGCCCTTGTCTCCCACATAATGTCCCTCGTGGATGGTTCCGATGGTCGCGCCACCGACCCGAAGAAGGCGCGGCGGCACCCGGAGGCGGCTATGCACGCGAGCAATGGCGCCATAGGGAATGACTAAGCGGCCTTGCAGCGCCTCCAGCATGGTCAATCCCGTCAACGTAATGACGAGTTGGTGGTCTTGCAGTTCGATGTGCCGCATGATAGTCTCCTCCGCCCTGAAACAGTATGGAAAATTCTTGGAGCGGGCCGCACAATGAAACATCTCCTGGTATTCACACTACGCGATGGCTGACAGCGGCACAACTCTGGTGGTTCATACCGAGGGATAGGCAGGAGTTTTTTTGGGTGAGGCGAATCCCTAAGCGAAGGTGATGAAGTGTCGCACGATCAGGAACATAGATGGCCAATCCTGTCCCAACGAGCAGACCGGGTCCTAAACGGCCCCGCTCCGGGCGCTTGGATGCCCGGAAGTTCCCCTAATGCCATTAATTTAGTGAGCGGATATCCCTATGCGGACGCGGTGCCGGTCGAAGCGCTGGTGGCGGCGGCGCGCGCCCTAGCCCAGGACGAGGGCGACCGTCCCTTTCAATATCTCGGCTCCGCTCGTCAATCGTTTCTCCGGGAGTGGCTGGCTCGAGCCATGGGGCCCGAATTGGGAGCGGAGGACCAGCTCCTCGTAACCTTTGGCGCTTTGCAGGGGCTTGATTTGGCAGCACAGGCGGCGCTGGATCGTGACACGGCGGTTCTTGTGCAATCGCCCACTTACATGGAGGCGCTCGAGGTGTTCCGCAACTACACGGACCACATCGTGCCGGTGGCGGAATGCGACGGGGTCTTTCCCATGGGGGCGGTTGAGGAAGCGCTTGAGGGCGCCGCACGCCGTGGCACTCCGGTGCGCCTCATCTATTGGGGTGCGGATTTTCAGAATCCCACCGGGCTCGTTACTCCAGAATCCGATCGGCGGGAGCTCGTGTCATTGGCGGCCCGCCATGGGGCATGGCTAGTAGAGGATGCAGCCTACCGTGACCTCTTCTTTGGCGAGCCTCTGCCGTCCTTGAAGGCGTTGGATTCCGCCCAGCACGTCGTCTACCTAGGCACTCTCTCGAAGACCGTAGCGCCGGGGCTTCGGATCGGGTGGGCGGTTGGGCCCAAGCGGCTGCTGACGGCTATGGATCGAATGAAGAAGGACTTGGGGAACCCGTTCGTCGAAGCGGTGGTGGGCGAATATCTCCAAGCCATCGATTATGAATCCCACGTCCGCGAGTTGCGCCAGGCTTACGCTCAACGCGCCGAAGAAGCGGTGAAGGCCCTCGGAGCGCCGGCTCAAGGCGTGGAGGTGCCCAAGCCCCGAGGAGGCTACTTTCTTTGGGTGCGGCTGCGCGAAACATGGGACAGCGACCACGTGGCCGCGTTCCTGGCGCAGGAAGGGATCATGGCGCTTTCTGGACGCTGGTTCTGTGTGGAGACTGAGCCCGATCCGCATGCCATTCGGCTGTCATTCAGCTACCAACCCCTGGATCAGCTAATCGATGGATTTTCCGCTGCAGGCCGCGCCTTGCGGGCCTTTGCCGAAGCCCATCCCTAAACAACCGGATCCAACACCACCTCGACGGAAAACGGTTCACGGTTGTAGACGATGATCCGCATGCCGCCGCGAGTCGGCATGGGGGCAGCGATGACGTCGGCGCCTTCCGGTGTGGTGGAAAGTATTGTCACCGGGCCGGGCCGCCACTGGTTGTCAACCGGAAATGGCGGCCCGGAGGCGAAATTTCGGGGCAGAACCTTAAGGGCGATCGGATTCGTCGGCATTCGCAGAATCCCCCTTGAAATTCGTCGCGGGAATGGTGCCCATGCGCCCGGATTGGTAGTCCTCGAAGGCTTGCACGATGTCCGCGTGGGTATTCATCACAAATGGACCGTATGAGGCGATTGGCTCTCGAATTGGTTCCCCTCCCAGAAGGAGAATCTCCAGGCGATGGCTGGGGCCCTCCGGGCTTGCGCTGGCGGTGATGGTCAGCGCGTCACCTGTACCGAATAGCACCCCTTGCCCCTCGTGAATCAGGACGCCAGCGGGACCGACGGAACCGCTCCCCGTTAGCACGTAGGCCAGCGCGTTATAATTCTTTGGCCAAGGAATTCGCAGCATGGCGTTGGGTTCGAGGGTCGCATGGATAACCGTCACCGGCGTCCAAGTGACGCCTGGCCCATGGTATCCCCCCAAATCTCCGGCGATGATGCGCAGGAGAGCATCTCCGCGTTCCGAAGCGACCAAGGTGACATGGTTGGACTCCAGGCTCTGATAGCGAGGAGGCGTCCACTTCAGCTTCTTCGGCAGGTTCACCCACAGTTGGATGCCGTGAAAGAGCCCACCAGTTCGAACCAGATTCTCGGGTGGCATTTCATCGTGGAGGATGCCAGCTCCGGCAGTCATCCATTGCGTGTCGCCATTGCTGATGTACCCGCCTCCTCCTTGGGAGTCATGATGCTCAAAGGCTCCATCAATGATGTAGGTTACCGTTTCAAAGCCCCGATGAGGGTGCCAAGGGGCTCCCTTGGCTTCGCCGGGGGCATATTCCACGGCCCCCATGTGATCGAGCAGCAGGAATGGATCGGCTTCGCGGAATCCGATTTCACGGGTGGGCCAGGGCCGCCGCACAGGAAAGCCGGCGCCTTCCAACAGCGATGGAGCGGTGACGATGCGCTCGACTGGACGATCGATGGAGCTCTCCCCAGGCTCGGCCACGCGGGGCAAAGCTGTCCAACGTTCAGGGGTTACGGCAGGCATAGGATCCCTCCTCTAACTTACTAAAAAGAAGTATCGTTGACTCGTAGTCGTTTGTCAAGAAGTAGCCTTTGGCTTCGCAGCGGGGATTATGCCGGTGAGGGGACGTCAGACTCAAGTGAGGCGCTGGTCGCGTCGCATGCGTTATATTAAGGGGGACAAGCAATCGTCTACGCAGATCTTTTGGATGTCTAGCGCAAGACACATGGCCGTGGGACCGCGAGGCCAGGCAGAACCCGGCGAGCAGGCGACGGGCGGGATGTGGGGAGGGCATGACCAATGGGCGAATGGCGCATTTCTCGAAAGACGGCGCGCCGCTTCCTCTTGGACAGTTTGCTGGCGGGTCCGGGAAGAGCTCGCTTGGACTCTCATCCCACCACAGCGGGGGAACTGGTGGAGCGGCTCGAGGCGGTGCAAATTGACCCAGTGGCACGGGTTGGTCGCAATCAAGATTTGGTCATAATGGCGCGCGATGCGCGCTACCGACCTCACGATCTCGATCAGCTGTTGGCATTGGGGCACATTTTCGAGTATCGCGCCAATGAGGCATCGGTTCTTCCCATGTCCGACTACCCGCTCTTCAAAGGGGTTCGCGAGCGACTGCAGGCGCGTCTCAAGCCCGAATTGGATCGGCATCAAGAGTTGGTTTCCCACGTGACGGCGCGCATCGCCAACGAGGGACCGTTGCCGGCTCGGGCATTTGTCACGGAGAAGAAGGTTTTGGGCTATTGGGACACCGAGAAGGCCACCACCAAGGCGACGTCACACGTGCTGAACCTTCTCTTCGATGCGGGGTTGGTTATGGTGGCGCAAAGACAAGGCGTGACGCGTTTTTTCGATCTTCCCGAACGCACAGTGCCGCCAGAGGTGATGGCGCGCAACCAGGAGTTGAGCCCGGAGGAGGCTGACCAGCAACTATTTGACAAATACTTGGCCGCCTACCGATTAATCAGCGGCCAAGACAACCGCTTGGGATGGGGCGGGCGCCCCATGGCTTGGCGCCGCGGGCAATTGGCGGCCCGGGAATCCCGCGGGGCCCTAATCCGCCTGGTGGTCGAAGGGGTCAAGGCTCCCTACTATGTTCGGCAGGAAGATGCCGACCGGCTTCGGTTTTGGGAGGGCCAAGAACGCGGGTGGGATCGGCCCATTCGATTTTTGCCGCCGTTGGACAACCTGCTTTGGGATCGCAATCGGCTGGTAGACCTCTTTCAGTTTCACTATCGATGGGAGGTCTATGTGCCCCCGCAGAAGCGCGCGTTTGGCGCCTACGCCATGCCTGTTCTGGTCGGCGATCGCTTGGTGGGCCGGATTGATCCCGAATTGAAAAGGGCGGAGTCTTTGCTGGTGGTGCGCAATGTCGCTTGGGAATCGACGGTTCGACTGACCCCGCGCCTTCGCCGGGATATTGAGGCGTCTCTTCAAACCTGGGCGGAGAGACTCGGGGCATCGGCCGTTCATTGGCCCACAGCATCGAGCCCACTGGCACGCGCACAACCCCGAGCCCGCTGACCGTTTAGACGCGCACAACCCCGAGCCCGAGCACGCCGACCAACAAGAGATAAATCCCGACAGCCATGCGGAAATGCTTGGGCTGCCACAAGGCGATGATGCCCGCCACAATGGCTGCTAAAGACAAAACATCGAGACGCATAGGATCCCTCCTTCATATCCTTTAAGACATCCTATGCGTCAGTGCATCAAAGTGAACCATGCCGGCCGCGCTGTGGATTGAACAGATAAGGGGCTTGGCGGCCATGCAATGCCACATCCACCAACAATTGGCCCAATGCCGGACCGAATTTGAAGCCGTGCCCGGGAAACCCGCCAGCCACCACCACTGTGGGCCAGTCAGGGTTGCGGCCGATGACAAAATGTCCATCTGGGGTGTTGGTGTAGAGGCAGACCCTGGCGTCCTGCACCTCTACCGGATGAATGGGGGGGATGAAGTCCAGCGCTGAGGCCAACTGGTCAATGTCTTGTTGATGCACATGGCGGTCGATGTCGGAGACAGACGAGACGGTTCCCCCATGATGAATGCCTGCCTTGATTCCTTGTCCATTCAGATAGGGAAACCCGTAGACTTGAATGCCGGTCTCAGGCTGCTCCCGGATATAGATGGGAAGAGACGTCAGCGGTGTGGCATGCCGAGCCTTAAACCACACCGGGACTTGACGTTCCACGTCGAGAGGCAAGGTGGGCCACCATTCCTGAAGCCAGGCGCCTACCGTCAGCACGACCTGCCGAGCCTCGATGGACTCCCTGTCGGTTGTGATCACGGTGTGTGAGGGCAGGGAACGGAGGGATTGCACGGTGCAGTTGAAGTGGGCAACAGCGCCCGCCTCCCGCGCCGAGGACAGCAAGGCATCCAATGCGGCCTCCACTTGGAGGTAGCCGGCAATGGGTTCATAAATGCCGACTTCGTCGGGGCAGGGACGGAATCCAGGGAACCGGCTGACAATATCTGTCGTGTCGAGCTCATCGTAGGGCAGCCCATGAGTCTTGGCCGCTAGACGGGCCCCGTGAACCACCGCGGAGGTCGGGAGACCCATCATGAGGCCCCGCTCCTCACGAGAAGCGTCCTATTCGTCAAGTCTTCCAGGCGGTGCCATTCGCGATAGGCTTCCTGAACAAAGGGGACATAATCGGGATGCTCAAAGTACGCCTGACGGATGATGCGTGTCTTGCCGTGCGACGAGCCGTTGGTGTGGGCGACCGAGCAGCCCGATGACCCGGAAGCCCCTCTGGGCCGCTTGGTAGAGTGTGGAGGTTCCGGCAATGCCTAGTCCTATAACCGCCAAGTCACACATTGCATCCCCGTCTTTCGCTGCTGACTTCGTGAGGTAATCATGGATACCCTCCGCTGCGCCATGCAAAATTGGCATGATGTTTGATATGCGCATGCCCAAATCGTATGTTTGTACGTATGACGACCACTGGGTCCTGGTGGGCTCCCTCGGCTGCAAACCGAGTGTCCTGGGACGGGGTCTCAGGAGTTGGGTTCGATTCCCAAGGGTCGTCTCCAGTGTGCTTGGCGCAAATGCGAGGCGCTCGAAAGAAGCCGTGCCTTCTTCCGAGCGCCTCTGATTCCTGCAAATATTATGATAAGTGATTCACCCATAGGATAATGTCCTGGAGGGCTCATGGGAGTCTCAATATTGTCTCAACTTGCCACTGACAGCTTGGGACAGGTGAACCAAAGCCTGCTCCTGATAGCGGTAAAAAGTTGCCCGGCTGATATGGAGCTTCTCCGCGTGCTGCCAGATGGACTGCGACTTCTCCCAGTAAGAGAGTTTCAAGACTTCCTGGTCGCGCAGGGTCAGCGGGGATTTTGGCTCCCCATCCACCAACTCCTGCAGCAACCTCTTCACCGCACCCACGGACCGCGCATGCCGGGTTGCGAGGCGACTTTCCTGAAGTGTTGTGTCGTTATTCCAATGGGCGAGAAAATATCGGACATCTGTCGGAGAGACCGGCTCCTCCGGAGATGCTAGGGTCCGCCCGGACACAATTTGCCGAATCCATTGGCCAAAATGCTGCTGTCTTAGATCCAGCACAAACAGTTCTTCGTCTGCGCCAGAGTCCCGACTGACTGGGAAGGGATAACTTTGATATCCAATCGCCCGCAAAAAGCTTTTCAGTTCGGGGTTGACCAGCACCAACAACCCCATGACCCCGGCCTGCATCGACATTTGGTCACGGGCCACCACGCCCAGAATTTGTTCCGGGCTATAGCGTGGGTGATGAAGCGCAATCCCCGTCATCGCGTTGTAGCCGGCCTTGGCCTCCTCAATGGCACAGCGCCTGATGCCGAGTTCCAGCGCCATGAGCCGAGACACCAGCTGAGGATGGAACTTTTCCAAGAGGGCGAGCGTGGTCGCGTGCAGCGCCACCGAGACAAACACCGCCACCGGCTCGCCGTTGGGGGCTCGAGTCACGCGAATGGATTCCGGAAACTCCATCGCCACCGCGTCAAAGAGTGCCAGCAACTGATCAGGAGGCAAGATCTGGCGCCGCCATTCACGGATGAGCGACCGCAGTTGGCTATGCTCTTCAGGACGATACCCGCTCACCTCAAGGTCTGCGGCCGAGGATATGTCAGGCCACTGGGTCGCCTCCTGAAAGATGTCCCGGCACAGCCACAAGAGCTGTTGTGCGAGCCCTCCTTGCTGCGCTCTGGGCACTTGGTCCCAGTCGGCCAGGAGCACATCGATGGCGCGGTTCCGCAGACGTTCGAAAAAGCCCGGGTCTCGATTGCGGAAATCCTCGAACAGATGCATGACGACGATGTCATGCAGACTCACCTCGCCATGGGCGGTCTGCTTTACGAACGACAATGCCTTGAGCGCCTGGTATTGACGGGCCGTGATGCGCTGCTGCAGCACGCGCCGCAGTCGGTCCAAGCTGGCTCCAGCCATGAGGGTAAGCGCGTCCACCAAGGGCTGCAGATCGGGGTCGGTGATTTCTCGCAACAGCCGTGCCGATAACGTCTCTCGAACGAGCGGGGCCAACTCCTCGGATGGTTGCCGACTAAACCGGCTACGCGCTTCTGCGGCGACCGCCAAGGAGAGCGGATGTCCGAGAGCTAATTGGTGCGCTCTTCGGATGTCCTGCTTGGGCCAATGTCGGCGAACCAGAAAGTCCTCAATTTCGGTCGGCGTAAACCCTTCCAGGGCCCACACCGTAACCCGGTGCCGCCATCCGGGGTCTAACAGCCACTGCGACATGAGGTTGGCCCGGGACGCAACCATGACCAATAAGCCGGTCTCGGGAAGGCCGGTTAGAAACACCTCCCGCAGCCATCCCTCCAGGACTTGAAGCTCCTCATAATTGTCAATGGCGAGAACCAAGGGGGGATGCGCATCGGGCTGACGGCGCCACTCTTCAAAGGCCTCGGGCAGAGCTTCGAGAAATCCCCGCGGCGTACGGTAGCAGGTGCGCCCGTCAACCCAGGCAGTCAGGGCATTTCGGGACTGGGCACGATGCAAGAGATGCAGCAAGAGGGTGGATTTCCCGATGCCGCCCATGCCAGTCACCGCCACAATTTTCGTAGGTGGCGCGCAGGCGGTCAGCCACTCTTCAACCTGCTGGCATTCATGCTGCCGCCCGACAAATAAGTTGGCGCGTTCGTCGGCGATCCTAATCGACAACGGGTTCACGGGCGTTTCCTTTCGATGGGCGACCAATGTTTTTGACGGCATTATTCTCGAAACGCCGCACAAAGTCCTGCTTTTCGACAACCTGCCTTATTCCGTCCAGTTGTCGATGGGGAGTGCTTGGAAGCGCTCCTGTACGCGCAGCCCCAAGACTTTGACGTAAAATGTGAATTCGGCCTCGCGGGCCCGAATGATGGTGTCAGCGCCAACAAACCCATGGCCTTCTCCAGGGAATTCGAGGAAAGCGACCGGGATACCGCGGGACCGGAGCGATTCTGCCATGCGCACGGACTGATTGGGCAGCACGACATGGTCATCCGAACCTTGAAAGAAAATTACGGGCGCCTGAATCTGATCCGCATGGGCGAGCGGCGACCGCTCGTCGTATCGGTCTTCGTCCTCGGGGAGCGTCCCGATAAGCCGATCGAGATAGCGGGATTCAAATTTATGCGTGTCCTGGGCCAGGCCTTTTAAGTCGCTGACGCCATAGTAGCTCGCTCCGGCGCGGAACACTTGGCTGAAGGTGAGGGCGGCCAAAGTGGTATAGCCCCCAGCGCTGCCCCCCCGGATTAGCAGCCGGTGTCGATCGGCTTGCCCATGACGTGTCAGAAACAACGCCGCGTTGACGACGTCTTGCACATCCACAATGCCCCATTGGTGCCGGAGTCGGTTGCGATAGGCTCGGCCATAACCGGTGCTGCCGCCATAATTGACATCAACGACGGCAAATCCGCGCGACGTCCAGTATTGGGTATCGAGTCGGAAGACAGCATGGCTTCGGCTGGTCGGGCCGCCATGTGCCGACACGATTAAGGGGGGGACCTCTCCTTCGGGTGCGAGATACTCGGGGTTCTTGGGCGGGTAGTAGAACGCGTGCGCCATTAGCCCATTCTCGGTGGGGAAGTGGATGGCTTCCGGCACTGAGACGGCTTCCTCATCCATGGGGAGGGGGGCGCTTCGTTTAACGGCCCGGAACCGTCGCCTGGTGGCATCGAAGTGCACAATCGTGGACGGCGTACGGTCGGACGCCGCGATCATCAGAGCCTTTGCTCCCGATACGCGGAGATGGGTCAAGACCGTATAGGGGCAGATGATGTGCGTCATTTCCCGGCTAAAGATATCGATCAGCACCATCGTGGCGTACCCGCCCATCGTGTAGGTGGCCAAGAGCGTCGCTTCATTCACGAACCCATAGGTTGAGAGGCCGAACCGCGAGGCCGCTTCGCCAAATTCGGCGTGCAGCGCGGTGAGTGTGCGGACCTCCTTGCCGTCCCAACAGTAGAGATTCCACCACCCCGTCCGGTCTGAGACAAAGAATAGTCGACCATCCGGCGACCAAGCCGGTTGAAAGATGGATTCGTCATGTCCGCCCGCTACGGCCGTGGCGGGGTCCAAACTTCCATCCGTTTTCAGGGATGCGCTATAGAGCGTGGTGTCGTCCCAAGGCATGTTGGGATGATCCCAAGCGACCCAAGCGAGTTTCGAGCCATCAGGGCTGAGGCGGGGAAACATAAAAAAGTCATGTCCTGACGCGAGAACGGTGCCTATGGTGTCGGGATCTCCGAAAGGAATCGCCACCACGGCATTCTCGACGCGCTGAGGATCCCGATGATCCTCGCGAACCGCAATCAGGCGGTCATGGGTCGGATCCACCACCAAGTCCGCGTATCGCACCGGTGCATCGGCCGTGATGGGGCAGGGCACGGATCCCGGGGACTTCCGATAGATGCGGTGATCCGCATAATGCGAAAAATAGACGACGCCTTGGTGAACGGTGAAAGCGCCGCCGCCATACTCGTGTACCCGGCTCCGTGCGCTCCAGGGGGGCGGGGTGATGTCTTCAATGGTTCCATCGGGCATTTCATGCACGACAACGTGTCGGCCCCCCTCTTCCGGACGACTCTCAATCCAATAGAGATCGTCGCCGTCGATGAAGACTTCGGCGAAGGTGACGGTCTTATGGGTCAGCAGGTCCGCAGATATCGGCGATTTCCACGTGCCGTAGGGCGCGACGCTGGGCGCAGAGTTCATGGAGACACCACTTTCTTCCTACATTCTTGCTTAACGGTTCATATTCGTGACCGGCAGAGTAATTCCTTTTTCTTGGCACCCTGTGGCCTGTCTTTGAGGCATTCCTAAAGAAGGAAGGAATTTTAAAAGGAAGGAATTTTAAATTGCATGTCGAAATTGTTTGGTAATTGTCGCAGGGAAGTGGGGGAATATGGGCCAGACCTTAAGCATGCCGATAGACGTGTTGCCGAGTCTGTTGCTGAGCAGTTGCTATGCGGTTGGGATTCTGTTTCTCGCTATCTATCGGAAAGAGATTGCGAGCCGTTTTGTAGGGGCATGCGTCCGGTTCTTGGCGGTGGGAGCCTTGGGCTGGGGGGGTGTGGGCCTCCTGGGGCTTCACGCGCCTCACGGGCTTCGGTTGTTGCTCCCGTTGGGGCTCTTGGTAGCAGTCGGGGCGGTTGAACTAACGCTCCGCCTGGCTCAGGTGCCGGTACCCCGCGGATACGCGGTGTTCTACGTGGGGGCGATGCTTTTGGCGGGGCTTTCGCGGTGGATCCTGCCTCCTTATGAACTTCAGCACCCGCTCCGTGGGGCCGATTGGGCTCTGGCAGCGGGCGTGGCGGTGGGGTGGGCTTTCGCGTTGATTGTGGCGGTGCGCGCGGCCGCAATGCATCGACGCTATGCGTTGGTGGGGGTTGCGGTCGGGCTTTCCTTGGCCGTGTTGCTGGCCCTACACAACGGCGAATGGCTTCCGGGGCATGCGGACGGAGGGCCTTGGGGCTGGGGAGCCGGATTGGCGGCTTGGTTGTATGTAATGGTGACAGCGCGGCACCGGCAGATTCAGGGCAGTACCCCGCTTCTCGGCGATTCGACAGGACTAGCCTATTTGGAGGCCATGCTTGCGCAAGCCCCAGTCGGCGTGCTCCATGGCGAGTTTGCTGAATTTCAGGCCCTCAAGGACCGTTATGGAGCGCACATGGCGGATCAGTTGGCCTACCGGGTGAGTCGTGAACTCGAGGGGATCTCGCGCCACAATGACCGTGTTGTCTGGCTGGGGGGCGGCCAATTTTTGCTGATTTTTCCCGGCATCGCCTTTGAGCACAAGTATGCGGTCCGCGATCGCGTGGCCCAGGTTGTGCGGCAATTGCAGCTCACGAGTGGCGCGGGGGCAACGCCGATCCCGGTTACGGTGCATTTGGGCTGGTCATGGGGCGAAGCCGGCGCCTCCTTTGAGCATGTGCTGAGCGAGGCCAATCGCGCCATGCAAGAGGAGAAGTCGCGCCAGCTTCGCATTCAGGCTGGAAGTCGTTAGGATTCCGATTGTTCAATCAAGGCGGCAATGTGGTCAACCGTGGCGATGCCATAAGCCTCCGTGGGGTTGCGGTTGCTCAAAATGGCAATGGCAATGTTTTCATTACCTCCGGAGACGTACCCTACCGAGTTGATTTCCCACCCTAATCCGGGCAGCGGAAGCCACCCGTTCTTGAGGGCGACCGAAGCGCCGGTCGGGGCACCGCTGTTGACGCCCCAATCCTCGTAGCCCACGATGTGGGTCATGAGATTTCGGGCGTAGGCTTGGCTGGCGGGGTCCAAAATGGCGTTGGGAACCGCGTAAAGCTTCATGAGTTCCACCTGGTCTGTCACTGTGGTTTGCGTCAGTCCCCAGTACCCGTGAGTGCCGGGGATGGTGTTCGTGAGTCCGGCCGCGTTAAGGAAGCCCTGAATTCCCCTTGAGCCGCCAGCCAGATACCAGAGTGTCGTGGCGGCTTGATTGCTGCTGTCCTCAATCATCGGCACCATTTGCTGTGTCTCCTCGGGCGTCAGAGGGGCATGGTGCAGTTCCGCCTGCCACAACAATGTTGCCATGATGGTGGCCTTCACAATGGAGGCTGTGTCATACCGCATCTGGGGTTGAAAGCTCCACAACGTGCCCGTATTCAAATTCAGCACAGCGGCCGACACTTGGCTTTGCCGCGTGGTCAAGTACTGCTCGACGGCACTGGCGAGGGTGCTGGATGTGGCAGGGCTGGACGGCGGTGGTGGAGGCGGCAGTGGGATGGGGGCCAACTTTTGCAATGCTTGCTTGATTTGCTGCTCGAGGCTTGTGAATTGAGTGAGTTCTTGAGTCGGAGGCAGGTTCCAGAAGGTTTGAATGCGCTGGAGGGTCCGTTGTCCGAGAGGCACTCCTTCGGGATTGCGCCGGGCGTTGTTCAACGCCTCTTCCAATGCGGTCTTGCCGTTCAGGATGGCTCGCGGACGTCCTTGGACAAGTCCTGTGCCGAGTTTTTTAAGGCGGGTTTCGGCGCTGACCCACTGATGCGTTTGTCGAATCCAGAGGTTCTCTTGTCGAACGATTTTTGCGACGGTGCGATCTTTTTCAAGGGCGGTTTTCTCGAAGATCTTCGCGCCGGTGTCCCATGGTGTGACGGTGGCGACCCATCGGGCGCCGGCGGCATTCAGTGACTGGTGGTCGGTTTGAAGCACCGCTTGCCAGTCATTATAGGCGCGTTGACGAATGGCATTGAATGCGGGCGTCTGGTTGGTAAACCAGACTGAAGGGAAAGGGCCCCACGGGGTGGAATGGACAGATATCAGTTGGCGAGTCAGCGATGTGGCTTCCTTTGCTGGCAGGCCTTGGTGCGCCAACCCATCGATATAGGATTGGGCGCTCACCAATCCCTTGGCATTGTGACTCACTTGCTCCCGAATCGCAAAGGTGGCGGGGATGCCTGCCATGAGCATCATGGAGGCGATGAACCACAGCCAAGCATGCGGGGTGCCGGTGCCGGGTTGCCGATGAGAATGGTGGAGTGGTTGTTGTTGTTGTTGACCAATCATGAGCATCACCTGCTGCTAAAACGACATGTCACTGGAACGGGTTGCGCTGTGGTTTTGGAAATTTTTGGATTGCGCGTTGACGGATAGTCGAAAAACAGTGAGAATAGGCGAAAACGAGTCATGTAATAAGTCGGAGGTTGTGTGCAGTGAAACGCAGATGGTGGGTTGCTTTAACAGCGGCTATGGGAGTTTTTGCGACTGCTTGCGGAACTACGCCCGCTTCCTCGACAGGCACGAGCGCCAACGGGGGCGTGGTGGTGTCGTCGTCCTATCAGGCCACCGCCGCCAACGTGGATCCCGGATCGCCGCTCAACAACAAGCCCGCGCCAAACTTCACGCTGACCAATCAATTCGGACAGTCGGTCTCGTTGACCCAATATCGCGGCAAAGTTGTCATCCTGGCGTTTTTGGACAGCCGATGCACGACCATTTGTCCTTTGACATCCGAGGAAATGGTCATGGCCAAAAAGATGCTGGGAGCAAAAGCGGGCTCGCAAGTGGCGTTGTTGGCTGTCGACGCGAACCCAACAGCGACGGCGGTGTCGGATGTCTATTCATACTCCCAGGCCCACGGTGTTTTGCACCAGTGGAATTTTCTCACGGGTACGAAAGCGCAGTTGGCCCATGTATGGAAACAGTACGGAATTTATGTGGCCATTCAGCACGGAGCCATAGACCATACGCCGGGCGTATACATCCTCAACGCCAAGGGCCAGGAAAATCGGCTTTACATGACGCAAATGGCCTATGGCGGGCTGGGACAGCAGGCGCAACTCTTCGCCCAAGCCATGGCACGCATTTTGCCGCATCCCACCACGACGTCGAAGGCGGTCCTGCATCGGGCTCTGGTGCAGGAGTCTACCATCCACACGCTGAACCAGGCCAAATTGCCCCTGGCGTCAAGCCCGGGAGGATCGTTGACGCTGGGCGATGGGACTCCCCGTTTGCTGGTGTTTACCGCTAGTTGGCTGACCGAACTATCCAACGTGCCCGCGCAGATGGAAGCGTTAGACCAATATCAGGCTTATGCCGCCGCGAACCACCTGCCCTCGTTGGTGGCGATTGATGAGGTGCCGACGGAGCCTTCGCCGAATGCATTCCGAACGCTGCTCAAGCAAATGCCTACGCTCCAGTACCCTGTGGCTCTCGACAAGACGGGAGCGGTCGCGGACGAAGTTGGGGTTCAGGACATTACTTGGTACGCGCTCGTGAATGCACACGGCAAGGTGATTTGGGCACACGACGGCAGCAACAACTGGTTAAGCATCCCCAGCTTGGAACAGCAAGTGAGTCGCGCTTGGGCCAAAGCGAATGGATAGCTCGGGACAATGACGGAGAATTACTCTGTCCTGGAGGGATCCGCGGCGGAGTCCGGGGATTCCATCCAGGCTTTGATTTGCGCGCCGTAATCGGTCAGCACCTGGTGCGCTTCGTCGATCCAGGTGAGATACCGAAGGCTGTACGCCGCCTGAAGGGTCTCACCGTGTTTGATTGCCCGCAACGCAGTCCGGACGGTGTCCCGTTTGAGGCACCTCCACAGGGTCGTGTTCATGGCGCTCCCCTTCTAACAGATTTACCATGTTATATGTCTTAACGGCGAAACATGGGAGTCAAAAACTGTCGATCATGAAAAAATGATTCACAGGCCTAAGGCGGCTATCCCTGTCCCGCAGGTCGTCCCCACGCATCATTCCCAGCGGTGTGCGTATGAATAGGAGAAAAGGCGTGCATAGAAAGTAGGGAGCGCCCATGTCCACTCCGAGTCAAGAGGACTATCTTGAGGCCATTTGGGTGTTAACGGAGCAGAAAGGCTATGCGCGAGTCACCGATTTGGCGGAGCGCCTCGCCATCAGCCCGGCGTCCGCCAGCAAAATGGTGCGCCGGCTTCATGAGGCCGGCCTCTTGACATATGAACGGTACAGGGGGTTCGCATTTACCCCGGAAGGGCAGAAGCAGGGACGACTCCTCTACGCACGCCACCAAATCTTGGAACGGTTCTTAACACATCTGGCGATTGGCTCGGCCAGTGACGTGCATCGCATTGTCGAGGGGATTGAACATCACTTTGATGTGCTGCGTTTGGACCAAATCGAGCGTTTGGTCACCTATATTGATAGCCATCCCCATTGGTGGCGGCAGTTTTTGGACGACTCAACCGCGTAAGGGAAATGACCATCCGCTTGCCCTTTATGCGGACGAAGACCGTTTCTCGACGGGCTGCCGCCCCATCGTGGCATAGGCGTCTTCGTCGTGGACTTGGAGCGCGATTCCGGCTGCGGCAGCAGCCAAGACAGCGGCCGCCATAAAGGCGTGACGGTAAGCGTCAACGACGATGTGCGGCGCAGCGCCCGGATGGATGCTCAGCGAGGCGGCGATGACGGTTGCCAGCACCGAGACGCCCAGCGTGCCGGCAATTTGCCGCTGGGTGTTGAATAAGGACGATGCCCGCCCGGTATCCGCTGACGAGATTTCGGAGAAGGAGGCGGCTTGCAACGGCAGAATTTGATAGGCCATGCCAGCGCCCACCAAAAACATGAAGAGGCGGATCCACCACTGACTGGTTCCCAAGTGGATGGTCGCAAGGCACAAGATGGCCCCTGTGACGCCCAGCAGTCCTCCGAACATCAGTCGCCGCGGTCCAATCTTGGGATACAGGCGCGCGACCAGCCGAGACGACAAAATAACCCCTACGGCCTCCGGGAAGGTTGTGAGCCCCGAGCTTAGCGCACTGGCCCCGCGAGCCTCCTGCAAGAATTGCGGCATGGCAAACAGGACGCCCATAAAGGCGGCGCTGCCGAAGAGCGACACTAGGTTGGTGGTGCGAAACAGGCGGTGCCGCAACAGCGATAGCGAAATCATCGGGTGGGCCCGCCGAAGCTCGACCTGTACCATGATGGCCAATAGGACGAGCCCGAGAAGGCCCGGCGCCAAAATGACCGGCGAGCCCCAGCCATCGGTTGCTCCTTCGCTGAGCGCATAGACAAACAGCGCCAGTCCGAAGCCCGACAAAAGGAATCCCATCCAATCGAATCCCCCGATTCGCGGTTCTTGGTGCTGGTGGAGAAAGAGCAGTCCAAACACTAAGGCCAACACGCCCAAGGGAACGTTGACATAGAAACACCAACGCCACGACAACTGGTCGACTAAGAGTCCGCCAATGACAGGACCTGTGGCTGGAGCCAAAACGGTGGGAACCAACAGTATGGCGGAAGCCCGTGCACGTTTCTCGGGCGGGAAGGCCCGATACAGCATCGCTTGGCCCACCGGTGTCAAAATGCCGCCCCCAATGCCTTGCAGGATGCGGAAGGCTACGAGTTGCCCAAGGCTTTGACTGAGACCTGCGAGTGCCGAGGCGGTGGTGAAGATGGCCAAGGAGGCGAGAAAAACGGTGCGGGTGCCTATTCGGTCACCGAGCCATCCCGCTGCCGGAATCCACAAGGACAGGCTCAAGAGATACCCAATCACCACCCAGTCGACCGAGGTGATGGAGGCGCGAAAGTCCCGGGCGATGGACGGCAAGGCGGTATTGACGATGGTGGCGTCCATGATGTTCATGAACATCGCGGCGACAAAAACAATGGCCACGACCGTATCTTGGCGTATCCGCACGGTATCCTCCTAAGCGCTGCGCTGGTGACTGCAGGGGATGGTAACTGACTTAGAATAAGTGTGGAAGAACTGCCGCGTCAATGGTTCCTTCTACGACCGCCTTCCGGCATAAAAAAGGACCCTGCCGTCGGGGGCAGGGTCCACGGAACCACGCTAGGATTGGACTGGCAGTCCGAGATGATGAGAGAGGAAAGTCCAGATGTCTGCCTCTTCATCGAGCCACTGTTCCACCGACTTGCCGACGCCATGTCCGGCTTTGGCCGCAACGCGCAGCAAAATCGGCTCGCCAGAGCTGCTGGCCTTTTGCAGCAAGGCGGTCATCTTGCGGGCATGCATGGGATCTACGCGACTATCCTCGTCTGAGGTGAAAATGAGCGTCGCGGGATAGCGGGTGCCGGGCACGACATGATGATAGGGCGAATAACTGTAGAGCCATGCGAACTCCTCGGGGTTCTCCGGTGAACCATACTCTTGGGTCCATAAATCTGCGATGAGGAAACGGTGAAACCGCAGCATGTCGAGCAATGGCACGCCAATAATGACGGCATGGGCCAACTGGGGGTTCTGGGTGATGAAGGCGCCTGTCAGCAATCCGCCGTTGCTGCGCCCTGTGACGCCCAGATGTTCGGGATCGGTATATCCCGCCTGAACCAAATGAAGGGCCGCCGACGCGAAGTCATCGAAGACATTTTGCTTGTGCTCCCGCATGCCGGCTCGGTGCCAGGATTCGCCGAACTCGTTCCCGCCCCTCAGCGCTGCGATGGCAAAGATTCCTCCTCGCTCAACCCAAGCCCGAACCGAGGCGGAATAGGCAGGCAGGTAGGGCACGTCAAATCCGCCGTAGCCGGTCAACATGGCGGGGGTGTGCCCGTTCTTTTGAAATTCGGCGGGATGGGCAATGAAGAGCGGAATGCGCGTTCCGTCCTTGGAGGTGACCCATTCCCGCGTTACTTGGACAGCCTCCGTGGCGTCTGCTGACTGCGCCCATAAGATATCCACCAATCCTGCGTCGTCGACGCGGTGGATGGCAGCGGGAACGGCGAAGCTGGAATAGCCGTAATACAACGCCTGATTGGTGCTGGAGAGCCCGATGATGCCGCATGCGGCCGGCAAGTCCATTTCTTGCTCCAAGCGCCCGTCCAGCGTGAAAGCGGTCAAGCAGGAGACCGCATCCTTCAGGGTATGGAGAAAGAGGTGATTCGGGGTAGCAGCCGCTTCTATAATGGGTTCGCGCGTCCGAGAGGGGATCACGGTGGTCACTGTGCCATCGGCCAGCGACACCTCCGCGACTCTCCCAGTGTCGCTTTCGAAGTTCGTCAACACCAAGAGTCGGTCGCCTGTCCATAGGGGCTCCGCGACCACCTCGCCGTGGTCGAAAACACACCGAGGCGTCAGATCCTCTGGGTCCCGATCCACCACGTACAGTACGGTACGGGTCCAGCCATAACTTAGGGCGATGACCAGATGGCGCCCAGACGGCGAGAGCGATAGTCTCGGCATGGCCCGCTTGTCATCGGGCGAGGCGAAGATCAGCGGATCATCCTGGTACGGTGTGCCCAACTTGTGATAATAGACTCGCGAATGGTAGTGCTCGTCGCCGGTCGGGACTGAGCCTGGCTGGGGATAGCGCGTATAAAAGAAGCCATCACCGCCGTCCGGAAAAGCAACCGAGGCATAGCGGGCGCGTGGTATGCGGTCCTCCAGGAGGCGCCCTTCCTGAAGGTCGTATACGTGCAGCACAGCCCACTCGTTGCCATGCTCCGACAGTCCATAGAGAATATAGCGTCCATCCTGGGACGTGTACGCCCAGTCGACGTGCATGGGCTCGCCAGCCCCGACTTCATTGGGGTCGACAACCACCAACCGCGTGCCATGCCGTTCCGCATAGAGCACGGCATGCTCCTGGCCAGCCTCCCGGCGTTGGTAGAGCAGCGTGTCGCCGTCACCATGAGGCAGGCTGATGTCGGGCGTGCTGCGGAGTTCCTTCAATCGCCGCCGGATCGCGTCGCGGCCGGAATAGGTGCTAATCATACTTTGGGTATGGGCCATCTGCTCCTCAGTCCAGGCGCGCGTTTCTGGACTCTGGGCATCTTCCAGCCACCGGTACGGGTCAGTAATTGAGTGCCCGTGCAGAACCTCGGTGACTGGTCGTTCATCAGTCTTGGGATATGGCATGGGAGTCTCCTTCACGGATGATAGTGGCCGCCCGCTCGACGGCATTGACAATATGTTGATATCCGGTGCAGCGGCAGAGATTGCCGGACAGCGCCTCACGAATTGCACTCCGGGTAGGATTTGGATTATTCTCCAAGAAATGCGCCGCGGTCATGAGAAATCCTGGGGTGCAGAATCCGCACTGCAGCGCATGTTCCTGCCAGAAGGCTTCCTGAACCGGATGGAGTACGCCATCCTTTGCCAATCCCTCGACGGTGGTGATTTCGCAGCCGCTTGCCGTGACCGCCAAGGTGAGGCACGACCGGGCCGGGCGACCATCGAGCAATACTGTGCAGGCTCCGCAGACACCTTGTTCACAACCCAGGTGAGTGCCAGTGAGGTGAAGCTCATCCCGAAGCACGTCCGCCAACAGCCAGCGGGGCTCCACTTCCAACGCATGCTTTACGCCGTTGACGGTCAGAGTAATGGGAACCATTATGCTTGCCTCCCTTTCATTTCTGCCAACTTCGCTCGCTCCAGCGCGCCCGCGAGGGCTTTCTCCACCAGAGTTTGGGCCAGTTGGCGGCGGTAGTCAGCGCTGGCATGCAGGTCATCGGTGGGGTCGATGGCCTCCTTGATGTGTTGTCCGACCTCTCGCCAGAGAGATGGGCTTGGCGATTGGCCTTGCAGCGAGGCTTCGAAGTCGGGATCTCGCCATGGGATGTCCGCCACTCCGCCTAACGCAATTCGCGCCGACTGAATGGTGTCGGAGGCGTTCAAGACGATGGATGCGGCGGCAATGGCCAGGGCAAAATCGCCGGCTCGAACGGCGTACTCCGTGATGTGGGCTCCCGCATGGGCATGGGAGGGCGTTCGCACCCCCGTCACCATTTCGTCAGGGGCCAGGGCGGTGATGAAGTAGCTGAGAAAGAACTCCCGGGCGGGTATGGTTCGCTCTGCAGCGGCTGACGAAACCACCAATTCCCAGTCGAACAGAGTCGCCAAGACCGGCAGCTCCGCAGCGGGGTCCGCGTGCGAGAGGCTTCCGCCAATGGTGCCGCGGCTGCGGATAGCGGGGTGTCCGATGAGATGCTCTGCCTCGGCCACCAGCGGCACCTTGCGCTGAATGAGCGGATGTTGTTCCAACTGATAGTGGCGCACCAAAGCGCCGATGGCGAGTCCTTGATCGGTTTCCTTGATGTGGGTCAGTTCAGTGAGACCGTTGATGTCAATCAGCACGTCAGGATGGGCGAGACGCATGTTCATCATGGGAATTAAGCTCTGCCCACCCGCCAGGATCTTGGCGTCGCCGTGCTCGCTCAGCAACTGCAGCGCCTCGTCGAGAGTATGTGGCTGGTAATACTGAAAGGCTGGCGGTTTCATTGGAAGCCTCCTTTCTCCTCTAAAGCCTGAAACAGTCTTCCGGGGGTTACAGGGGCAAAGTCCAATTTCAGCCCCCGGTCCTGGAAGGCATCTTCGACAGCCGAGAGTACAATGGCTTGCGACGGGATGATGCCGGCTTCCCCAACCCCCTTATAGCCAGCAGGATTGCTGGGCGCTGGATAATCGCGATGGTGAATCTCAATGTCCGGGCTTTCCACGGCACCGGGCAATCGATAATCCAAGAAGGAGGTGGTCAACGGCTGCCCATCTTCGCTATAGATCATCTCTTCGTAGAGAGCGCTGCCGAGTCCCTGCACGGTGCCCCCGATGACCTGTCCGTTGGCCAACAGCGGATTTACGATGGTTCCCCCATCATGGACGATGACGTATCGCTCGATGCGAATGTCGGCTGTTCTTTCATCGACGCGCACAATCATGCCGTGGGATCCAAATCCATACGTGGGCGTGCCGGAGCCAAAGTAGTCTTCATGGATGAGCATCTCGCCAGAAGGCGCGATTTTTCGGGCTAGCTCGGCCCAGTCTAGAGAGACGCTGGGGACTCCTTGGACAGAGAACCGGCCATCCTGAAAAATGATGTCGTCGACGTGGGCTTCGAGCGCTCGCGCTGCCCAATCCTTAGCCTTGGCAATAAATCCTTCGCCGGCAACACGTGCCGCGTTGCCGGCCATAATCATGGTGCGGCTGCCGAAGGTTCCAATTCCCTTTTGAATCTGGTCCGTGTCGCCTTCCACCACGGTGATGCGGTCCAAAGGCAACTGCAATGTATCCGCAGCAATTTGCGCCAGGGCCGTGCGGTGCCCCTGGCCCTGGCCGGTGGCGCCTGTGCTCAACAGAACTTGACCGTCCTCCAACAGGCGAAGCCGCACCCCTTCGAATCCAAACCCGGCCGAAACTTCCACGTAGTTGGCGACGCCCAACCCCAAGCGAATGCCGTCCTGGCGGGCAGCCGCCTGCCGCTTTCGAAATGCCGAAAGGTCGATGGCCTCGAGCAGATCCTGAAATGCCTGAGGGAAATCGCCGGAGTCATACATGGCGTCTGGGATGCCGGTTCGATAGGGCAGTTCGTCGGGCCGAACCAAGTTTTTCCGGCGAATCTCGATCCGATCCATCCCTAGTTCTTCCGCAGCACGGTCCAACATGCGCTCGATGATGTAGTGCCCTTGGGGGCGTCCTGCGCCTCGATACGGGGCCTGGGGCACTTTGTTGGTGAGCACGGCCGCGCCATTGATGGCCAGATGGGGGATGCGGTACGGGCCGGGCAAGTTCCTGGCGGTGGTCCGTGAGACAATCATGCCGCCGCCCGGGTAGGCGCCATTGTCTTGATAGTAGGTATCGACTAAGGCCACGAGCGTTCCATCGCGGTTGATGCCCAACTCCACATGATGAATTTGTTCCCGCTCCTGATAGGTTGAGAGAAACTCTTCGAATCGGTCACCCGCCCATTTGATGGGTCGCTGAAAGTGGACCGCGCAGTAGGTGACCAACGCTTCTTCCGGATACGTTCCGTTTTTGACGCCGAATCCGCCGCCCACTTCCGGGGCAATGACGCGGACTTGGCTTTTCTCCATGCCCAGATATTCCGCAATGCGCTCTTGGGCGCGGTGCACGGATTGGGTGGCGTGATAAACCAACAGAGTTTGGTTCTGGGGATCATAATGCGCGGCGATCCCTCGGGGTTCCATAGGTTGGGCACTGACCCGTCCGAGGCGCAGCGTTGCCGTGACCACGTGGTCCGCTGCAGCCAAAGCGCCTCGGCCTGCGCCGCTTTCGTACTGCACGCGATCGACGACGTTGGTGCCCAGAGACGGGTGAAGAATTTCCTGGTCTTGGGCGGCTTCCTCGGCATTGGATAGCGCCGGCAATGGCTCATAGTGAACCTCGACCAGCTCCGCCGCATCTTCGGCCACGTACCGGTTGTCGGCCAGTATGGCGGCGACCGGTTCACCGACGTAATAAACGCGGTCATGCGCGAGGGCAGGTGGAGCGATGGGGGCCATGCCGGGCAAGGGGCGCCGGAGGTTCTCCCACTCTTGGGATGTGATGACGGCGTGCACTCCCGGCAGCTTTTTGGCCGCTTCCGTATTTATTCGGGCGATCCGGGCATGGGCATGAGGAGAACGGACCAGAGCCATGACCCATTGACCCTCGAAATTGATGTCACTCACATACTGGCCCAATCCTTGTACGAGCGCACGATCTTCCGTGCGGGGAACGGGCCGGCCAATCCAGCTTCGTTCTTGAATGGCCATATTTTCACCTCGTTTCTAAGCTACTCTTTGATTATACCGAGACTGCCAAGAAATGGGGATGAATCCCCTAAATCGGCGAGGCTGGGCGAATTCTATAGACAGGGGGTGGTGGAGTGTCGACCCGAGTCTTGCTCGTCGATCCCTCTCCTGCCATTTATCGAGTGGCGGCTTGGGAGCTATGCAGCGAAGATTTGTGGGTGCGCGGTGTTCCCACGGCTCAGGACGCTTTGGATTTGCTCGAACAGTGGATGGCAGATTTGCTGGTGATTGCGGTGACGCTGCCCGATGTTCCCCCCCGCCGCCTGGCTGAAGTGGCCTGCCGCCGCTGGACCGTCCGGACGGCCTTCATGGGGTACGCGATGCCCCAGGAGGAATATCGAACCCGGCCGCGCATTCCCTGGATTCAAAAGGACAAGGTGACCGGCACTCGATTGCGGGCGTTGGCTCATGATCTCCGCCCCTGTGCCTACAGCGGCGATGATTGAACCTCGGGACACCAATAGGTGGTGCGTCCGGCAATCTCGCTTGTGGTAACGACACCATGGGCTCCACAGGGCTGCCCTGCCCGATAGTGCACCTGGAGAAACACTCGATACCCGCCCGATAGGGCGTCCTCGCTATGGATAGGATCTCCGACGCCTCCAGATTCGACTGCGTGGGCTAGGACTGCGGGGACAATCTCTCCGACTCGTGTCCAATCCTGAAAGGTGAGCTGGTATGCAGGCGTTCCCGGATAAAGCTTCGCCTTATAGAGAATCTCGTCGCTATACACGTTGCCAATGCCTGCGACCACATGCTGGTCGGTCAAACAGGCTTTGATGGGACGGCGGGCGCTATGATAGGCTTCCCTCCAGAGGCCCGGGTGGTATTGATCAGAGAGGGGCTCGACGCCGAGCTTTCTCCAGCGTTGGTCGAGTTCCGCCGCACTCATGGCATCCATTCGCCCCAATCCGAGGTGAAACTGCACCCAACGGGTCTCGTCCAAGCCCATGGTGATGGCGCCGGGCTGGTCCTCGTAGGAGAGGGTGATGCGCCCTCCCAGCATCAGGTGAATATAGAGCTCACAGTAGCTGGGCTGGACGCCGTCTACGTGAATCGCCAAGCTTTTGCCGCGGCGTGCGATAGACTGGATGCGCCCTCCGACCAGAACGTCATGAAGGGTGTTTACGGGGTGATTGAGACGCTTCGGCCGCTCGGCGGCCAATGCCGTGATGGTGCGGCCGTTCAGCCAAGCAGACAGGTGTCTACGGTAGTTTTCCATTTCCGGAAGTTCTGGCATACGGTCAGCATGTGCGGTCGACCGCCTTTTATGCAAGAATAGGGCAGGTTCAACCGTCTAGATAAGAAAGAGAGTTCGTCACCTTGGGGAGGTAACGCATGGCCAAACGCGACAATCCGCCCGAACGCCACCGCCGACGCTTGCGGATGCGTTGGGGACGACTCATCGGCTTTCTCGTGTTCGTGGGGGTGGTCATCCCCGTGCTGGGCTTGGCATGGAGCGGGTTTCGCCTCAAGCAGGAAGCCAGCGCGCTAAAGACCGATTACCATGCCCACGATTACGCCGCTTTGGCTTCTTCCATCCAGCGCTTGGGCGGAACCCTAGGCATGATGCGGACGGAGGCCGTTCTGTTGAGTTGGCTCAACATCGTTCCGGGAGTCAGGGGCTACTACCAGAATGGCATGGATCTGCTGACAGCCGGACATCTTGACCTCCATGCTTTCGGTCAGGTGCTGCCACCGGTCCTGACCGCTGCGGAATCCCCGGGAACGGCAGCTCAGCGGAAAGCGCGGGTGAGTCAGGCGGTTTCGCAGGCGGGCCTTCTGATGCAGCAGTTGACCCCGCAAATCCGCGCGGCCAACGCTTCCGTGCAGCATATGAACCCCGCGGCATGGCCTGGCCTCTTGAGCAATAAAGGGTTGAGCGTCACGGCACTGCAGTCCCTGAGCGATACGCTAGTGCGCATGCTCCCCACGATGAGCGGTCCGCATCCCATATTGGCCACGATTCTCGGGTTGCCCAATCCCACCCGCTATCTCTTGATCTTTCAGAACAGCGGCGAGTTGAGGGCGACCGGGGGCTTCATGACCGCCTACGCTTACGTGCCATTCCACAATGGCAAGCTGGGCAAGATTACCTCGCAAAATATCCAGAACTTGGACACGGCGGTCACCTATCACCCTCCCGCTCCGCCGATCATCGGCGCCTATTTGCCAGTCAAGTACTGGCATCTCAGGGACGCCAACACGTCGCCGGACGTTCCACAGACAGTGTCCAACATCTACATGTTGTATCGGTCTATCCCGAACGCCCCCAAGGTCAACGGGGTCATGTTTTTGGACACCTGGTTCGTGGACTCTCTCATCGCCGACGTGGGAGGACTCAATGTGCCCACTATCAAGGGAAAGACCATTCACCTCACAGCACAAAACGCCAATTATGAGATGGAATACATGGCGGAGGGGATGGGCCTTCCGTCCAATCTGCGCAAGCTCTTTATCGGCACCATGATGAAAGAGCTGATGCATGAGGTGCTTCATGGGCACACCAGCGGATTGATCAAAGTGGCTGCCAGCCTGCGACAAGCGCTCGACAACAAGCATGTTTTGCTCTACTTCAACAATCCAGCGGCGGAGCGCTTCTTCGCCCAGCAAGGCTGGGGCGGGGTGGTGCCGCGCCACGTCAACGGCAATTATATCCAAGTGGTGGATGAAAACCTCCTGGGTCACAAGGACAACTATTACGTGCGTGAATCCTATGATGTTAACGTTCGTACGGTGGGAGGCCGACAGCTGGAAACGGTAACGATCCATTGGGTTGATCCGGCGGTGGTCAACTGGTGGCTCACCGTGCCGTACCATTCCTGGATTCGTGTCTACGTGCCCATCAATGCCCAGTTCATCTCCATGACTGGAGTCGATAGCTACGTTGATGACACTGCCAATACGACGTTGAACAAGCAAGAGTTCGGCGGTCATGTCGACTTGCCAGGACGCATGAACCGGTCGCAACCGCCTTCCAGGGGGAAGGTGGTTGTCAAGTTCTGGCTGCCATCCGGCGTCAACGTCAACCGGCTCTATTTGCAAAAGCAACCGGGATTCTTGCCTGAACCCGTGACCGTGACGGTGCACGGCGTGACCAAGCATATCACGCTGAATTCCAATCAGTGGCTGACCTTTTAGAGTCCAGCAGGAGTGGTTCACACGATCCCCTTCGGGAAGCACCTGCACGCTTCCGCTGAGGGCGTGCGCAAACACACAACGCCCACCAGTCACGGCTGCTTCTGGTGGGCGTTGTGTGAATAATGAAACCCAGCGGCACCTCGATGGTATCGCTTAGCGGTTGCAATGTCTAGTAAAGCGATACAATTCAGAGAAACGGCTCGATCGATGTCATGAAGGGGAGACCGCCGGTTATCGATGCGTCATGTGTTCCGTGACGGGACCGCGCTTGGGACGGTTTAGGTGGCTTTCGACCAAAGACGCGGGCTTGCGGGACGACTTATGCGGACTGACTCGCGGATGAGGGGGATTTCATCACGTCTCCCGTCAAAATCGCCCCATGCCTCGCCGGGGGCCCAACACCGTGGCTCGTTAATGCAAGAAATTGGTTATGCGCCCCAGGGACGCCTGACTACGAGCCAAGCGTCCGGCATTGTGAGTTTTCTCGTTGGTGTACTGATTTCGGCCCGATGGAGAATTTTGTCGAATACGTCCAGGACATCCCGCGTCCTCCCTCCGTTAATCTACCTGCCACCTGCGATTTGCCTCCTCGCTGCGGTTCCGTTTACGCACAAACGATGGGAATCGCGTACCTTCCCCGCAGTGCCCTGGAATCCCGAGATGTGGTGATCCATTTCGCCGAAGGTTAGGTATCCATAAGCGAAAGCGAAGGTGGGGGATGCAGTATGCCGCCGGCGGTACCAGTGCTGCACGGGTTGTCGGGCGCTACCCTCACTGCGATCTGGTGGCTGATGATTATTGGGCTGGAGTGGCTGTTGGCGGCCCTCACCGCTGTCATCGGCGTCCAGTTGGCCACCGCGCTGAGCAACCGGTATGCGTTGGGATCCCTTCGCCTGCAGCAGCATGTACAACGATATCGCGGGGATGCGGTCGTTCCAATGCCGGATTTCAAGACCCGGCGGGAATTTCATTCCCAGCGCGCCCGTGAACTGCCGTTGCCCGTCGGGTTGCGCGGGCATGCGGTGCTGCGTCTGTCCGATTTTCAACGCCGGCCGCCTACCAAATCTTAGCGGCATGGTTCGGTCGGATCCATCGCGGCTCGGGAGATGTGTTCCGGTTCGGGGTGTAAACCAACAAAAAAACCCGCAGGCCCTTAGACTGTGCGGGTGAAAATGGTGGGCACGACTGGTATCGAACCAGTGACCTCTTGAATGTGAGTCAAGCGCTCTACCACTGAGCTACGCGCCCATGTTCTTGCCGAGAAAACATTTTAAGTCATTCATGCGGGCCTGTCAAGGCGGTTGGTGGGCCCAGCAGGATTCGAACCTACGACCAACCGGTTATGAGCCGGCAGCTCTACCGCTGAGCTATGGGCCCGTACGTCCGGAAAATAAAATGGCTCCTCGAGCAGGACTCGAACCTGCAACCACCCGGTTAACAGCCGGGTGCTCTACCAATTGAGCTATCGAGGAGTGTCATCGACAACCGATATCTTAACACGCGGCCGAGACTGCGTCAAGCCATGGGTATGACTCACAAAAAATGTCTTCGAAATGCGATCGTGGCCTCACAAATGACACGTACTCAAAGGGAGTATAGCGATGGCCACCGAAATTCCCTGCGTCACACGTTTCGGGAAGCTTCATTGACGCCGTTGTCGGTGGTGACGCGACTTGGCCCATCACGCACGTCCCCTCGCTCGACGGGCGGCCGTGCATCGCGCCGGCTGCCGTTGCGACATCACGCAAACACCGCGCATCATGGCCTTGCCCAACACCGTAGTGTCGTCCGCCCAGAAATCCTCCCTACCGCAACCTCGACATCTCCGGGGTCGGAGGAAATTTCGGGCAGAGTGCCATTGTCAAGACAGGAATTGGCAGGAATACCGTCGAAGTTTGAAATCAGCACGATTCAGGAGGCGCATTGTGGCCGGATTCATTAAAGTCATTACGGGTGAAATGTTTTCAGGGAAATCGCAAGAACTGGCGCGTCTCATTAAGCAGTCGTTGTCGCAAGGTTTTGAGGTGCACGTGTTTTATCCGGCGGGAGCTTCGCGAGGCAGTGAGCGGGATATTGAGTGCCGCCTGCCAGAATCGCACCCCCAACTTTTCGTGGATGCGGTGCCGAATGCGAATGCAGCATGGCTCAAGCAAAAGCTCAAGGCGTCTACGGCGGTTGTGGCAGTTGATGAAGGGCAATTTTTTTCCGATGATATTGTCGAAGTCGTCCAAGAACTCCGCCGACAGGGAAAGATGGTGTTGATTGGCGGGTTAGATCAAGATTATCTGGAGCATCCTTTTGGACGAATGGGCGATTTGATGTGCATCGCCAATGATGTGGAAAAGTTTCATGCATTCTGTGCTCATTGTCAGCGTGAAGATGCCTTCATTTCCCATCGTGTCACGGATGAGGTGGGACAGGTCGTGGTTGGCGAGCATAACTACGTGCCCTTGTGCGAGGATTGCTATCAGTCGGCACGCAGGCCGCAGGAGGTTCAGGTATTCGTCGATTAGATCCACGTTTGGCGCTCATTAAGGAATGGTGTGGTCGGTTTCAGACGATTGCCGATATCGGGGCACATGAGGGGCTCTTGGCACGGCATTTGTCGGCAGCGGGACATCAGGTCTTCGCGACGGAACTCACCCTTGCGGGGGTGGCAGCACTCCGTGATGGGGTCAGCGGTACGGGGGTGACGGTCTCGCTTGGGGATGGCCTTCAGCCCGTTTGGCACGAACCGGTGGACTGCGTCGTCGTTGCCGGCATGGGGTATGAGACGATTTTGGAGATTGTTTCAACCCATGATCACATAGCGAGTCATCCGCGTTTTATTGTTCAGCCAATGCAGGGGGCGCTGTTGCTGCATCAGGCGATTATTGAACAGGGTTGGACAATTCTTCAGGCGGACATTGCTCAGTACCGCCGCCACCTGTATCCGACGTGGCTATTGGACATGTATCATATAGATCATGCACGCGATAACGGACCGCACGCCCAGTTTCTACCGACTGAGTTCCGCGGGTCTCCGGCTTATGTGGAATGGCTGGAGCGGGAGCGGCGATTTCGCCGTCAAGCCTTGACTCATCGGCAATCCACCCGCATGCGTCAAGAAGTGGACTGGCTAACGGCGGAAGTGAATTCGGAAAGGAAACGGGAGTGACCCATGACGCAAGAGTACCAAGTATACACGGATGGCGCCTGCCGAAACAATCAGGCTCCGGGAGGACAACCGGGCGGATGGGGCGCTGTATTCGTCGACGGTCCCAGCTACTCAGGATACGACGCCCGCACGACCAACAACCGCATGGAATTGACGGCGGCGATTGAAGCCCTGAAGCACACCGAACCGGGAGCAAAGGTAAAGCTTCACAGCGATTCTGCGTACGTGATCAATGCTTTTTTGCAAAACTGGTTTCAGGGTTGGGAACGGCGTGGTTGGAAGAACGCTAAAGGCCAGCCTGTCGAAAACCAGGACTTATGGCGTGAACTCTATCAATTGGCCAAGGAACGCCGCGTTGAATGGATAAAAGTCAAAGGGCATGCCGGCGATCGCTATAACGAGATGGCCGATCAATTGGCTGTGGAAGCCATCCGCGAAGCACATGGACAACATCGCTAGTCTTAACTAAAGTTGGATGGCCATATGGTGGCTAACTATGTTATACTCGTTATCCGACATGCGAGTTTGCTTGACGATCGCGGGCAACAGTCCGAAAGGCGTTGTCTGAGGAAAGTCCGAGCTGCGTAGAGCAGGGTGCTGGATAACGTCCAGTGGGGGCAACCCTAAGGAAAGTGCCACAGAAAACAAACCGCCTTCCGTGAGGAAGGTAAGGATGAAACGGTGCGGTAAGAGCGCACCAGAGGCCAGGTGACTGGTCTGCTTGGTAAACCCCACCCGCAGCAAGACCGAATAGGGGCAGGATGAGGTTGCTCGCTGACTTCTCGGGTAGGTCGCTTGAGGTGTTTGGCAACGAACATCCCAGATAAATGATCGTCCACGACAGAACTCGGCTTATGGCAAACTCGTGGTGGCGCACACGCTGGCTTCTGTCGCAAGACGGGAGCCGGCTTTTGTCGTATTCGGGGCTCGTGGCGTGGTTACACGCGTAGTATGTCAGATGAAGACCCCCCTTAATGAACTGAACCCCCGGAAGTGGACACACAGGAAATAAGGCTTGTGTGACGAAATTTCTTCCGGGGGTGTTTTCTTTTGGGGAATGTGAGACGCCCGTTCGACAGGGAGACGAAGAAGCGGGCGGTGGAGTTGCACCTCAACGAGCACATAGCGTCGACCAGCTTTGTTCAGGCGCTGGGCTTGAAGGCGGAACTCGTGTACATCCACCGCATTCAGAGCGTGTCCCACTTAGCTCAAGATGTGGCTCGCTACATCCGATTCTACAATCATGAGCGCTATCAAAAGAAACTGCGGGACATGGCCTCGGTGGAGTACCGGCCCCACATCACGCGGTCGGCGTAGCCCTTCCCGTGTCTACCAAACGGGGCTTTAACAGTTTGATTGCAATGTATCCAAAACTATCTTATACTATCCAATATGGATAGGTTTGTCAGCATTGGTGAAGCCGCCCAAGCCTTGGGGGTCTCTATTACCACCTTGCGGCGTTGGG
>JAKADO010000092.1 GCA_021820485.1 Bacillota bacterium
TCAACCCGCGCACTTGCGGCAACTCGGGATGGACAATGTCCACCGCGTCATTGACCGCACGGCGGATCGCTTGGGCCATCCGGATGGCCCGGCGCGCCTCCGTGGGCACCAAGCTCAGCCCCAGCGCCGTGGCATCCACCAATCCATAGAAGTTGCCGCCCCAGGCAATGTCCACCGCAATGTCTCCCCACGGTGGAACCGACACCCTCACGTCCTGGGCGTAGAGAAAAGCGGGCACATTGTCAAAGCTGACGGAAAGGACTCGATGGTTCTCGACCCGCGCCTCTGTCCGCACCACGCCGGATGGGGTGTCGAGCACCACCCGCGTGGTCGGCTCCACGGCCTCCACTTGGCCGGTCTCAATGAGTGCCGTCACCAAGCCAATGGTGTCATGACCGCACATGGGGAGATACCCCCCCACTTCGATATAGATGACGCCAAAGTCTGCCTCGTCGTGCACCGGCTGCGTCAGGACGCAGCCCGACATCACCCCGTGCCCGCGGGGCTCGAACATGAGATCCGTGCGGATCCAATCATAATGGCGTTGGAAGTATTCCACCTTCTCCATCATGGTGCGGCCCGGGATGGGGGGAATCCCTCCGAGGATGGTTCTCGTCGGATTCCCGCCGGTATGCGTCTCCACCGTCCGAAACATGTGGGTAAACTCCATCGTTAGCCCTCCTTCGGCCGATTCGTCCAGGCTTGGCGAATCTCCTCATGAATCTGGCTCCAAGCGCGATCAAACACCAAGGGAGCACGCTCCCGAGCAACCTCAAGCGCTCTCGAGAATGCCGCTTGCTCCGCGGCCCACTCCGTCGGGTTTCCGGACAGGTGCCGCAGCACCCCAATGGATGCCAGTTGGCCTTGCGCCATCGCCACCGGCGCCCCCTCGATGCCGAGCACGTTGCCTGCCGCAAAGATGCCCGGTGCTGTGGTTTCGCCGACCGGTCCGAAGATCGGCACATCATGGAGACCGGACCGCGAGGACTTCATCGCGGCGCCAGTCGCCGCCGCAAGGTCCGGAACCGGCCTCAGCCCTCCTGAGAGGCACGCGAAGTCCACGGCTTCGTGCCAAGGCTCACCCACCAAGGTTCCCCGGCGGTCGACCCGCTGCAGCCACACCCCCGACACAGCCTCCTCCCCGGCCATGGCAATGGCTGCCACATTGGGGCGCAGCACCGTCCCCAAAGCGGGAATGCCTTTTTGCGGGGCACCAGCCATCACCCGTTCCAGCCAGAAGTCGCTGGCCACGAGCGGCGTCGCGGCGCGCGCCCAACGAGGACCAAGATGCACCACGTCGCGCAGGCGGCGCCACTGGTCTTGGACCGTGCCCAGCCACTGGCTCGGTCCTTGAAGCGGCGGGAGCACAATCCCGGCCAAATCAACCCCGGCTCGGGTGAGTTCGTCGGCCACAGCGAATGCCAGCGCGCCAAAGCCGATGATGATGCCGCGCTCGCCCGGTCGCACCCCGTGGACATTGGCCATGGTCTGCGCCGCGCCGACCGTCATGACCCCCGGAAGAGTCCAATTGGGGAGCGGAATGGGCACCTCCGTCGCCCCTGTGGCGATGAGGACGGCCTGGGCATCGACCGTCCCGGCCCGTTGGGAAAAGGTTGCGGTCCAGCCGCCCCCCGCGTGGGCCAATCCCGATACCGACGTCTCCAGCATCAGGTGGACGTTTGGGAAGCGCCCGAGTCGCTCAAGCAGGTCTTCAGCCACGCGCCGTCCAATCCACCACCCGCTCTGCGATTGGTACATTTGGCCCAGAAGGCGTCCCCCCGGCACCGGATACTCATCCACCACCAGGGTTTCAATCCCGCGCTGGCCGAGTTCAATCGCCGCGGAAAGCCCCGCCGGGCCGGCGCCAATAATGAGCGCTTCCGTCCTCATAGGCGGGTCATTCCATCCACAATCGCCAAGGCGCCCGGCTTCGACTGCCGACGCACGTCAAGGCCTTCCCGCACGGGATAGAGACAGGAACGCTGGTCCCGCTTTCCGTCAATCTCCATACGGCACTCAAAGCAGTGGCCAATCCCGCAAAAGAGGCTGCGCGGCCGACCCGTCTCCTCGTTCCAGCCCAACGTCCGGTGCCCCGCTGCCCAAAGGCTCATGGCCACCGGTTCGCCCAGCGCTCCCGAGACCGCTTCTCCTTCGAAATAGAACGTGACGAACGTTTTCTTCCGGTTGGATTGACTCTCCCCGTCGGGCGTGGGGATTTCCAGCCGCCCCTCAGAAGACATCAGACCTTCTCCCCTTCGTGACCCAAGATGTTCATCGCGACCGGCTTGAACGGGGGGCGCACCACCAGGCGAAAAGCTGCCTCAGTCTGGTCCTCGACCGTGGTGGCGGCCATCATCGGCCGGCATACCCGCCCTTGGCAAATCCCCATCCCCCAACGGGTCACCGATTTCAATTGGCGCAGCGAGGTGGGCTGAAACGCCTCCATCGCCTGCTTGACGTCGCCCCACGTCAGCGCTTCGCAACGGCATACAATCACGGCATCGTCCTCATGGCTTGGCGCATCCTTAGCCATGGTCCATCCCTCCCTCCTCCGTAAACCGATTCCAGCGAAGCGGCCCCGGATCGATGCACGGCGAACCACCCAGCACCAAATCGGCGATGAGGCGGCCCGTCACCGCCGCCAGTCCAATGCCATCGCCCTCATGGCCGGCGGCGATCCAAAGTCCCGGAACGCCGTCCACCTCCGACACGATGGGGAAGTGATCCGGCGTCCAAGGGCGCAGTCCCGCGTAGCTGCGAATGATGGTCGCGTCCTTCATTCCGGGATAGAAGCGCATCGCTCGGCGGGCGATGGACTGCACCACCTTAGGATTGGAGGAGGTGTCCCAACCGACAAACTCGCGACTGCTGCCCAAGAGAAAATTATGGCTGGCCGTGGGTTCATACACCAAGGCCACGCCATATTGCATGGCGTCCGGCGGCGCCACCCGCTCGCGGCCAAACTTGCTCATGAGATACCCAAACTCCATAACCTTGGCGTCACCGAACAGCGGTCCCTTGCCGGACACCAGGAGATGTCCCTTGCGCGGCCGAATCGGCACCCGAATTCCCAACGGCTCAAGCAGAGCGGGGGTCCAAATGCCGGCTGCCACCACCACCGCATCGCCGGGAACCCACTCACCCGAGGCCAAGCGCACCCCCTTGGCGGCACCTCCTTCGATCCCGATGTCTCCCACCGGCTGGTGAGGGCGCAGATCCGCGCTCCGGTCACGCGCCGATTGGGCGAGCCGCTGCGTGTAGAGGAGCGGGTTCAAGGTGGAATCGGACCCGCAATAGAGCCCGCCCGGGACATCCTCCGCCAAATGGGGCAAATGCCGATGAATCGCCTCATAGTCCAGATAGGCGAAGGGCAGTCCCTCGGCCTGTTGCTGGCGCACCCACTCCCGCGCCATCTCCACCTCGTCCGCATTGTCGCAGACCAAGTAGCTCCCCGGTCGCCGGTACTCGAAATAGGGCAGCTCCTGCGCCAGCTCGTGCAGCAATTGCTGGCTCACGGTCGCCATTTGGCTGTCAAACCCGGGATCCTTGTCAATGGCCAGCACGTTGCCGTCACAGCGCGACGACGTGCCGCTGCCGATGTCGCCTTGGTCAATCAGCGTCACGCGCGCCCCGGCCTGAGTGAGATAATGGGCGGAAGCGGCGCCAATCACGCCCGCTCCCACCACGATGACATGGGGACTCGACTTCATCGCGCCGGCCCCCGACACCCGTTGTCCTGAGTCACACCGCACCACTCCTGCCTGGAAGATCTGTCCGAGCCCCGTGAGCGTTACGTTCGACGGTGTATGTCCCGGTCCCTGCTGGGACGCGCGCCCTCGAACCGCCCTAGAGGCCCGCCAGCACCTGGTCCACCGTCCGCCTGTCATCCTCGGGCAACGCCAAGCGCGGCGCCCGAGCCATGCCCACGGGCCGTCCCATCTGCGCCAGGCCATGCTTAATCACTTGAACCAGCCGAGGCGTCGAATCATATCGGAGCAAGGGCAACAGTTTGCGGTAGAGCGTCCATGCCTCTTCCACCTGGCCCGACTCCACCAGCCGATAGAGGCGCACCGAGACTTCCGGCACGATGTTGGCCATCCCGGCGATCCAGCCGGTAGCCCCGGCCAGCATGCTCTCCACCAAAAGGTCGTCTGTTCCGGCAATGACTTCTAGATGGGTTTTCTCCTTCACCTCAGTAATCCGGCGGACGTCGCCGCTGAATTCCTTGACCGCCGCGATGTGGGGCAGCGCCTCGAGGCGGTGCAGACGCTCGGGCGTCAAATCGACCGCCGTGTCATGCGGGTTGTTGTAGATAATGATGGGAAGGCCCACCGCGTCTACCGCCTCATAGTAGGCGTAGATCTCCTCCCAGGTCGGCCGGTAGCTGATGGGCGGCAGCACCATGACCCCTTGCGCCCCCAGCGACTTGGCCACTGTGGTCCAATGGACCACCTTGCGAGTGCTGGGGGCAGCCACCCCCGCCACAAACGGCACTCGTCCCTGGGTGGCTTCCGCCACGGTCCTCAGGACCAGTTCCCGTTCATCATCATCCAATGTGGCGTATTCGCCACAGGACCCGGTCGGCACAATGCCTGTCACTCCGGACTCAATCAGCCAGTTGACGTGGTCTTTTAAACGCGGCACGTCAATGGACGAGTTTTCGGTCATCGGGGTAATGACTGCAACATATACGCCAGGAAATTGCGGCATAGGAATTCCTCCTTAGTTGTATGAATCAAACTTAGGCCAACGTGCGAAAGTGCTTGGGAACAATGGTGAGCCGTTCGTTGCCATGCTCGGTGATGACGAGCGTGTCCTCCAGCCGCGCTCCTCCCAATCCCGATAGATAAATTCCAGGCTCCACGGTGATAGTCATGCCGGGCTCCAGCCCCCGCTCCTGTTTCGGATCTTGGGAGGCAAATGGATTTTCGTGGATATCCAGGCCCACGCCATGCCCGGTTCCGTGACCGAACGCGTCGCCGTAGCCGGCTTTCGCAATGAAGTTTCGGCAGGCGCTGTCCACATCGCGGCTGGTGGCGCCGGGCTTGGCCGCCTCAATGCCGGCTAGCTGGGCCTCGGCGACGATGTCGAAGATGTGCCGTATCTTCTCCGCGACTGGGCCTGTCGCAATGGTGAGGGTTTCATCGGACTTGTAGCCATCGACCTGTCCTCCAAAGTCAATGGTTACCAATTCGCCCGCACCAATGATCCGCTCGGTGGGATGAGCATGCGGCAAGGCTCCCCGCTCGCCCGACCCAATGATGGTTGGAAATCCCAACGACTCCGCTCCCCGTCTCCGCATGGCTATCTCCAAGTCCAGCGCCACGTCCACTTCACGCCGTCCCACGATGGTCGGAAGAAGCTCCATCAAGGACTCGCCCGCAATTTGGGCAGCCTTGCGGATCTTGGCGACCTCGTCCGGGCTCTTCACAATGCGGAGCTCTTCCACCAAGTGGTTGAGCGGCTGCCAAACAACCGGAACGGTGTCGTTCCATGATTGAAAGAGTTGATACGGCACCTTCTCGGATTCAAATCCCAGACGGTGGATGCGGTGCTCCTGGCAAATGTTTCCGATGGTCTCCCCCACATATTTTCCGTGGCGCACCACATCAAAATCAGGGCTTTCCGCCGCCGCTTGGTCGAGATAGCGAAAATCCGTCACAATCCAAGCGGCATCCTGGCTGATGACCAGGTAGGCTGAGGAGCCCGTAAATCCGCTCAGGTACCGAAGATTGGTGGAACTCAGTTCTTCTGGCGCAGCAATGACGGCGCCGTCCAAGTCCTGTTGCTTTAAAGCCTGTTGAAATCGCTTAAGCGCGTTGCCCATTTTGATGTCCCCTCCCCCGTTGCGGAAGCCGGAGCCCAGTCCGGCTTCCTCCCCCCTCAGTCTACTTGCTAACCTACATGCTGAACCCATTGTTTCGAACACGGATAACGGTCGCGCATCGACAGCGTCCGAAACATCACGAACCTCCGCTCGAACCCCAGCGGTGCGCATTCATGCGAGTCGGCTCTCCTTCGATGAATGATGTCAGCGTTTACACACCGTCAGAGGCACGGACTCGGAAAATATCAGGGACTCATAGTTGGACGCGAGGGATCATTCTGCTTGACACCTGAATCGTTAAATCATTAGACCATTACAGAGAAAACAAGAAGATGAATTGAGCCCTTGTTTGCTTAATTATAAGACCTCAATAACTCTTCGCCACAATTCAGTGAGAAATTTTTACCAACCCGGATCCCTTTAGTCGACATCCGGCCGCTTGGCAACGTTCGACATCACGTGCTCGCGCATCAGGTGTCGCGCATCATCTGAGCGGTGCTCCAAAATGGCTTGGTTCAGGGCCGAAATCTCCGCGAATTGCTGCGCACGCCACTCGGGGCTGTCTGCCACCGCAATCGCCAGCGAACTGCGGCGAAACACCTCATGAATTCCCTGCATGATGGCAATACGAATTTGGTTGCCGGAGGCCTCAGCCACCTTCATGTGAAATCTCAGGTCCAGGTCCACAAATTCGTTCCATGAACCGGAGGACTTAATTCGCTCCAGTTCCTCCACCATCGCGGACATTTCGCGGCACTGCGCAGGGGTCGCTCGCTGAGCGGCCCAAAAAGCGGTCTCGGCTTCGAAGCTTTCCCGAAACTCGTTTAAGTCCTGGGAGGTCGCGTGCCGAAAGTGGATGAAGGAGCCAAGCAGCATTCCTGCCCTCTCCGGGGCCGGTTCCACAATGAATGCTCCCCCATAGGTGCCGCGCCGCACCTCAATCACGCCCAGCGCCTCGAGAAGACGAAACGCTTCCCGAAGCGTCGCGCGGCTGACGCCGAATACTTCGCCCAGCTCGCGTTCATTCGGGAGACGGTCACCCACCTTCAGCTTGCCGGAATACACTGCGGACTGAATCTGCATGGCCACTTCCTCGAAGCCCCGGGTCGGCTTCACCTCGCTAAACAACGATCCCGGAAAAATCTCTGTCGGTTCCATATCTTCTCCTTCCCCAGACGTCGTCGGATTCCCGCAATAATCGCAAAAAGTCCAACCATTAGACTAATTATAAGGGCATCAGTGCATCGGACGATACCGCCGCGACGCACAAAATTCAGGAGGGTCTCCCCCCCCCCCCCTGCCGCCCCGTCTCGCACTTCCCACACTAGGGCACGCCTGACGCTCCGGTCGTGGTATGCACGGGCGGGGCCGCGGGCAACGCTGGGAGATTCACCGACCCGAGGTGCCCCACACTGGATCCGGGCGTGATGGGCAACAGATTGGTCTCAGGCGCCTGAGTCAGTTGGTCAATTTGAACAATGGTTTGGTTGATGGCCCTTTCGGTGGATACCACCTGCTGATTGGCCAAGGCAAGGGCACTCGCCACCGCCGAGCGTTGCGCGGCGAGCGACCGATCGCTCTGAATCACCTGTTGCAAGCGTCGTTTCAGTTGCTGTTCGCGATGCTGATCCGCAGCCAGTTTGAGACGGACCTGACGTGTGGCCAAGTTGTCTTGGGAAAGCTGGGCGCTGACGCGGTTGCCAACCCAAACCAACGCCACGCCGAAGCTCAACACGGTCGCCGCGGCCACGCCCAACTTGGGGGCCAGGTCTCCTACATTGGCCCGCGTGTTAGTTGTCGCCGCCACTGCCATCCCCTCCTCCCCCGTCATCCCCGCCGCCGGAGGCACCGGTCACGGCATGCACAGGCGGCGCGGCCGCTTGCGCCTTCAGTGCGGCCAAGCGTTTGTCCACCGTGGCCTGCATGCTTTTGAGCTGATGCAGGGTCGAGAGCGTACCGGACGCCAGTTGCAACTCATGGGAGGCTTCTTGGGCGAGCGCTTCTTCAGAGGATGAGGCGCCGGCCAATGCTTTAGAGAGGCCCTGAGAGGCCTGAAGCACGCCGTGGTCAACCCGTTCATAGCTGGTGGCAGTAGTCGCGGGATGAAGAGGCGGCGGCGCCGCCTGAACAGACCATTGGATGCCCACCAGCGATCCAAGGCACCCAATCCCGCCAAAAGACGCTTCCCCCAAATCTGCATTCGGATCGCCCTTTCCTTAAATTAGATCTGTTGCCGTCCTGCGGCGGGCGGCTGTGTCCGTGCTGCCGCACTCTTGTCCATGCCGTACCTGAGCAAGGCAGCCAACCCTACGGCCACGGCAGAGGCATCATAAAAAACAATCAATCCCCGGCTGTCCGTTCCGCTCCAGAGACTATGCCCGAGAATCAAGGCCCACGTGAGGACTGCCCAGCGATGAAGGGTCATCCATTTGCGACGCCCCAAATTTTTAGCCAGATGCGCGGATACCGCCATGAGGGTCAGCGCCTCAGCCCCAAGAACCCCAAGCGCTACAGGCAACGGCCGATGTCGGGAAAGGCCCGGCACAATGAGCGCCTGCCAACTGACCCCCGCATAACGATCCAGCACCATGGCGATGCCGTGAACGGCCACCAAGGCAAACACGCCGACAGCCAAGGCGCCGTGCCAGACGAAGAGGCGCTTTGACAGATGACGTTTCCACACTGGATGGCTCATCAATAGCCCGAGAAGCACGAGGTCGGTCAACACCGCGTAGGCCGCAAGGCCCGCAGCCCGCGCTAAAACCCAAGGCCAGACCGTCTTCATGAGCGGCTGCGCGTGCATCCGGTGATAGCTTAAGATCCCGAAAAGCGCCGTTGCGAACAACAACCACTACCAAGCCCACCTGCACCCGACGAAACGAACAAATGGACGAAGGCGACGACATCCCATACTGCACTCGTCTACTCCAGAGTGTTCTGCATCAAGGACCAAGGCGTTCTTATATAATTGACACAAGGTTCGAATCGGAATATAAAGGCCGCGCATAGAAGAACCGCTATGGCTCCTAAAGGCCTCATGAGGGGACGGCAGCAGGCAACGCGGCATAAAATGAAAAGCAACAGGCGAAGGAGTGTGTCCCAGTGCACGAATACGCGAATTTCTGGAATCACTACGCCGATTTTTCAGGCCGTTCGTCCCGCCGGGACTATTGGATGACCTTTTTGATCAATGTCATGGCTGGGGTAATTCTCGTGATTTTGACCCAAGCGGCACACCCCTTCATCTACTTGTATGGAGCCTTTGGAATCGCCGTGATCATCCCCAGCCTGGCCATTGCGGTGCGAAGACTCCACGACATTGGGCGGTCCGGGTGGTGGATGATCGTGTACTTCGTTCCCGTGGTGGGGCCGATAATTCTCATCGTCTGGCTGGCCACACGCAGCGGTCCTGATAATCAATGGGGCCCAACCCATCGCGTCGCGTAAACGCCACTGTTGGGAAGATGTGGCCATCGCCCACATCGCCCATCCGTCGTGACGAATAGGTGTTTGAGCCCGAGATCGCTCCTCCCTCATCAGGGCCTCCGACGGCGGCATGGAGGCACCCTCCACCTCGCAAGAAAGCACAGCGTGCCAAGTGCCCAAGCGTAGCAACAACACACCCCTCCAACACTCCCAACAATTACCGTTGGAGACGCAGCAAACCTCGTCGGGCAATCTGGGTGTTTGGACACGAGTAACCCCTTATGTCATCGCGGCGTTTGCAAAGGAGATGATTGGGGGAGGAAGACTGTCATGCCGCGCCGAAAGCTGATTCCACTGCTCGCCAGCCTCATGGTTCTCGCCGGTTGCGGAGTGAGCACCCAGGTCCCCAGCAGCGCCTCGGGAGCGCGCTCTTCGCCTGCGCCATCCACCGGCCCGACCGCCGCGGGGTCCCCTTCTGCGCAGTCCGCCGACGAATGGCGCACAGTTCACGCCGGCGCGATGGCGGTGACAATACCGAGCGGTTGGACTGCCGAGTCCCCGTCGCCGTCTCCGTCGTCCGGTCAGACGACATGGGTCTTTGCTGGATCCACAGGCGAGGTGCAACTGACCGCGTCGCCCCTCGGATCGAATAGCGATCAATTGCTGCCGATGGTGTTCACACCGCCCGGAACCGGATACCATTGGGGCCCATCCCCGTACCAAGGCCAAATCGATTTGAATGGCTCTATAACAAAAGAGGTCCTCAGCGCATCGGGAACGCTATACAGCATCGACGTCGAGGGCGGTCCAACCCGCCGACTTTTGGCAAGTTGGCGCCATCCGCCGCTAGCCAGCGTCACCCAGGCCGTTCATCTCATGGAAGCGGCCACTTATCAACCGAGTTATACCACAGTCTTCGCCAATCCCACGGATGGTTGGATATTGGCGAGCGGCCAACCGGGTGCGGGACAAGAGGCCTTTTATCTCTTTCGGACGGTCAACGGCGGGAAGACCTGGTCGCTTGAACGGTACACGTCACCGACGGGGTGTGTGTCACAGTCGCCATCGTGCGCCTTCATCGCGGGGGACGGTTGGACCGGCATGGCGTTCTGGTCCGGTGAAGACGGCATCATCGTCAATGCTTCCTACTTAGTGGCGAAGGCGTTCATCATCCGCACCACTAATGGGGGCCAAACGTGGGCGGCCCAGACCATTTTGTTGCCAGCATCCGCCACCGGCGGACACCTCCGAGACCAGCGTGGGGTGCTCACCCTCACCTTGGATCAGCCAGGGGGCCACAGTCCCGTCACCCTTGAGAGCACGGACGGCGGCATGGCCTGGTCCCGTGAGGCTGGCGTCCTCTAAAAGAAGGGGCGGCCTTTTGAATGACCGCCACCAACGCTTTCCTATTCAATATCCCTGCCATCCTGCAGCACCCGCTTGAGCCAGCCTAGCTTCTCGTATTGGAAGCGAGGTATGAATTCATGGCCGAAATACCGAAATACGCGAATCGCCTTCTCCTCCGAGCCGATGTGATTGTACGCGGCAAAGATGGTGGAGGGCGGCGTCAACTGATCCACCAGCCCCGCAGAAATCAGTGCAGGTGCCTGTATCCAGGGAGCCAGATTCATCACATCGAAGTAGCTGAGGGTGCGGAAGGCCTGAGCTTCCGCCGCGGGGTCGCCGTTTTGCCGCAAGAACTCGGTGATTTCCCCGTAGGGCCCGGCCGGCGCCACATCGACAGCCCGCCGGAAGTGGCATAGATAGGGGTAATCGACCGCGGCCACGCGAGGAATGTCCGAGAGAGCCGCCGCAGCCAGAGCCAGCCCGCCCCCCTGGCTGCCTCCGGTGACTCCAATGCGGTTTGGGTCGACCTGGGGCCGGCGGCTCAGCCACTCCAAGGTCCGCACCGCGTCGCTGTACACGCCGCGATAGTAATAGACGTCCGGATCCAGAATCCCTTGCGTCATCCACCCCGCCACATGGCCGTGCGGGCTGGGCATGGACTGACCGCTTGCCTGCTGGCCGCGCGCCGACATCCCCACCACCGCGTAGCCGCGCAGCGCCCAGTTGACCACTTCTTGAAGATTGCCTTCGTAGTTCCAGTTGTATCCGTGATAGAGCACCAGTCCCGGCAGTGGCTCCGGGTCCATCAGGGGCCGCGCATACCAGGCCTGAATCGTGGCCCCGCGGAACCCGCGAAATTGAAGGCGATGGACGGCCACGCCGCGCACCGGGTATTCGATCGCCTCCAACTGCTCATCCCACGGCTCATCGCGCATCTCCGAAAGCGTCGCATCCCAGAAGGCGCGCAAGTCCGGCTGGGCGTTCAAAGTCGGTTTATATTGCTCCAATTTCTCCAAAGGCATGTCATAGGGCTGCACCAGGGTTGTCTTCCTCTCTCGTCATATTCCTGCCGCTGCAGCGCAATCGGGTGGCAACATCGATCGTCCGGATCGCGCGGCCCTGCACCGCTACCGACGGGACCCGAAACGAGTCATACGCGCCTAAGACCCCAGGGATCGCCGGCACGTAACACAGGCTCTCTTTTGAATAGCGTGTGCATCCACCGATTGTTGCTCATGCCCAAAAAGAAAGCCCCCACCGATCCGCGATGCCAGATCAGTAACGGTTCCCGGCGCACATGCGCCGGCCCAGAGCGGATTTAGACCCATTCCCCATTCTCGATGCGAATTCCTTCCCAGCGGCCGCCTTCTGTAACATC
>JAKADO010000093.1 GCA_021820485.1 Bacillota bacterium
GCAACTGATTCGCGAAGAGGCTGTGTTCGTCAAGCGGCATCTGGCTTTGGCGGTCCGCTATCACGAAGACCTGCCCTTCCCCATTTACGCCGTCCGCCTTGAGGAAGAGGGCCCCGTCAATATTGTCTCTCATACCCTGATCGAGCAGGGAGCCGCGTTGGTCATCACGCTGAAGCCGGAGCACAAGCTTTCTGCCCGAAGCGATGCACGGGTCGACGCCGCATCACTAATGGAGGCGCTCTACCAGGGCGGTGGGCATGCCCGGGCCGCGGGCGGCCGGCTGCAAGCCGGCCAGGCAACAGACCCGGAAGCGCTCCTTCAGGAGATCGCCCATTACCTCAAAGGCATCCTTCAAGCGTCCTGAGACACTTCAATCAAGATTTTGCCGATGTTTTGGTTGGATTCCATGTACCGATGCGCATCGGCAATGTCCCGCAACGGATAGACGCGATCGATGACAGGCTTCACCCGCCCCGACTCAAAGAGCGGAATCGCCTCTTTGATGAACTGTTGCACCAACGCGACCTTTTTTTCGAACGCCCGCGAGCGCAGGGCCGTGCCGTGGATTTTAAGGCGACGCGCCTGAACTACGCCTAAGTTGATGTGCGCCTCATAGCCGCTTAAAGCGCCGATAAGGACCAACGTGCCATCCGCGGCCAGCGCCTTTAGGTTGTCCTGGAGATAGGCCTGACCCACGAAATCGAGAATGGCATCGACGCCCTTCCCCTGGGTCCATGCCTGGACCGCGTCCAAAAACCCCTCCTGCCGATAGTTGACCACGCGGTCGGCGCCAAAAGCGCGGACTGCCTCCACCTTTAATTGCGATCCCACCGTGGTCATCACCGGCATGGCGACTTGATGCGCCAACTGAATGGCCGCGGAACCCACACCCGAGGCCCCTGCATGCACCAAAACCCGGTAGCCGGGGTGCGCGCCCCCCTGGTTGTAGAGCGCGTCAAAGGCGGTGAGAAACACTTCTGGAATGGCTGCCGCCTCCTGTACCGGAAGCCCCTTAGGTACCGGCATGGCAAGACGCTCGTGGATGACCGCGTATTCAGCGTAGCCGCCACCCGGCAACAGGGCCATGACGCTATCTCCCGGACTAAACAGCGTGACCCGATCCCCCACGGCGTCCACGATGCCGGCGCACTCCAGTCCCGGCACCTGATGCACCGGAGCCTTGCCCGGCGGCGGATAATGTCCCTGGCGTTCCAGAAGGTCCGCTCGATTGAGCGCAGTGGCCATGACGCGGATCAGAATGTCGTCCGGTCCCGGTTCGGGCTTCGGAATCTCCATCAGGGTAAGCGCTTCCGGCCCCCCAAAGGTCTTCAACACGATTGCTTTCACGTATTTGCACCTCCCAGTACATTATCGCCAAGCAGGCGATTCAGCAACAGAAATCCGACCACATCCGCCAGTGTGGCCACTCCACCGGCACCCAAGAACAGTATTCGCGGATCCATGGTGCCAAAAATTCCTGCCGCCAGAACTGACAGCGGCTGCACTCCCTGCAGGGTGAGGGTAGTGAAGGACAGCACTGACGTCATGGTGTCAGGCGGAGTGCGCGCTTGCACATAGGTGTTGAACAACAACCCCACTGGCGCAAACACCAGCCCGGATCCAAAGAAGGCCAGGGCCACGCCAATGCTGCCATGCTGCAGCCCCGCCCCACCTAAGATTAAATCGCTGGCCGCTGTAAACAAAAACATGTAGCGGATCGCTTTCACATCGCGGCCCAGCCGTCCTGAAAACAAGGTTCCGACCAAAAGTCCTACGCCAAACGAGCCATTCACCAAGCCCAGCATGGTGGGGCCGGCGTGGAAAATGAAGTGCACCAACCGCGGCACGCCGACCTGCAGCGGGCCCAGCCAAGCAAAATTGGAAAATCCATAAAACACCATCATCCACAACATTTCCGGCTGCGCGCGAATCAGGCGCCATCCCCGGCTGATTGCGCTCCAGTCCACCCCGCGGCGCGCCTCCATGGGACGGACGACGCGACTCTTCAGGAGACCCACGGAGCCCGCCGCAAACATCAGCGCCGCCGCCCAGAATGTGTGGCGCACCCCGATGGTGGCAATCAGCGCACCGGCCAGCACCGGTCCGGTGAGGCGGGTCACCTGAAAGCGCGCTTGCCGAATGCGGTTGGCCTCATAGAGGTGGTTGGGGGTCACGGCCAAGGCGATCAGCGACTGCCCAGTGGGTGCGCGCACGCTGTCGAAGAGCCCCGTAATGACCGCGCCCACAATCAGCACGGCCGGAGTCAACGGCACCAGGCCCCCGAGCACGAACGCGATGAGTGCCAGTCCCAGCCCCGACACCATCAGCACTTGAATGGGCCGTCGACTGCCGACCGCTCCCCCAAGGAGCATAAACACCACCAGGGGCAAGGAATAGGCGAGCACCGTCGGAGCCACATAGAGACCGTGATGGCCAAACATCAAGGCAGCCCAGATGAAGCTGAACTGCGCAATTTGGTCTCCAATGCCGGAAATTCCGGTAGCCGCGATGATGTGCCAGAAGTTGCGGTTAATGCCAATGTCAGGCCCTGCAGCGGTCAAATTCATGGATCTAGTGTAGCAAAGCGGCAACGCTTCGGTATAAATTTCCGAAACTCGCCCACCCTGTATTCAAAAGGGGGATGCTGATGTCCAAAATCATATGGGAAATCACCATGGATGACTTTGACGCGTACCCCCTCCGATTGCCTGAAAAGGAATTGACCATCCACGGCGCCAATATTTCCGCTACCATTGACATCAGCACATTTGCTGACCAGCAGGGGCGCGAATTGCAGAAGTATATTGAGCAGTTCGAGACGGCTGTGGCGGGGTCGAAGTTTCATCTGCAATATCAGTTGGTGGTGCAGAAGATTTCCCCCGCGGCCTTAGTCGTTGACCTGAGCCGGGTGCACTTCATCGAGGTCAATTTCGAGAATACCGACTTGTCCGGCTCACATCTGTCTGGAACGCTGGCACTCACACGCTGCCTCATTGACCCCTCCTTGCCGCCGGTGACGGTGCGGCCGGGGGAAGTGTTCCGCTATCCCCCAATCAAGGCCGCCCGTGAGTTGGGGATTACCGACGCCAAAGACCTTTTTGTGCTGCGCTGGGGACTCACCCAGGACGCCCGGCATCTGGGCCAGGCGTTTTTGTGGTTGGAACGCCGTTATCCCAATTCGGAAAGCGTGCTGGCCCGCCTGTTGAAGGGATTGCCCGCTCGCGCGGTCAGGCGTCTACACTGGTCACCCTAAATTTGTTAGGATGGCACAGGTGATATCGTGCCAACTGACAATCCACACTCACAATTAACCACCACGCGTCTCATGGTCATGGCGGTCATGGCGGGGGTGACGGTGGCCAATTTATATTACAACCAACCGCTTCTGAATCTGATGGCCGCCTCGTTCCACCAACCGCATGCCGCCCTGGGCTGGGTCACCATGCTGACCCAGTTAGGCTACGCCGCCGGTCTCCTGGTGTTTGTCCCTCTCGGCGACTTTCTGGAGCGGCGCCGGCTGATTAGCCAGTTGCTGCTGGCGGCCACCGCCAGTCTGGTGTTGGTGGCGTTCGCCCCCACCTTGTGGTGGCTCAAGGCCGCCAGCTTCATCACGGGACTTGTGTCGGTCATCCCTCAAGTGCTTTTGCCCATGGCCGCCGACTGGGCTGACAACCAGAATCGCGGGCGCGTCGTCGGCATGATTATGTCCGGCCTGCTCATTGGCGTACTGCTGGCGCGGACCTTCAGCGGCTTCATCGGCGGCCTTTGGGGTTGGCGCATCATGTTCGATGTGGCGGCCCTGCTCATGGTGGTTATGCTGGCGCTCACCCAATGGCAGATTCCACGGACCCGGCCGACCCGCGACCGTCAGCCATTGCACGCCGTCTTGGCCTCGCTGGTGCCCTTGATGCGGGAAGAGCCGGAACTTCTCAGGGTGGCGCTCACCGGGGCCAGTTTCTTCGCGGCCTTCTCGGCCTTTTGGACCACCCTGACCTTTCGTCTTGCCGAAGCGCCGTATCACTACCAGTCCACCACCATTGGGCTTTTCGGGCTGGCCGGTGTGGCCGGCGCCCTCATCGCCCCCATCGCCGGACGGCGCGCAGACCGACGCGACCCCCGTCGCCTCGTCACCTGGGCTTTTTTGCTGGCGATCATGGTGTTTGTCATGGTCGGACTGTTGAGCGGGTTCTTGGCGGTCATTCTGGCAGTCGTTGTTCTCTTGGATCTGGCGACCAATTCCGCGCAAATTTCCAACCAATCCCGCATTTACGCACTGCATCCCAACGCTCGATCCCGTTCCAACACCATTTACATGGTCTCTTACTTTGTCGGCGGGGCGATTGGCTCGGGCCTGGGCAGCGCCGCCTATACCCTGGGGCGCATGCCTCTGGTGGCTGGGACGGCGGTGCTGTTTCTCCTGCTCGGAATGGTCGTGCATCGGCGAAGCCTCGCCAAGTACACTCGACCCGACCTCACAAATCCAGTAGAATAAGTCCGCCAAGATTCGATTGCTCCCGTTGGGGATTCACCGTGTACCCGAAGAAACCACCATTAGGAGGGACCCTCTCTGAAACGACATTATGTCTTTGCGTTGGGCGCTGCCGCCTTGCTGGCGGGGTGCGGGGTGAGCTCGACCCCGTCAGCACAGTCCGGACACAACGGCAAATCGACCCAGAAAAACGCCGCCCCCAAGGTGATGCGTTGGAACGGGCCGCCTGCCATGACCCTAAACCCGAACGACCAATACCAAGCGACCGTGCATACCACGGCCGGAAACTTTGTCATCCAACTGTTCGCCAAGCAGCAGCCCGTCGCTGTCAACAATTTCGTGTTCTTGGCCAATCAGGGCTTCTATAACAACAACCAGTTCTTTCGTGTGATTCAAAACTTTGTGATTCAGACCGGCGATCCGCTCAACAACGGAACCGGCGGCCCCGGCTACACATGGAATGCCGAACTGCCGGTGCCGTTCCCCTATCAGCCAGGCATTGTCGCCATGGCTGTCAGCTCCGCTGGACCCAACACCAACGGCAGTCAATTCTTCATCTGCACCGGCCCGCAAAGCGAGCAGTTGAACCAACAGCCCCAATATACGGAACTGGGTCGAGTCATCAAAGGATGGACCACCGTGCTGAAAATCGCCCGAGGACAGGTCACCGTCAATCCGCTCACCAATGAAGACAGTGAGCCGTTGCACCCGTACTCCATCACCTCCATCACCATTCAAGCCAGCCCAACGAGTCAGACCACCTCATGACGCGGGTCCTGTTTGTATGCACCGGCAATATCTGCCGGTCGCCGATGGCGGAGGCGATGTTCCGGTCCATGGTGGGGGAGGCCGGCCTCGCGGACCGCATCCTCATTGATTCGGCGGGAACAGACGACTGGCATGCGGGAGAAGGACCCCACCGGGGGACATTAGAGGCCTTGGCGCGCCATGGAATTCCTGCCGCGGGGCTCACTTCGCGTCCTTTGGAAGATGCGGATTACCGCAGCTGGGACTACATCTTGGTGATGGATGCTGATCATTTGGCTTATGTCCGCTCCCACAACCCGGGAGACCGCGCCGTAGTGAAGCGCGTGCTGGACTTTCATCCCAGCCAGGCGGGCGGCGATGTGCCCGATCCCTATCTCACGGGCCGCTTTGAAGAGGTCTACCTGCTGCTGGAACCTGCCCTGCGCCAGTTCCTTAAGACTCTGCAGCAATCGGCTGAATAAGGTCGGGTCCCTGTTCGCGGGCCCGGTTGACCCGAGTGGAGACAGCCCGCAGTGGATAATGCGGCTCCGAGGCCAACATCATCGCCAGAACCTCACGGTATCGGGACTCGCGACGATCAAGCCAGACCTCCGCCAAGTCTCGATCCGCCAGCACTGGCATGCGCGGGTGAATGGCACTCAGCTCGGTTGTGGCGGCACGGGTCAAAATAACCAGCCGCGCCCCCTCGGGCGTCATTTGATAGAGGCCTAGAGCCCAGCCCGGCCTGTCATCCTGATGAGGCCTGATGTAGTACGGCTGACGCGTTTGTTGGTGCCATTCGTAATAACCGTTCAGGGGCACCACACACCGGCTCTTGGCCAAGAGCGGGCGAAAGGTGGGGCGGCTCTCCACTGTTTCTGAACGGGCATTGATCAAGAGCATTTTGGGTGTGGGGATCCCCCATTGCATGAGGCCCGCCAACGTCTGATCCTCATGATCGTGTATGAAGGTTAGGACGGCGGTGCCTGGCGCCACGTTGTAGCGGGGCTCGAAATCTTTGACGCGCCAATCCACCGGCCATGCATCCTGCCACAATTCTTGCGGCCAATGCTGAGAAAACCGTCCGCACATTAAAATCCCCCCTCATCATGATACACTGTTGTTAGTTCTGTCCGAAATTCGTTGTAAGGCGGGGACCCCGTTCAACGTTGGGAATACTAGCGGTATATTTTGCCGTTGCCACCACGGGGCGAATGGCCTACCATCGATCGGGACTCGTCCGGGAGATGGACAGGTTAATTTAACGGCACCATAAAAATCAGGCGGAGGAGGCCTTGATGCGAATGATGGAGAGTTCCGTCAAAACCGGCTTTCGTCGTGCGCATCTTCTTCTCCTGTTGCTCGTGTTTCTCTTGGGGGCACTTTTTTTGTGGTACTCCTTGGACACACATCCCGAACTTCATTCCCGAGTCGATGTACTGAACACCAGCCAACCCATGAACGTGCTGGTGAGCGTCCAAGGCACGGCGCTGGACCCGGGCTTTCTGGGATTCATTGCCGTAGTCCAGCCGCACACCCGGGTGTTGAACGTCATTCCGGTGTCGGGCCTCCGTGAAGTGACGGTGAACCATGCATCCGAACCCCTCTACCAAGCCGTTTCGGACAGCAAGCCCCGGACAGCCACGCGATTGGTGTCGGAGGCCACCGGCGTGCCCATCGATCACTATTTCTATTTGACCTCCAGTGACCTCAATCTCATCCTCCAGGCGCTGTATTACCATTCCCCCAACTGGCCCAAGGACCGCACGCCTTTGACGATGCTGCAAACGTTGGGGTATCCTTATGGTCGCATAGTGCCGAACGAAGAGATGAAGCTGATGGGACTCATTGTGAATCATTTGCCGCTAATCGACCCGGTAGCGGCCACGAAGTTGCTTGCCATACCCACGAATTCCACCACCAACCTCACCAGCTATCAGTTGTACTTGCTGGCCGGTTACGTGCGAGGCGATCAGCTGCATCGGGAATCAGCCCGTCAATATGTTCGCCAAACCCGGAGGTCGCATGGCTAAAGATTGGATTATTGGAGAGACGTATCAGGAAGAGACCACCACGTCGAGTGCTGCCAAACCTGAACGGAACTGGCCCATCCTGCGCTCCGTGGCTTGGGTGTTTGTCCTCTCACGGCTATTCTTCTTTGAAATTGCCGGTCTCGCCTACATCTACCTTCCCCATGCTTGGGTCGAAGCCCCGGAAGGCACATTACCGCCTTCGGGCAACATTTTATATCACATTTTAGGGGGACTCTGGGTCCATTGGGATGGCCTCTGGTATCTATCCATCGCGACCTTGGGATACCATAACCGCCCCCAAGCCACCGCCTTTTTCCCGCTCTTCCCGTTGGCCGTGAAGCTTTTTGGCGGGGGAGTTGTCGGAGGCATTGTGTTCTCCTTGCTCTGCTTTCTGGTGGCTCTCTTCCTATTGGCACGCCTGGTGGCCATCGACCTCGGACCGAAGACCGCTTGGTATACGCTGTTGGGGTTGGCCTTCTTTCCTACCGCCTTCTACGCCAACGCGGTCTATTCCGAGTCCTTGTTCCTGATGCTCTCCATTGGCTCGCTCTACTTTTTGCGGACCGGTCGCTACTGGATTGCGGGACCCTTGGGCGCCTTGGCCACCTTGACCACCACATACGGAGGACTCTTGGTGCTGCCGTTTCTGTGGGTCATCTACCGCAATCACGGATTTCGCATCAAGAAGCTGTTGCATGCTCTCTGGATGCCGCTCGGCCTAGTCTCTTACATGATTTTCCTCATCCCGCGATTTGGGGATCCGTTGGTGTTTGAGAAGGTCCAGCAATATTGGGGACGACACTTTGAGTTCTTTCCCATCACGATCTATCAGGCCTTTCAGAGCGCATGGACTAACGCCGCGTCTGCCCTGAATCCCCATCAATTGTTTGCGCTGGGTGTCCCCTCCACCTCACCAGGCAACCTATTCAACCTGGTGTTTGGTCTCTTTGCCATCGTCATCGCGGTCCTGAGCGCCAAGCGCATTCCGTTCTATCTGTACATCTACATGATTGCGGCGCTTCTGATTCCCTTTACCTATCCGGCACAAGGCGATCCGTTGATGTCCATGCCCCGGTTGGTGCTGGAGGCGTGGCCGCTGTTCCTTGGTCTGGGCAGCATAATGGCCCGGGTCCGTTGGACCCGAGCCGTGTACTTCATCGTGTCAATTCCGTTCGGCATGCTCTTGACGGCGCTCTTTGCCACCGCTCACTGGGTGGCTTAGTGGCCGCCGCAGCCGCAGCCCGCCGGTGCATTGGGATTGGAAATGAAAAATCCCTCGGACATGGCTTCTTTCTTGTAGTCAATGATGCTGCCATCCAGCAATGGGCGGCTTTCCTCATCCACTAGCAAGGTCAGGCCCTGCGCCAGCAGCTCTTCATCCGCGGGGGAACGGTCAGTTTCCCAATGCATTTGGTAGCCGATGCGGCCGCAACCACAGGCCTGACCCGCACTAATGCGCACGAAATCCGCCCGCTTATCCTCGGACAAGGCTTGAAACGCCTGCTCGGCTTCTGGTGTAATCGTGACATTCACCATACGATATCCCCCCTTACATTTTCTATCCTAGATCACGCCATGGGGTGTGTAAAGCGAAGCCACGTTATTGGCAATGAGGTACAAGGAGACGCCTGTCAGGAGCACCGCAAGCATCATCGAGAGCGTCCGCCGGCGACCCATCAGCCGGCGCGCCACCGGTGCCGTGAGGATGCTGCCAAAGAGTCCGCCGGCCACATACTCCACCACGACATGCCAATCCACCAGCCCGCGCAGGGAGTACGAAATGGCGGAGGCCACGCCCAGTGACCCCACAGACACCACCGACGAGCCAATCGCACTCGAAAGGGACACGCCTCCCAATACCATGCTGGGCAACGCGAGAAATCCGCCCCCCATGCCCAACATGCCGGCCAGCACGCCGACAGCCAATCCAAAGGGCCCAAACCGCACCAGCACGGGGATGCGAAGCATCGGCTTCCACCCCATGCCGTCCGCACGCATGCCAACCATCATGCTGGCATTGAAGAGCAACACCAGTCCCAACAGCGTCAGCAAGAGATGCGAGGGCAAGTCATTTTGCAAATGGGCGCCAAGGAACACTCCCGCGATCCCCGGCAACGTAAAGCTCAGCGCGACCGGCCACAAAACGGCCCCGCGACGCGCGTGCAGCACGGTGCTCATGATGGCTGTAGCGGCCATGGCCACAGCAGTGGTGCCCATGGCGACCCGAACGCGGCTCAGTCCCACCAAGGTGGTCAATAGCGGCACAGCCAACGCTGATCCGCCACTCCCCACCAACGAGAACAGAGCCCCCGTGACCAGCCCTCCCACAAGGGCCCAAAGATTCTCGCTCAACGTCAGATGCGGCATCAAAGACCCTCCCTAGGTCTAGACTCACCGGCGCGTCAAAAAACATGCGCCCTTGGCGAGCCTTGATGGACCGGGCGTTTCCTTCTACCATAGGGAGCATCAGGTATCTTGGCGGGTGAGTTCGGCGACGCTACGTCGGAATCACGGCCAGGGAAACCATCCCGGAAAAGGAGGCATCGCATGAAGCCATGGATTGCTTGGGGAAAAGCCTTAATGTCGCGCATCACCAAGGCGGACACCGCATCCTACGCGGCCGCCCTGGCCTACAACTTCCTCTTTGCGCTCTTTCCCCTGCTGCTCTTTCTGACCGCCTTGCTGGGTCTCTTTCATTTGCCGACGCTGCGGGACTTCTTCCGCGGCCCCGGCACGCTGCTCCTTGCGCCAAGCGTCCGCGGGCTGATTCTTAAAGCCCTCAGCCAAGCCCGCAGCTTTCGCAGCCCTACCCTACTCTCTCTGGGGGCGGTCGGCTTTATTTGGGCCATGTCCGGTTCGTTGCGGCAGTTGACCGATGCGCTGAACCACGCCTATCGCTATACGCACCTCTCACGGCCTTTTTGGAAGACCTATGTGTTGTCGGTCGTGCTCGGTCTCTTGCTGGGAGCACTCATGGCCGCGTCCGAGGCGATTGTGACCGTTGGAGGGGATTTGGTGCGCATCGTCTCGATGGCTTGGCTTCATCACCGGCCCGATCCGTTTGGGGTGGAGGTGATTCGCTGGGGCGTGCTCTTGGTGCTGATGTGGATTATCCTGACGCTAATCTATAACTGGCTGCCTGACCGCGTCGCCCGGTTCCGGTGGATTAGTCCCGGCACGGTGGTGGTCATGGCGGCGTGGATTGTCATTTCTCTGGGGTTTTCCCTCTATGCATCCCATTTCAATCATTACAACAAGACTTACGGCAGTCTCGGAGGGGTTATTCTGTTGATGCTATACCTCTACATTCTGTCGTTCGCTCTGCTGGTCGGAGCGGAAATCAACGCCATCGGATCTAAAGGTGGGTCGCCACCGTAATCACCAGTCCCACCAAGGCGCCGACAATCGCGCCGTTGATGCGGATCCATTGCAAGTCACGGCCCACATAGAACTCCAGCTTGTCAATCCATTCCCGCTCATTCATCGCGCGCAGATTATCCCGCACCAACTGGCCAATGACGGAGTGATACTGGGTCACCGTACGCATGAGCAGTCCTTTGACCAAGGCGTCCAATTGGGCTTGATAGCCGGGCTCGTGCTCCAACCAGGCCTTGACCGATGACAATCCTCGTCCCAACCCAGCCGTCACCTGTCCCCCTTCGAGCGCCTCCAGCACTTGGCGCTTGCCCCAAGCCACCACGCCGCTCCATGGTATCTGCGCGATGATGCTCATTTTCGCATCCTCTACGCGGGACCGAACCAGCGCGTCCTCACGCAGCGATCGCATGATGCGCACCAGCACCATGTCAAATTGCTCAAAGGCCGCATCGGAGTGCAGCCAGTTTTTCAAGGCCTCTTTGATTGAGAGGCTCAGATCATGGTAGTCCACGGTGCCGAGGGACTCGAGCAGACCCAGAAAAAACTTCTGCGTGCCGGTTTTGGTGTACTGCTCAATCATATCTTTGAGGCGCCGCTCCATGTCAGCGGTGAACTCCACCTGATCGAGCGCGGTTTCGGCATGCTGGGCGAGAAAGACATACAAGGCCCGGTCGTTCCCTGAGCGAATCAGCCACTCCACCAGCTTCTGGGTCCAATCGGACACCATCACGGCGTCGGCCCTCTCGCTCACCAAACGTTCCAAAAAGGCAGCCACCTTCTCCTCGGGCAGCTGGCGAATCCAATCCACCGCCGTCTTGGAGAAGAACAGCCCCACATCAGGTGACAGCGGCTTGTCCATCATTCGAAGCAAGGCCTCGCTGACGGAGATCCGCTGGATATGGCGATTCAGGAACTCCGTCGACAGAAGTTCCGTCTCAAC
>JAKADO010000015.1 GCA_021820485.1 Bacillota bacterium
TGGTCCAGAGTTGATGCGGACCTTGGCCCGATAGGTCAGAAGCGACCGTCCTGGGAGCCGTGGTATGGAGATACCATAGGGCGAGATTGAGGGCGTCTAGAAAGTGGACCACGTCCAGATTGTCGACCGGGGCTGTGACCACCGTGCTGGGGATGGGGCCGGTTGAGGCTCCCAACCAAGCCAAGACCGCGCTGTGCGGGTCCAGTGAGCGCAGGATGGACGCCTGATGCAAGGTGACCACCACCCACGGCAGATGTCGGCGTTTCCACAGCGATTCAATCTGGGAAAACGTCAGGGAGTTCCACTGAGTGACTTGAGCCCGATGCGCGCGGAGAATCTTTTCGAGCAATGCGCGGTCGGGCTTGAGCTTGGCCGCATATACCATGGGCAAGGCGTTCAATGCACGCAGCCGAAAATGCGGATCCGGCACTGGCGACATGAGGACGAAATCGGGGCGGATGGCGACATAGCCGACGATGGGCCAGACGCTGCCGGCTGCGCCTACGGTGACTTGGGCATCCTGTTGGGTGGTCCATTTTACATGGAGATGGGCATCCTGAAAGAATCCCAATTCTCGTGCGAGAACCACTGGCAATGTGGAAAGGACACTTTGCGAGTCGAGGTGCACCTTCAGCGTGGGAGTGCTCTCTGGGGGATGGGAAGGACGGGCCGACGCTCCGCATCCGGCCAATCCCAACAACATGAGGGCGCTAAGTGCGCCATAAACGAGTGTTCTTGCACGAATCACCGCTTTTGGCCTCCTTCGCTCGAGTCTATGAGGGGCTCGGCAAAATGAGACCAGCTTGACTTCATTGACACCGAAGAGGCTTGGGATATAATTGAAAATGCCACAGAATTCGTGGGCTCTATCTCAGGAAGCGAGGGATATCGGAAATGCAGGTACGACCCTTGGGGGATCGGGTTTTGGTAAAGATGGTTGAAGAGCAGCAACGGACACAAAGTGGAATTTACATCCCGGACACTGCGAAAGACAAGCCCCAGACTGGTTTGGTAGTGGCTGTGGGCGATGGTGAAGATGTCAAAGTGCAGACAGGGCAACGGGTGCTGTTCGCCAAGTTTGCAGGCACTGAGATCAAGATCGACAATGAGGAGCATCTGATTCTCTCGGCGGAAGACATTCTCGCTGTCGTGGAGTAACATAAGTTTAACCCCCATTGAGCTGGGCTGATGATGGGAAGAAGAGTCAAGAGGCTGGTCAAGAGAGCGGACTGCATGGTGGAAAGTCCGCCCAGCTTCGGCTCAGGTGGCCCCGGAAGCTTCTTGAGATCGTCGCATGACGCGAATCAAGACGGGTGCGCCCGTTAGCGCGCAATGAGGCCCGGCAATCCCGGGCAAATTAAGGTGGTACCGCGAACTCCTCGTTTCGCCCTTAGCGAAACGGGGAGTTTTGTTTTCTTGAGGCTGAATCTCCAGGGGAACATGACTCAATACGGAGGCGAAATCGATGGAATTAAGTCCCCGCTACAACCCTTCGCAAGTGGAGGACAAATGGTACCAAATTTGGCGCGACCGCGGCTACTTCCGTCCCAACATGCGGACTGACCGTCCGTCGTTCACGATTGTCATGCCGCCTCCCAATGTCACAGGCGTGCTGCACCTGGGCCATGCCCTGAACAACACTTGGCAGGACATTTTGGTGCGCTATCACCGCATGCTTCAGGACAACACGCTCTGGCTCCCGGGTACCGACCATGCCGGCATTCACACCCAGATGAAGGTCGATGAGCTGCTGCGCAGCCAGGGCAAAGACCGGCGTGAATTAGGGCGCGATGCCTTTGTTGAGGAAGTGTGGCGCTGGAAGGAGCAATATGGCGGACGGATCCTGGAGCAGGTGGCCAAACTCGGCGCCTCGGTGGACTGGGATAGGCTGCGGTTCACGCTGGATGCCGGGCTCTCCAAAGCTGTCACAGAGGTGTTTGTGCGGCTTTATGAAGAGGGACTCCTATACCGTGGCAACTACATCACCAACTGGTGCGTGTCCTGCCGAACAGCGTTGTCGGACATCGAGGTCGAACACGTGGAGCAGCCGGGGCAACTCACGCAATTAGCCTATCCGCTGGCCTCCGGGAACGGAGAAATTGTGGTGGCCACCACGCGGCCGGAAACCATGCTGGGTGACACGGCCGTAGCCGTGCATCCCGATGACGACCGCTATCGCCATCTCATCGGCAAGATGGTGCAGCTGCCGTTGATGGATCGACCCATTCCCATCATTGCCGACAGTTATGTCGATATGGCTTATGGCACTGGAGCAGTAAAGGTGACGCCAGCCCATGATCCCAACGACTTCGAGATGGGAAAGCGCCACGACCTTCCGGAACTCAAGGTGATTGGCGAAGACGGGCACATGACCGAGGCGGCTGGGGCGTACGCGGGGATGACCCGGGAAGAGGCGCGCCAAGCAGTGCTTCGGGATATGGAGGGGCTCGGGCGCATTCGCGGGCAAGAGACCATTACCCATTCGGTGGGACACTGCGAGAAATGCGACACCATCATTGAGCCGCTCTTGTCGCTCCAGTGGTTTGTGAAAATCGCACCCCTGGCTGCTCCGGCGATTGAGGCCGTGCGGGCCGGGGACATCCAGTTCGTGCCCGAGCGGTTTGAGAAAATTTACATGAACTGGATGGAAAACATCCACGACTGGTGTGTATCACGGCAAATTTGGTGGGGACACCGCATTCCTGCGTATTATTGTCGGTCCTGCGACGAGATGGTGGTCTCACGGACGCCAGTGACCGTCTGCCCTCGATGCGAGGGGGCCATGGTGCAGGATGAAGATGTGTTGGATACCTGGTTTTCCTCGGCCTTGTGGCCATTTTCGACATTGGGATGGCCAGAGAAGACCGAGGATCTGGAGATGTTTTACCCGACGTCAGTGCTGAGCACGGGCTACGACATCATCTTTTTCTGGGTGTCGCGGATGATTATGCAGGGCATTCACTTTGCGGGACAAAAGCCCTTTGACACGGTGCTTCTCCATGGCTTGGTGCGTGACGCGGAGGGCCGGAAGATGAGCAAATCGCTGGGCAATGGCGTTGACCCGCTGGAAGTCATTGAGAAGTATGGGGCTGACGCGCTTCGCATCGCGTTGGTGCTGGGGTCCGCTCCGGGCAATGACTACCGTTGGAGTTGGGAACGCTTTGAAGCAGGGAGTCACTTTGCGAACAAAGTCTACAATGCCATGCGCTTTGTGCTGATGAATCGCGAGGAAGGCTTCACACCCGACCCAACCCCCAGTGCTCATCCTGTTGACCAATGGATTTGGCACCGTCTGAACGAAACCATCAAGGCCATCTCGGACGCCCTGGACCACTTCGAATTCGGCCAGGCCGCGCGTGCCATCTATGATTTCTTCTGGGATGACTATTGCGACTGGTACATTGAGATGGCCAAGGTGCGCCTGAAGTCCGAAGGCCGGCAGGAAGCCCTCAGCACGTTGATGCTGGTGGCGGAGCGGGCGTTGAAATTGCTGCATCCGTTCATGCCTTTCGTGACGGAAGAACTCTACCAAGCGCTGGGGGCGTCGTCCGAGAGCATTGTGACTGCCGAGTGGCCCACACCCGACCCGATTCGAGCCAGCGAGACGGGAGCCTCGGTGGTGGAGCACATTCAGGCATTGATTCGCACCGGCCGCAACCTCCGCGCTGAGGTGGGCCTTTCGCCCGCCCAAAAGGCGCCGTTTGTAGCGGTCGCCGACAGCGCTGAGGTGTTGAATCGGTGGACATCGGCCGAGGCTGAGGCGCTTTTGCTGCTGAAAGCGGAAACCCTTCGGATGGCGCTGAAGGAAACGGGGGAAAAGCCCGAAAAGGCCATCGCAGGCGTGACACTGGGAGGAACGGTTTACGTGCCGCTTGCGGGATTGGTGGACGTGGATCGTGAACGGGAGCGTGTGCAAAAGGCTATGGCGGACGCCGTGAAGGAACGGGATCGGGTGGAGGCGCGTCTTCGCGACCAGAATTTCGTAGCCCGGGCGCCCGAGGACGTGGTGGCCAAAACCCGTGACACGCTCACGGAACTGAACGCCCGCATTCAGCGTTTGAACGAACGGGAGGAGGCGCTTCGGTGAAGGATCAGTGGTGGGAGGGCCAGAGCCGATTCGGGATTAGGCCGGGACTGGAGCGCATCCGGGAACTGTTGGCGCGTCTCGGCCATCCTGAAGAGGCCTATCCCATCATCCATGTGGCCGGTACCAACGGGAAAGGCTCCGTGGCCGCGATGGTGACGGAGGCGTTGCGGTCGCAGGGGCTCTCGGTGGGACTCAACACCTCACCCGACCTGGGACACATCAACGAGCGCATTATGATTGACCGGGTGCCGCTGGACGAGGCGCTATGGGATAGCCTGGGCGAAGAGGTTGAAGAGGCGGGACGGACCATGGCGGACGTCCCCACCTTCTTTGAAGCGGTGACCGCCCTGGCCTTCCTGGCATTTCAGCGGCTGCGCGTTGATGTGGCGGTGGTGGAGGTGGGTCTAGGGGGACGCTTGGACGCGACCAATGCCATTCCTCGGCCGATGCTCGCGATTATTACGCCCATTGCCCTGGACCACATGGATCGGCTGGGACCTGATGTGGAATCGATTGCCGCCGAGAAGGCGGGCATCATCAAGCCTGGGACGGAGCTGGTATTGGCGCGACAGCCGTTTGATGCCGCTCGCCGGGTGGTTTTTGAACGGGCTCGTCGTCTGGGGGTGCCGGTTTTTGAGCCGACCGTGCGCGCCACGGTGACGCCTGGGGGACCCACGCTGAGAATCCCCGGCGGCCGGGCCATCACGATTCCGCTCAAGGGGGTTTACCAAGCCAGCAATCTGGATACGGCTTGGACGGCGATTACCCGACTGCAGAACCAGGGGTGGATTCCTCGCATCGAAGATGCGGCGCGAGCGCTTGAGGCGGTGCAATGGCCCGGACGATTTCAAGTGGTTTCAGACGAGCCGCTTATTGTCGTGGATGGCGCGCACAATCCGCATGGCATTGAGGGAGTGGTGGCCACCTTGTCCAGCCCGCCATGGAACAGCTACCGCTGGCATCTGCTGTTTGGCGTCCTGGCGGACAAGCCGGGGAGCGACATGTTGGAACGGCTCTTGCCCCATGTATCCGACATTGTCTTGACTCGTGTGCCAGGAGAACGAGGATCCGACCCAACGGCACTCCTGCCGTCCGCGCAGGCGGAACACCACGCGGAGGCGGTGGAATCCTTGAAGGATGCCGTGAAGGCCGCCAAAGCGCGCCTTACAGGACCTCGTGACGCACTCTTGGTGGCGGGCTCCCTGGCACTTTTGATGCATTTGCAACAAGAAGGCCTGTTTCAGTATGCGCCCCAATTGGGTGTCGATATGTGACGAGAGAATTAGGATTTCATGTCACACTTGGTAGAATTCAGTGATTGCCCGCGGCTTTGGTCGAATGGTATGCTGAACAAGACCCTTGGCAGTTCTGCCCAAAGTTGGCGCTGGACAGGTCATGGTGGGTTTCGAAAGTGAGGGAACAACACCCGTGCGTAAAGGACGGCAGGGCATTGCAATGGCCATCATCTACATCGTGATCGGTGGGATTGTCGGCTCTGTTCTGGGACACCTCTTGACGCCAGTTTGGGCCCCGTTGGGTCGTTCGCTGTTGACCCTGGGATCATTGCCGGGGAGCACCTGGTCCATCAATTTGGGTGTGGTTGGGATTCAAGTGGGCGGTTGGATTGATGTCAATGTCGTCGGTGTCATCGGCCTTATTGTCGGGTTGTTTTGGTATCGGCGAGGGGCATGACCATGAGCCGCATCGTCTTGGCCTCCTCTTCACCGCGCCGTCGGCGCATTCTTGAGCAAATGGGACTGGAGTTTAATGTCCAAGCGCCCGACATTGATGAAACACCACAGCGTCATGAACGCCCCGAGGCTTTGGTGCGCCGATTGGCGGCAACCAAGGCGTTGGTGGTGGGGCAGGGTCATCCAGACGCATTGGTGGTGGGTGCGGATACTGTTGTGGCATTGGGGCGCGTCATCATGGGAAAGCCCCATGATGCCGACCATGCACGCGCTATGTTACAAATGCTAAGCGGTACTCGTCATGAGATTTACACAGGGGTTTCGGTTTGGTCGGGACTGAAGGAGCGCGGCTACGTCATCGTTAGTGTGGCTCACGTGACCTTTCGGCCTTTGTCGACGTTGGAGATTGATGCCTATGTGGAAACCGGCGAGCCTTTGGACAAGGCAGGAGCCTATGCCATTCAAGGCGGTGCGGGCCGCTGGGTCGAATCGTATGAAGGAGACCTGGAAACAGTGATTGGCCTACCCCGCGATGTGGTGCAGCGACTCATCGATCGGGTGGATGGAGTGTAAGAATGGGTCTCATGGAAACACCCAAGGACGAAAGGCCGCGTGAGCGACTTTTGAAACACGGACCTAGTGTGCTGTCGGACGCGGAGTTGCTTGCGGTGTTGTTGGGGACAGGTACGCTTGGACAATCGGTGCTGGATCTCAGTCGGGCACTGTTGAAGGAAGGCTGGGTTGGCCTGTCGCGCCGCACGCCGGCCGAACTTCTGTCCGTGCGGGGGCTCGGTGCTGCCAAGGTGGCGACCCTGGCGGCCGCACTGGAGATTGGGTACCGAGTGGAGCAGGGGCAACAGCTCCGTGTGCAGAATCCGCATGACGCCATTCGACTACTGGCGGATATGCGCGACCGCGATCAAGAAGAATTTCGGGTTATTTTGCTCAATACCAAAGGATTTGTGCTGGGGATTGAAACGCTCTTTCGCGGGGGACTGGACCGTGTCGAAGTATTTCCTCGGGAAGTGTTTCGGTCAGCGGTGGCTCGATCGGCGGCCTCAATTGTGGTTGCCCACAATCATCCTAGCGGAGACCCTCAACCGAGCCGCCAGGATCGCGAGCTAACCCGGCTTTTGGAATCTGCTGGCGAGTTGATGGGTATCCCGGTGCTCGACCATGTGATTGTCGGACGGTCACGACATATGAGCCTGCATTTGGGCGAACTGACCGAATTAAGCTAGGGAGGAAACAGTGTTGAAGGGATTGTTCGGTTCATTTTCCAAGGATATGGGAATTGACCTCGGAACGGCCAATACGGTGGTTTTCGTGCACGGCAAAGGCATTGTGCTGCAAGAGCCGTCGGTGGTCGCCATTGATCAAATGAGTGGAGAAATTATTGCGGTCGGCCAGGAGGCCAAGCAAATGGTGGGGCGCACGCCGGGAAACATTCGCGCCGTACGGCCTCTGAAGGATGGCGTTATTGCCGACTTTGACACCACACAAGCTATGCTCAAATATTTCATTCGCAAAGCGACCACCAACATGCGGTTCATTCACCCCTTGGTGGTGGTGGGCGTTCCCTCTGGCGTGACGGGGGTGGAGGAACGGGCGGTCAAGGATGCCGCCACGCAGGCTGGTGCTCGCGAAGCCTTGGTCATCGAAGAGCCGATGGCTGCTGCCATCGGGGCGGGCCTGCCCGTCAACGAACCGACCGGCAACATGATTGTCGACATCGGAGGCGGAACGTGTGAAGTGGCCATCATCTCGTTGGATGGCATTGTGACCGCACGTTCGGTTCGGGTGGCCGGCGATGAGATGGATGAAGCCATCGTGAACCACATCAAGCGCACCTACAACATGATGATTGGTGAGCGCACTGCAGAAGAGGTCAAGATGACCATTGGATCCGCCTATCCCCCGGATCATGAGGAAACTATGGACGTGAGAGGACGCGATCTGGTCACTGGGCTGCCCAAGACTCTCAAGGTGAACTCGACCGAGATTCAACGAGCGCTTTCCGACACCGTGAACGCCATTGTGGACGCCATCAAGGCCACGTTGGAGAAGTCGCCGCCGGAACTGGCAGCGGACATTATGGATCGCGGCATCGTTATGACGGGTGGCGGATCGCTGCTCCGCAACTTTGACAAGCTGGTGAGTTCCGAAACCGGAATGCCAGTTCACATGGCGGAAGAGCCGTTGCTGACGGTGGTGCGCGGCACCGGCATGGTGCTGGATGACCCGCACCACTTGGAAGCGCTGCGCCGCCGCAACCGTCGGTAAGCATCACGCAGGGAACCTCGCGGGAGGTTCCCTGCATTGTTGCGACACCTTCCCTAGGATGAATCCGAGGGCAACTGTCATGACTAAGTCTTCATAAGGGGAGAGGATTGCGGTGGGCGGCTTCATTTTTCGCTGGCGCCGTCCCATCATTATCGTTTTGGTGATAATGGTGGTTTCGCTCAGCCTGAGCTTCACGGCACGTGTGCACGGCAAGGTCGTGGCCTTGAGCAATCTCATTGGCTCGGCCGTGTCGCCCGCGTCCTCGAGCTTAACCTACCTGGGCAACAAGGTTGGCGCCGGCGTGGGCACGGTAGGCCAACTGTTCACGCTGGAGCAGCAAAATGTGCAGTTGAAACAAAAACTCCTATTGTATAACAGCATGAAACTGGAATTGTCGGAACTGGCGCAGGAGAACAGCCAGTTGCGCGGGATGTTGGATTTGCGGCAGAAAGCAGCGGGATGGAAGCTGGTCACCGCGACGGTGATCTCTCGGAATCCCGACTCCTGGTTTGACACTGTGGTGATCAATCGGGGAACGCGCAGCGGCGTGAGCCCGGGAATGGCGGTCATTGTGCCCCAAGGGGTGGTGGGCCGTGTAATTTCCGCCTCTCCGGTATCAGCAACCGTGATGCTCATCTTGGATCCCAGTTCCGGCGTGGGGGCTCAGGATGTCCGATCCCAGTCTGCTGGCATCATCAACGGCCGCGACCCCATTACCGGCCAACTGAACCTGCAACTGTTTTCGCACAATCCGGATATCCTGCCGGGCGACGCGGTCGTCACGTCGAGCTACAGTGAGTACTATCCTCCCGGCCTTCTCATTGGCCAAGTGGTGCGGGTGACCAAGACGGCCTATGGCTTGACGGAAAATGCGGTGGTGGCACCCTCCGTCAACTTCAACCAATTGGAGAACGTGATGGTGGTGCTGTCCCACCCCAGTGGCACATCGCTGCCACCCATCTATGGAGGGACCCGCTAATGTGGCAATTTCGCATCCCCACATGGATTATTCTTTACTTGCTGGCGCTCTTGGTCCAAACGGCCCTCTTGCCGCAGATTTTTCCCGTTGGCTACGTTCCCAATCTGGTGCTGCCGCTCACGGTGATTATCGCCCTTTATGAAACGCCTCGGCGAGGGTTGATGGCGGGTCTCATTGGCGGATTGATGCAGGATGTCTGGGCGGGCCGGCTGTGGGGCATCAACGCCCTAACCTTTGCGTTGCTGGGATTTGCGGTAGCTCATCTGGAATCGCGCATCGTCCGCGACAATATCTTCGTTCCGGGTTTGTTGGCCGGTCTGGCCCAGCTTTTGGTGCTGCCATTTCAGTGGGTGGTGCTGCGCTTGGTGGGATTCAACCTAGCTTGGGGACACTTCATGCAGCCGCTTCCCGTATGGCTCCTGTTCAGCATGCTGGTCACACCCGCCATCGGCGGCCTGTTGGGCTTCCGTCCGCGCCATGAGGTGGACAACAAATATTCCCGTTACGCACGTTAAAATTGAGATCGATGATGGGAGAGCTCTGTTGGGCTCTCCTCTTTTTTGGCAGAGATTGGCGATTTTTGGAAACAAATTGTTGCCCCCTGACGGCTTTCCCTAGCAGGAGTTCGGCGTTTAAGAGAGAACTTGTAAGAATGCTGACGTCACATGGGGGAGGCGTGCATGGAAAGAACACCCAAGGAAGAGGCGGAAATCCTCGAGATGGACAAGCCTCAACCCAAGAAGCGCACTAGTGCCCGGAAATCGGTATCCAAGCCGCCGGTGGACAAGGGTCTCTCAAAGCCTCGCGTGTCGACGCCGTTTGTGGAGCGGTTATTGGACCGGCATAGCGATTTTGACTTTGAAGAGGAAGCGCGCCGGCATCCGACGCTGATGATTCGACGGACGCTCCGTTCGGGTCAACGCGTGCGTTTTTACGGGAATGTGGTGGTGCTGGGGGACGTGAATCCCGGTGCTGAGATTACCGCGGGTGGCGACATCATTGTGATGGGATGGCTGCGCGGCCTGGCCCATGCCGGGGCGGAAGGCGACGATCGCGCAGTGGTGTCGGCATTTCGCCTGAATCCGACCCAACTGAGGATCGCCAACGTCATTGGACGCGCGCCCGATCAGGGAGAGGCCGTACTGCCGGACATTCCGGAAGTGGCCGAGGTTCGGGATGGCCGACTGGTCATTGATCGTTGGCAAAAGAGCGTGTTGACAGCGACCGAATCATAGGGCGGATTTATACTATTAGAGTGGGACGAGACAGTACGCATGAGGGGGAACCATTAGATGGGTGAAGCCATAGTCATAACCTCAGGGAAGGGGGGAGTTGGCAAAACCACCACAACGGCGAACATTGGTGCCGGATTGGCGCAAGCAGGCCAAAGGGTGGCGCTGATTGACGCGGATATCGGTCTTCGCAACTTGGACGTGGTGATGGGGCTGGAAAACCGTATCGTCTATGACTTGGTGGACGTGGTGGAGGGTTTCGCCAAGCTCAAGCATGCCCTCATTAAGGACAAGCGGTTTGAGAACCTGTACTTGTTGCCAGCTGCTCAGACCCGTGACAAAACTGCGGTGAGCCCGGATCAAATGCGGGACTTGGTGGGGGAAATGAAGCAGGAGTTCGATTTCGTGCTGATTGACTGCCCTGCCGGCATTGAGCAAGGCTTCAAGAACGCCGTCGCTGGGTCAGACAAGGCGGTGGTCGTGGCAACGCCGGAAGTTTCATCCGTGCGCGATGCGGACCGCATCATCGGACTCTTGGAGGCAGAGGAAAAACATCACCCATCCTTGATTGTCAACCGGATTCGTCCTAGCATGGTGAAAAAGGGCGACATGATGGACATCGATGACATGATTGAAATTTTGGCCATCGATTTGCTCGGAGTAGTGCCTGATGACGAGTTCATTGTGGTGTCTACCAACCGTGGAGAACCGGCTGTACTCAACCCGGCATCCCGGGCTGGAGAGGCGTACCGCAACATTACGCGCCGTCTGATGGGCGAAAATGTGCCAATGATGAAGCTTGATGACGAAGGCCAGGGATTTATCGGGCGTCTGCGCAAGATGATGGGGCTCAAAGGGTGAGCCGAGGGGGGAATGCCATGTTTGATTTGTTCGCGCGGGTTTTCGGGCGGGACGACGCGAGCAAAGAAGTGGCCAAGGAACGTCTCCGTCTAGTGCTGGTTCACGACCGGGCGAGCTTATCCCCGCAGGCACTGGAAAACCTGAAGAATGATCTGGTTAAGGTCATTTCACAATATCTTGATATTGACGACCAAGGATTTCAGGTGGATTTTTCCCGCCACGACGATGCGATGGCACTGGTGGCCAACATTCCAATTCGGAGAAAGGCAGCCACCAACCGGAATTCCTTGTAAGCGGCGCCAATAAGGTCCACCTCGACCGTGTCCCGGCCTTCGTTTATACTGGAAGCACTTTCGTATTAGGGGCTGGATGACGGTGGGCAATCGGCGTACACGTTTTCAACTCGATTATGTGACCGTGGTCTTGATGTATCTATTGGCGGGGGCATCCGTGCTTGTCCTCGCCAATGCTTCGAGACCGTGGGCACCCACTGCGGACCCGACCTACTTCGTCAAGCGCCAAATGATTTGGCTATTGCTTGGTACAGTGGTGCTGGTCGTTGCTGCATGGGTGGACTATGAGAAGTTTAAGAAAATCAGTCCCTATATCTATTGGGCTGCTGTGGGACTCTTGGGCATTGTGTTGGTTCACGGCAGTTCCGCCTTGGGCGCGCAACGGTGGATTCAACTGGGGCCGTTTCAGCTGCAACCCTCGGAGATTGCCAAAGTGGCCATCGTGATTACGTTGGCCACCCATTTGGACAAGAAGAAGAGTCTGCGGCGCTGGCGTGACATGGTGTCGCCCCTGGTGCATGTGGGCATCCCGATGCTCATGATCCTCAAGCAGCCAGACTTGGGAACGACGCTGGTGTTTGCGGCCATCACAATTGGCATGCTGTACATGGCTGGGTTGCCCCCGCTGAAGATGCTGGTCTTTCCCTTAGGGCTGGGGCTGATCATCTTTTGGATCTATCTTCACTACCGGTACGGGGTGAAAATCCCTATCATGCACACCTATCAATTGAACCGGATCACGGCGTTCATTAACCCGAACAAGGATCCCCTAGGGAATGGGTATAACGTTATTCAGTCGCGTATCGACATTGGCACCGGAGGACTGACGGGAGCCGGATTGGCTGGGGCGCACGCCAACTTGTTCAGCTTTCTCCCGGAATCGTACACCGACTTCATCTACGCGGCCATTGGCGAGCAGTTGGGGTTTGTGGGCTCCATGGCCATTCTATTCACCTACCTGGTGCTGATTGCGCGGGCGGTGTATATCTCCATTCAAGCCAAGGACCGGTTTGGCACGCTTTTAGCGGCGGGTGTGGCCTCGATGTTTGCGTTCCACGTGATTGAGAGCGCTGGTATGGCGGCCGGGATCATGCCGGTTGCTGGAGTGCCGTTGCCGTTCATGAGCTATGGAGGTTCGGCCGTTCTGGCGGATTCGGCGGCCATTGGGATTCTCCTAAACGTGTACGGAAGGCGGAAGGTGCAAGGATACAAGCCGTCCGTGGCTCAAACAGCGCCTGTGGTATACTCAAACCAGTTTGCTGAACAGGACATTTTAGGAGGACAACCTTGACGCATCAATTTCCCGTTACCCATTTCGACCAGCATTGGGAGCTTATCGTGAATGGCTGGACGCGGTACAGCCCGTTGCTGAACCATGTCGGGATCGTTCTGGCGAAATATGCCCCAGAGATTTGGGCTGTGATTTTTCTCTTGATGTGGTTCTGGCCTCCCATGAAGCAGAATCGGGCTCGTCGCGCCGTGGTGTACGCGGTGGTGGCTGGCGTGCTGGCGTTGGTGATCAATGTGGTGCTGAGCCACAGCTTTCCTTATCGCCCGCGCCCCTTTGTCTTCGAGCCGCATCTTGTGCATCAGTTGTTGGCGCATAAGCGGGACTCGTCGTTTCCCAGCGATCATGCCGCCGGCAGTTTCGGGTTTGCTGTGGGGTTGTTCTTTGCCGGTGTTTCGGACGGCATCTGGGCATTGGTTTTGGCGGCGGCCGTCGCCGTGGCCCGGGTCTTCGTCGGGTTGCACTGGCCCACCGATGTGTTGGCGGGGGCGGCCGTGGGCATTGTTGCCGGCCTGATTGTTCTGGGCCTGCGGGGCTGGTTGGAATGGCTTGTGCAGTTGCTGTTCCGCATCTTTCGCATGAGGCCGGAGCGTGAGTATCGACGACGATGGTAGCCCTGCGTACGGACATTTTTTTATGGTGGGGACTCTTATGCACCGTCAGTTGGATTAGAGGGCGCCGAGTGCGAGCCGAACGGTTCGCGCTCGGCGTCTTGTGCTTTGCGACAACGGCGGCGGGTGTGTTGCTGTGGGCCCGCATGCCGGTGCTTTTCGGCGGAATTTTGGTGGGGGAGACCGCATTTCTCGGGTGGCGCGTGCCGGGCTGGGGTGCATGGCTGTCCTTGTGGGGAGGCGGAATCAGTCTCGGATCCTTGCTGTATTTCGGCGGTGCCGCGGCCGTTCCCGCGGCCCTCGCAGGTTTGGCTCTGCCCATGATAGCTCGTTATGCGCTGGTGCGGCCCCAGGAGCGCGTCGTGGATGGCGGCCGGGTGCCCCCATATGGCATCCATGCCTTTGTGTGCCAAGGGAAAGCCTGCCAGTTGCGCGGATCCGAATTTCTCCAGGAGGCGCTGGAGGCCCATCCGGCATGGAAAGCGCGCGCGGGCGTGCGTCTCACGGCTAGCCATTGTCTCGGCCGCTGCCAAGACGGGCCCCTCTTATGGATGGAGCCTGAGGGGCGGTTGGTGAGCCAAGTGAAAGTCCAGGACATTACGCAGATTCTGCGGCCAGGAGGGTCCCATGAAGGCTGATGGATTAGTGATGCTGGCCTTGGACTTGGCTGTGTTGGCCGGCATCTTTGTGTTGCTGGCCCGCATCCAAAGCCGGCTTGCCCGGATCGAGGAGCGGTTGTGGGCGCGCTCTGGAACACGCAATCGGTCAAAAAAGGCTTCGACAAAAAAGGATTAGGGACCGTTCGGGTGGAATATGGCCTCGGAAGGAAAAGGGGCGAATCGATGCGAAATGTGTTGGTGACCGGAGCCACCGGATTTCTCGGGCGAGAACTCTCTCAGCGCTTGATGCGGATGGGCTACCGCGTGGTGGGGCTGACCCGGGAACTGAGGGATGACTTGGCCGTGGTGCCGATGGTCGGCGACCTCCTGAAGGCGGACGATTTCAGCGGCCCAGACTTGCCGTTTGACGCCATCATCCACTGTGCGGGGCACCATCCCGGGGAGACCGACCAAGTCGAGGCGCTGCACGAGGAAGGAACGCGTCGGATGGTGCTGGAAGCCCAGCGGCGCGGCATCACGCGTTTCATCTATATTAGCGCGATGGGCGCCGGATTCCACGCGCCCACCCGTTTTCAGCAAAGCAAGTGGGTGGGGGAGCAAGTGGTGGTGAACTCGGGGCTCGAGTACACCATTTTGCGTCCGCATCTCATGTTTGGGCAAGGCTCGCGCACCTTTCGCCGCCTTGAGGAGTCCGCCAACCGTCCCTGGGCCGTTCTGCCGGAATCCAAGCCGCTGATTCAGCCCGTCTACGTGGGAGACGTGGCGGAAATCGCCGTCCGCTCCTTGTGGCTGGATCGGACGATTGGTCAAATTTACGATATCGGCGGGCCGCAGAGCATGAAGCTGGAGGATGTCGTCCGGCACATTGCCCGCGACATCCATCTATTCCGCATTTTGACGTTTCACGTGCCGAAGCGCTACGCGTTTTATCTCCTCAATAAGATTGGGCGTGTGGGGCCGATTCTGTCGGGGGAGGAATGGGGATTCCTGCAGCACGAAATTACCCGGCAGGACTCCCGTTGGCTGATTGATTACGGCATTTTGCCGCACTCCCTGGCCATCTATTATTCGCCGCTTACCTAGAAAGGACATACTCCCTTTTGCTTGGACATAGGATCTAGCGGAGGGATTCCTATGGCTAAACCGGATATCTCATGGTCTCATGCCGAAAGCGCTGAGCCAACCCCGTCTCCCCCACTGCGCTGGGTGCGATGGGTGGTTGCCTGCCTGATTCTCCTAACGATTGCGCTGATGTCCCACACCTCAGGACGATTTGCCCGCACGGCACTGGTCGAAATCCGCTATTGGATCACCGACAATACGCGGATTCCCACATTGGCCATCCCCCACTCCGGGTTTGTTAACCGGTTATTGCCTCCGAGTCCGGTGTCCACTGCCGGCGCCAGTGCCCCGTCTTGGATCCCGCCGTTGGCTGGCGCGCGCTTGACCCAGTCGTTCGGTTGGCACGGGACGGGAGCCCAGGCTCGATTTGATGCGGGCATTCAAGTGACTGTGGCCCGCCATGCCTCGGTGCTGGCAGGTGTGGCGGGAAGAATCCAGAGCGTCAAGGCGAACGCGGTCGCACTGACGGCCCAAGGCGGCTACCTGGTGACTCTGACGGGCATTGTCCCCGCGAAGACGGTTCATGTCGGCGAGAAAGTAGGTCCGTCGACGGCCATCGGACGCACCTCTCTCCCGCGCGTTGGCATTCAGGTCACACGCGATGGGTACCCTCTCAATCCCTTGTCCTCGCGACTGTACGGAACGCGTTGGCTCCACGGTTAGCATGAGGCGGAAAGCACTCTGGCGCCGCGTCCGGCTGAACCCGTTGTTTGTGGTTGTGCTGGCGCTCTATTGGGTTGCCGGTTATGGCCATCAGATGGCGATTGCATTTCTGGCGGTCACTCTGCACGAACTCACGCATGCAGTGGTCGCAGACCTCTACGGATTGGACATCGAGCGCATTGAGATTTGGCCCTTTGGCGGCATGGCCCGCATCCACGGGCTTGACTCCCAAGATCCGTATGTGGAAACGATGGTGGCCGTCTCAGGACCTCTTCTGAACTTCTTTTGGGCCGCCTTCGCATGGGCGTTCAATCGCATTCTGCCCTTCAATCCCCAATATGTGACACTCTTCATTGAGACTAATCTCGCCATTGGAGCCTTGAATCTCCTGCCGGTGGCGCCGTTGGACGGGGGCCGCCTGGCCCGCGCGTATCTGCAGCGCACCGTGGGATACCAGGAGTCCGAGCGTCGGGTGCGCGAAGGGGGATTGTGGCTGGCCCGCCTCCTGTTTGCTGCCTCTCTGGCGATGCTGGCTTTCGGCCGCCTGGAGTTGGGGGTGGGTATCTTTGCCGCCTTTCTGTACTGGGGGGCGTTCAAATCGCCGCATCAGGCGCCCTATCTCATCATCCGGGATCTTGGGCAGCGGCTGCTGGGATTTCAAAAACGGCCGGTCTGGACGGTCGAGGATTTTGCGGTGCGGGGAGATTTGGCCATCAGCGAGGTAATCCGAGTCATGCGCCCACTGAAGTATCACCGAGTGGTGGTGTTGGATGAAAAGATGCATCGGTTGGGCATTCTGTACGAAGAGGCCTTGTTGCAGGCATTGGGGGAACACGGTCCTCAACTGCCCATCCGTGAGTTGCTGTCGAACGACTGAGCTTGGCTTTGATTGACGGAGTAGCAGATCATGGTATGATGACAGTGAGGATATGTCCGGATAAGGATGTGCCTCCTTTAAAGTTTGAAATTTTCGAGAATCTAAGAAAGGGGTTTCATATGCCACGGCGCAAGCGTCGCCGTTGGGGGATTTTGCCAGCCCTAGTCGTGGCTGACACGGCGGAAGATGCATCCGGCGAAAAATCCCTGGGGGACGCCGAAGCGGATAGCGCCCCTATTGAGCCGGAGCCAAAAGTTTTTAAAGAACTTTTAATCAATTACGGACCACACGATAGTCGTTTAGCGATTGTAGAAGATGGGCAACTAGTCGAATTCTATATTACGCATGAAGACGAGGATCAAGCTGCCGGCAATATATATAAAGGCCGCGTGGAAAACGTGCTGCCAGGCATGCGGGCCGCGTTTGTGAATCTAGGACTCGAAAAGAACGCCTTTCTCTATGTGGATGATGCCCATGCGGAAGATCGCGACCACAAAAAGTCCAAGGCCATTCAAGATGTGCTGAAAGTCGGACAAGAGGTGGTCGTGCAGATTGCCAAGGAGCCCATTGGAAACAAGGGCGCCCGCGTCACGACAGACATTAGTCTGCCGGGACGGTTTCTGGTCCTCACACCGTATTCGGAAACGGTGGGGGTGTCACGTCGCATTGACAGTGAGCGCGAACGCGATCGACTGCGGGATATGGCGGAGCGCATGCGTCCCAAAGGCATGGGCTTGATTGTGCGCACCGTTGCCGAAGGGGCCTCGCAGCGGGCGTTGATGCGGGACTTGGCCTATCTTCGGCGGGTCTGGTCCCGGGTACGGCATAAGGGGCGAACGGTCAAGGCGCCGCAGATGCTTCACCGGGAGGCGGGGCTCATCGCGCGCAGCCTGCGCGATCATCTGGACGAGAGTGTGGACCGTTTTATCATTGACGATCCGCATGCCTATATGAAGGCGCGAGAGTCGGCGCAATCCCTATCTCCTGGCCTCAAGAACCGCATTGAGCTCTACCAAGGGCCAGTGCCGCTGTTCGAGGCGCGCGGCATCGAAGCGGAATTGGATCGAGCTTTGAAGCGACGGGTATGGCTGAAGTGCGGAGGCTACTTGGTGATTGATGAGACCGAAGCGCTGACCGTCATTGACGTCAATACGGGCAAGAACGTGGGCACCACCGATTTGTCCGATACCGTGTTGGCCACCAACAAGGAGGCGGCGGTCGAAATTGCCCGTCAGCTGCGTCTTCGGGATATCAGCGGCATTGTGGTGGTGGACTTCATTGACATGGAAAATGAAGCGGACCAGACAGATGTCATCAAGACCTTCCAAAGGGCGTTGCGCGACGACCGCACCCGCGTCACGGTGCTGGGCCTGACGCGCCTCGGCCTCTTGGAAATGACGCGCAAGAAGGTGCGGGAATCGCTGTTGAATCAAGTGACGCGGGTATGTCCGGTGTGCGAGGGACGGGGGCATGTCCTGTCGGAGGATGTGGTGGCGCGCCGAGTACGGTACCGCATCATGGAAAAGTTTCGCGAGACCGATGCGGAGGCGCTCTTGGTGGAGACCCATCCTTTGGTGGCGGCGCACCTCATTGGCCCTGGCGGCAGCAACCTGCGCACGCTGGAGCATGACACGCAGCGTTCCGTGTTTGTGCGGGGCGTGGACGTCGTGGACATCAACCACGTGGACTTTGTCGCGGTGGGACCAAAATCGGTGGTGGAGCAGCGCGCCCTCCCTGTGCACGACGGCGACCGCTTGGAACTGGACATCGCTGAGCGGCATGCCACCAATGCGAAGGACGGAATTGCCCGGCTGTCTGGATATGTGATTGACATCGAAAACGGCGGATCCCATGTGGGTGAGCGTGTCACGGTGGAAATCGTGCGGGCGTTGCGCACGTTTGCGACGGCCCGCATCATCCCCAAGGCGTCCACGGTGGATGAAGTGGCCGCCGTCAGCGAGGGCGACTAAACGGAACCATGGGAAAGACCCCCGGCGGATGGATGCCGGGGGTCTTTGTTCCTTACAGGATCGGAGGCTTAGGCGGTCGTTGCAGGTCCCGCGGGGGAGTTCGGTGACGCCCAGAGCATCACAAACGCGAAGGCTGCGACGAGCGCGCCTGCGAAAAACGCTGCGGGCGCCCCCCAAGCCTGCCAGAGAATGCCCGCACCCAGCGAGGCGAGAAGCTCTGTGAGCCCAATCAGTGCGTTGAAGGTGCCAAGGCCAGTGCCCCGGTCCTGTGGGGATAGGAACTCTGCGGCATACACCTTCTGGTTCCCATCGACGAGCGCGATGAAGGCCCCATAGAACGCCATAAGAGGCCAGATCCAGAGCGCGCTCCGGGCTTCAGCGAATCCTAAGTAGGCGAGCGGTAGAAGGCCGAAACCCACCAGCAGCACCGGACGCTTGCCCAGGCGGTCGGCCCAGGTTCCAGATGGCATGGATAGCGCGCTGGCGACTCCGTTCATGAGAAAGTAGGCGATGGGGATGAGCGCCGCGTTCATGCCTAGCGACCGTGCGCGAAGGACGAGAAAGCCTTGCGAAAAGGTGGCCAGCGCCAAGACGCCAGCGGTGAGCGTAAAACGGTGAAAGCGGCGCGGGAAATGCTTCAGGCTGAGCGTGGGACGAGGTCGGGACGCATCTCGTGTCTTCCGGGTTTCCTTCAGGGTAGCCAGTGCGACCAGTGCGGCTAGGCCGGGGATCACGGTGAGGGCGAAGACGGTGGGGATGTGGTTATGGGTCAACAGCAGAACGGCGGCCGCTGCCAACGGTCCCAACGCAGCGCCAAGTTCGTCCATGGCGCGCCGAAAGCCGAACGAACGGCCGCGATTGGCCGGCGTGGTGACGTCGGCCAACAAGGCGTCGCGTGGGGCGGTGCGAAAGCCCTTGCCCACCCGTTCAATGCCCCGGATGACGAACACCTGCCCCCAGCCGCCGGAGAGCGCCAACAGCGGTTTGGAGAGATTGGATATGGCATAGCCCAGCATCATCAAGCCTTTCCTATGACCGATCCGATCGGAAAGCCATCCTGAAAACACCTTGAGAACGCCGGCTATGCCGGCTCCAACCCCTTCAATCAACCCAAAGACCCAGACGGGCGCACCGAGCACACTGGTCAAAAACAGCGGTAGGAGCGGGCCAACCATTTGCGTGGATAAATCCGTGCAAAAGCTCACAATGCCCACAGTAATGACGGCAGGCGGCAACGCGGGGCGTTCCTTGGAGTCTGATGGCGCGGTATGATTCATGAGTCCCTCCCGTTACATTGATGCCGCGGCAACCGTTGAGGGGGAAGAAGCCCTCAGGGCTGAAGTCTCCGTGGCATACCCAACACCTTATCACACAACTGGAGATGGAGGGACCTCATTGAGTCATCCGCAAGGCGTCAACGGGTTTGATGTCCATGTCGAACATTTCATTAATGCCCCTGCGGGGCATTCTGCGTTTTTGGATTTGCTGGGCGTCGTGCTGGCCAAATTCGCACCAGAAATCTGGGCCCTCATATTCCTTGTGATGTGGTTTTGGCCGCCCTGGCGCCAAACGCGCGCGCGTCGGGCTGTCATTTACGCCGTGGTGTCGGGCGTGGTGGCATTGGCGATTAATGTCATCGTTTCGCATGTGACACCGTATCGGGCGCGGCCGTTTGTCTTGGAACCGCATATTGTCCATCAGTTAATCACCCACCCCCGCGATACATCCTTTCCCAGTGATCATGCCGCGGGAAGCTTTGGATTTGCGGTGGGCCTGCTGTTTGCCGGACTTTCCGATGGGCTATGGGCGCTGTTGCTGGCTCTTGCTGTAGCTTGGGCGCGGGTCTATGTCGGGGTGCATTGGCCGACAGATGTGCTGTTTGGTGGACTGGTGGGTGTGGTCTCCGGATTTGCGGTGCTCGCTTCGCGGCGCCGTTTGGAGTGGCTGGTGCAATGGTTGTTTAAAATGTTTCGCATGCGTCGCATACGTCGGCCTCACGCGGGCACTCGCTGACCATCCGTGAGACCGCGGCTTTGCGGTCGAAGGAAGGCTTTCAAGGGAGTCCGTCGTTTGACAAGAAACCGGGAGTATGATAGCATGCATTGGACTAACGGTACCTCAGGATGAGGAGGACTTTCTTGTGTATGCAGTGATTGAAACCGGGGGAAAGCAATACCGCGTGGAGCCCGGTCAGGTTTTGGTGGTAGAGAAGTTGCCGGGCGAGCCCGGGGAAGAACTGGCGTTCAACAATTTGCTCATGGTGGTTGGTGACGAAGGCGAACCGGTCATCGGCACGCCTTATGTTTCCGGCGCCAAGGCCTATGGAACGGTTTTGGGGCAAGAACGCGGCAAGAAAATTTTGGTTTTCAAGTACAAGCCTAAGAGCAATTATCGCCGCCGCCAAGGGCATCGCCAGTACCACACCCGTGTGCGCATCGAGCGTATTGAGCTCTAATGATTCAGGTTCGCCTGTGGCGCACGGCGGCAGGTGAACCGGCCCGTTTGACGGTGACCGGACACGCCGATCGCGGGGCTTACGGTCAAGACATTGTGTGCGCGGCCGCAAGCGCGCTGGTGGAAACCTTAATCATTGGTCTCAACACGGTCTTGCATGAGAGCCCGATGGGATCAGTGGACCCCGGCGATGCAGACTTGGCGTTTCGCCAGCCTCTGTCATCAGAGGCCCGGGCGGTGGTGGAAACCATTGCAGCGGGACTCAAAGACCTCGCCGAGACCGAACCGAATGCGGTTCGATTCGATGAGCGAGTGCGATAATTTTAGCGAGAAATTTTGGGGAGGGCTTGCAAATGCGGTTACAATTGTTTGCACACAAAAAGGGTGGCGGAAGTTCCCGTAACGGACGTGACTCCAACCCCAAGATGCTGGGTGTGAAGAGCCATCAGGGGCAATTGGTGTCTGCTGGTTCGATCATCATCCGTCAACGGGGCACCCAGTTTCATCCGGGTCAGAACGTCGGCATGGGACGCGACTACACGTTGTATGCCAAGGTGGATGGGGTTGTGCAGTTTCGGGAGCGCAGCCACACCCGTCGCGAGATTGACATTGTTCCGGTAACCGAAGCCCAGTAACCTCCGTTACGGCGGTGAGAGGCCTCTTTGTTCGCATTGGAGCGTTGTTGGCGTTAGGGGCGGTGGACTACGAGTTGCACCGCCCTTGGCGCCTTTTCGCGTTGGCGGTTCTGGTGCTGTATGCGGTGGAGTGGACTGCCTTTCGACATCGGCGCGAGACGATTCATATCATGCGTCAGCGTCGCCATCGTCTGGCCAACCAGTTGCAACTGGTGACAGGCTGGCTGCAACTGGGGGCGTCCGCGAAGGCTGAAGAGGCTCTGCAAGCCTTGTTGGATGCCGAGACGGCCCAATCCCGTTGGTTTCGGGGGATGCCCAGCCAATGGAGTTACCTGTTTATGCGATGGGACGCCCGAGGGGAAGAACGCGGTGTCATCATCCGATGGTCGGGATTGGACAGTTTGGTGCCCACCGCCCGCCTGGCGCGGATGCTGGAACGCCGGTTGGCGCAAGCTATGCGTATGACAGGGACCGCGATTGACGTGCAGTTCCGCGGCTCCCGATTCCGGATTCAGATTGCCGAATCGCCCAACCGGCCTCCGCGTGGCTGGTTCCGGGTTGCAGACGGCACCGCAACGGTGTTTGGCCGAGGCCAACCCACCGGCGCGTCAAAGGAAACATCGGCACGCATGTAAAAGGCAGGAGGATACCCATGTTTGTGGATGAGGTCACCATATTTGTCCAAGCGGGCAACGGAGGCAACGGCTCGGTGGCCTTTCGGCGCGAGAAGTACGTCCCTAATGGCGGCCCAGCAGGAGGCGATGGAGGCCGCGGCGGCGATGTCGTGTTTCAGGTGGATGGAGGATTAAACACCCTGATGGACTTCCGCCAGCAGCGCCATTTCCGTGCCCCGGACGGAGAACCGGGCGGAAACAATCGGCGCCACGGGAGCGACGGCGAAGACCTGCTGGTGAAGGTGCCTCCGGGAACGTTGGTGACGCGGGAAAATGGCGAGGTGATTGCGGACCTCATCTATCCAGGCGAGACCGCGATTATTGCCCAAGGCGGCCGCGGCGGCAAGGGCAATGTCCACTTTGTGAGTTCCACGCATCGGGCCCCCAAGGTGGCCGAGCGCGGAGAGCCTGGCGAGTCCGGAACGGTGAAGCTCGAACTGAATTTGTTGGCAGACGTGGGACTGGTCGGATTTCCCAATGCCGGCAAAAGTACGCTGATTAGTGTGGTGTCGGCGGCCCGTCCCAAGATTGCCAACTACCCGTTTACGACGTTGGTGCCCAATCTCGGCGTGGTGGCTGACTACGGCGATCCCTTCGTCATTGCCGACGTTCCGGGATTGATTGAGGGCGCCCACCAAGGCGCTGGGCTGGGCGACACTTTTCTCCGCCATTTGAAGCGGACGCGCATCTTGGTGCATTTGGTGGACATGAGTCCGGAGAGTGGACGAAGCGCGCTCGAGGACTATCAGGTGATTTTGCAGGAATTGCTGGCGTTCTCGCCAGAGCTCGCCCAAAAACCGATGCTGCTGGTGGGAAGCAAGTTGGACGTTCCCGGCAGCGATGTCCGGCTGCAGGAGTTTCGGGCTTTCCTCCCCGGAACCCAGGTGTACGGCATCTCGGCCGTGACCGGAGACGGCGTTGCCGATCTGATGTGGCGTGTCCGCCGCCTATTGGACGTGAACCCAGCCCCCGAGCCGGTGCGGCGCGAGGCCATCGAACAGCCGGCCGTGCGCGGGTATCGGGTGGTGCCGGAGGGCGACAATGCCGTCCGGATTGTCGGCGACGTGGAGCAGCGCGCTTCAATGACGCTCTGGGGCAACGCCAATGCGGAGAACTATTTTGTGGAGTACTTGCGCCGTCGCGGCGTCGTCCAAGCGCTGCGCCGGGCCAAAGTGGCAAACAACACATCGGTATGGGTGGGCGATGGATTGCTCTTCTTTCGCGATGATGATTTGACCGCCGAAGAAGAAGATGAGGCATGAGCTGCAAAATAGAGGAATTGCCGCAAACCACGTCGAATTGGGGTCACAATGGTTAAAGGGCGTCGAGCCATAGGGCTTATGGGAGGCACGTTCAATCCAATCCATTACGGTCACCTCGTCGCGGCAGAAGCGGCTCGGGATGCATTCAACCTGGATCAGGTGATATTTATTCCGTCGGGAGAGCCTCCCCATAAATCTGGCTTATTTGTAGCCGACTCCGAGCATCGCTATCTAATGACGTTTTTGGCCATTGTTTCAAACCAGCGCTTCGAAATTTCGCGGGTGGAGATTGACCGCAGCGGTCCGTCCTACACCAGCGATACGTTGGCCTATTTCAGAGCGCTCGACCCGGACGTAGCGTGGTATTTCATCACGGGGGCCGATGCCATATTGGATATCGTGACGTGGCATCATCCCGATAGTATTTTCAGCAACGCCGAATTGATTGCGGCGAGTCGTCCCGGATATTCTCTGAAACGGATTCAAGCGCTGAAACAGCAGTTGGGTGCCGAGCGTGTGGCTCGAATCCATCCCTTGGAGGTGCCGGCGTTGGCCATCTCCTCGAGTCAGATTCGGGAACGGTTGCAGCACGGGTTGTCAATCAAATATCTGGTGCCTGAGGCGGTAGAGGACTACATCGCCAAGAACCGCGTGTATGCGCGATTGGAGGCATGAACGACGCCGGAAATGTTCATACTGTTCTCAAGTCCAGTGGTTTCCCAGCATCACGGAGCTTCCTTATCCGTACCGAGTGGATTAGATTGCGAACCGGGTGCCTGGGTCCCTGGCCAGGTGCCTTGAGGAAGAGACAGGGAGGAATTCGAAGTGGCTAAAACATTGTACGTTGGAAATTTGCCTTGGAGTATGTCCGAGGACGAACTTGCGGAGGCGTTTGCCCAGCATGCCCAGGTGATTAGTGCACGCATCATCACCGATCGGGAAACGGGTCGCTCCCGCGGCTTCGGCTTCGTGGAAGTCGAAGATCAGGATGTGGAGCAGGCAGTGGAGGCGATGAACGGCACGCAGCTGGGTGGGCGCGATATCATTGTCAACGAGGCGCGGCCTCGCCAAAGCAAGTACTAATCACACCTGGTCAGACTCAGCATCGGTCCTCGGCGCAAGCCGAGGACTTTTGTCGTCGTTGCAGAAGGCGCTGTTTCTCGGTAAGATGGCGACAAGATTAAGGGAAGGAGAGACCGCTTTGACCCTGGAGGACCGCTTCCAAGCGTTGAGCGCTCATCGCCAAGGCCATATTCAGCGGGTGATGGCTGTCATGGAGGATCTGGCCAAGGCGCATCATCTTGACCGCGAGGCCGCCCGCTTGGCGGGGTATGGCCACGATTTGGCACGGGAAATGGCGCGGCCTCAACTTGTGGAGGAGGCTCGGCGCCTGGATGTCCACATCGGTCCGGAGGAGCAACAGGAACCCCTGTTGCTGCACGGCGCCATTGCGGCGCGGTGGCTGGAGTTGGAGGGCGCGGGGTCTCCCGTTGTTTGGGAGGCTGTGCGCTACCACACCACGGGCCGGAAGAATCTGGATCCGCTGGGCCAGGCGCTCTTTATCGCCGATGGGGTAGAGCCGGGCCGCCAATATGCGGAGCGGGCCGATTTGCTGCAGCGCGCGCTGGAAGACCTCGCTGGCGGGTATTGTGCGGTATTGGAGCATACACTGGCATATCTTCATGCAAGGGGACTAACTCCCCATCCCGACATGCTGGATGCGCTCAGTGCGTGCCGGGCATAAGGGACGGAATGGATTCTCACGGACAGGAGGCATCACCACGAACGACATATTAGCCAACGCTTTGGTGGCAGCGGATAGCGCGGAAGGCAAAAAGGGCGAACGGGTCACGATTCTCGACATGCGCGAGGTGACGCTTATTGCGGATTATTTTGTCATTGTGTCGGCGATGAACCTCATCCAGGTGCAGAGCATCGCGGATGCCATAGAAGAGGCGTTGGGAGCCCGCGGTCTGAAACCGGTTAATCGGGTGGGAGGATCGCGGGCCCATTGGGTTCTATTGGATTATAGCGGGTTGGTGGTGCACGTGTTTACCGAGGAAGAGCGCAATTACTACAACTTGGAGCGCCTGTGGGGCGATGCGATGGTGGTGGACCGTGCGGCCTTGAAAGTGCCCCCGCAGTCGTAAAAAGCCTCCCCGGTGATGGGGAGGCTCGCTTAGCGTCATTCGGCGGGAGGCGTCATCATTGGGGATCCCGGTTCTCCCTCCGGGAAAATCAGCGACCGCAGGGCATCTATGATTTGCTGCGGTTCCGTGACGGGGGCGGCGCATGCCGTGCCTCGGCAGATGTAGAGTGCCGGCAACGGGATTTCAGGAAGTCCCGAGGCGGAAAATTCCCGAGTGCCCACCGGCCAGGTGCGGATGCCGCGACGCCGGTCAAAGACGCCAAACATGGCTCGGCGCAATTCCGCCCCAGAATGGCTGGCTGAATCCACAATGGTGGCAGTGAGTTCCGGTGCTTCAGCCATGTCGGTGGCCAACGCCCACGAGGCCCCGAAGATGCCTTGATCCTTCGCATATGGGGCGAGGGCCCCCAAGATGGCTCGGCCCTTGGCCACCTCGTCCTCGTCGTTTTCGATGGTGCCGATGCGCATCCAGACGCGTGCCATGACCGCGTTCTCCTTGAGCGGCTGCTGACGGTGCTTCAAGCGCCCCACAGCTTCTTCGTCGTTGCGCTCCACTTGGTCCCAGTACACGCGGCCCTCCCAGAGGTGCGCATCGGCCCATTCCAGCACTGTGTGGGCCCGCTCGAGGAACAGAGGGTCCCCTGTGTATTCATAGCCATCCAAGAGCGCCAGCGCCACTTGGGCCACGTCGACCAGAAGTCCCGGCAGTTCCGGCTGGTCGCCGCGGTCGAGGTGGTAGAGGCCGGCTTCGTCATCCCACATGCGGTCATAGAGCGCCTCCAGCGCAGTCAAGGCGATGGGGCCATATTGTGTCGGGTTAATCAGGCTGGCCGCCAGCAATTGGCTCTGAATCATCAGGGCATTGGCATGCGTGTAGATGGTCGGGTCGACATAGGGTTCGGCGCGCTTCTCGCGCTCCTCCGGAGGCAATCGATAATATTCTTCGTCCGCGTCTTGGGAACCGCCCCACAGACCGTCATCCCCCATCAGCGCGCGGTTGGCCCACCCCAACAGGTGGTCGGCGATTTGCCGGTAGGCTTCGTCACCTAGTGTTTGAAAGGCGCGCAAATACAAATGCGCCAGGTCCGCGTTATCCTCCAGCATTTTTTCAAAATGCGGGATGGTCCATTCACGCGTGGTGGAGTATCGGAAAAACCCGCCTGCCGTTTGGTCATACACATTGGAGCCAGCCATGGCATCCAGTGTCCGAACCGCCATGCCCGCGAGCGAACCGTCGCCGGTAGCGGTGAAATGCGATAAGAGCAATTCCCACACGTCCGGTTGGGGGAACTTGGGCATGACGCCAATTCCGCCGTAGGCTCGGTCAAACTGCTGGCGTACGGCCTCAATGATTTCTTCCAAGATGGCGTGGTCCGGGGTCGGGGTGTCCGCCAGGGCCGGAAGCGTCGGCTCGGTCAACTGGTTGCCAATCGAGGACCGGTTTTGTTCCCAGTATTGTTCCACTTGGTCCAAGAGCGCGATCATTTGATCCGGGGGGACATAGGTGCCGCCGGTAATAATTTCGCCGGCCGGGGTTAGAATGGCGGTGGTGGGCCATCCCCCCATGTTGTAGCGCATGTTGACGTCGGGCCGCTGGTCATTGTCGACACGAACGGGCAGGAGACGCTCATTGATGCGTTGAATAATGCGAGGATCTGAATAGGTGGTCTCATCCATTACATGGCACCAATGGCACCATACGGCGGAAATGGAGAGTAAAATAGGCTTATCTTGGGTTTGAGCTTCGTGAAATGCGTCAGCGCCCCAAGGGCGCCATTGAATTTCGTGGGCCCGATTGGGTCTTGGACTGAAACGAAAGAGGGAATCTGGCATGCTGGTCATCCTTTCTAAGTCGGCCGATACTCGCATGTTCCATCATACCAATCTTTACCCCAATTGGGTGAGCTTATCCGAGTGTAGGCGATGATGGATCATCCGGTAATCGTTGGCACTGGACTGAGTTCCGCGTTGGGCCGCGCGCTGGTGGAGCGGATCGCGCCAGCGTGGCAAGTCGTGGCACTGGGACGCACGCCGCTGGAGGGCCCCGGGATGACGTGGCTGTCAATGGATTTTCGGGATTCGCCAGAGGTGTGGAAACCGGCGATGACAACCTGGTTGGAGCGCGAGAAGCCGCGTGTGGCGGCATTTGTGCATGGGGCCGGCCTGGTCTACAGCGACCACACGGAAGCCACCACGGCGGACGAATGGACCAGCATGCTGGGAGTGAATCTGACCTCTGCCTTTGTGCTCGGGAAGCTGTTGTCCCCCTATTTCGTCGAAGGGGCGCGGGTGGTGCTGGTGGGAAGCGTGGATGCCCGCTATGCCAGCTCGGCAGGCCCCGCAGCAGGCTACGGCGCCGCGAAAGCCGGGCTGTATGGCTTGGTGCGTCATTGGGCGGCGGAATGGGGTGCCCGGTCAATCCGGGTCAACGGGGTGGCTCCGGGAGCGCTTGAGGAAGGCAGCGGGCCCCAGTCTGATTCGGTGAGGGCAGCGCTTGAGCCGCGCATTGCTCTCCGACGCATGGGCCGGGCTGACGAGGTGGCGTCGGTCGTCGCGTTTCTCCTCAGCGACGAGAGCAGCTATATGACGGGATGCTGGATACCGGTCGATGGCGGTCTCAATTTGACCTACTAATGAATGGCGGTGCATTGTGTTTCGATTTCTCCACATGGCGGATGTCCACTTGGATACGCCTTTTCGCGGCATCAGCCAGAGCTGGCCGCATCTTGCCGAGGAACTGAGCCAGGCGACCGTTGCGAGCTTCGATCACTTGGTGGGTCGGGCGATTGAGGAGCGCGTGGACTTCGTCATCATCGCGGGCGATCTCTACGATTCCCGGGAACATTCCATGCGAGCGCGGCTTCAGGCTCATCGCCAGTTTGACCGGCTGGCCGACCATGGCATTCGGGTCTATTTGGCCCACGGCAATCACGACCCGTGGGATCCTGGCGGCATGCGCTGGCCGCAGAATGTGCACGTCTTCCCAGCGGGCCGGGTGGGCCGGTTCACTGCCTTTCAGGGGAAGGACGCCATTGCCGAAATACAAGGCATGTCGTACCCCGAGAGCGCCGTCAAGGAGAACTGGGTGCCTCAGTTCGTGCCCGAGAGCACCGCGCCTTTTCACATCGCCGTGCTGCACGCCAACGTGGATGGGCAGCCAGGGCATGACAACTATGCGCCGGCGCGGTTGTCCGAGATGATCCAATCGGGCTTTGACTATTGGGCGCTCGGGCATGTGCATACCCGCCAGGTGCTGTCGGCACATCCTTGGGTGGTCTATCCCGGCAACACACAGGGACGGCACATTTTAGAGAGCGGCATCAAAGGTGCGTATTTGGTCTCTGTGGATGACCGCCACGGGGTCTCGCTGGACTTCGAACCGGCGTCGCGCATCCTATGGCAAACCATCCGGATTGAAGGCCGCTCCGTGCCGGACGAAGGAGCGTTGGTACGGGTTGTGGGCGACGCGCTCGACCAACTGGACGCGCCCCTTCCGGTCATCGTCCGCATTGAGGTGCAAGAACCGAGCGAGCGGCTGGCGCGGGAACTCATGCGGGCGGAGGATCGCCAAGCCTTCTTGCGGCAATGGATTCCCAACGTTGGGCAATCATCATGGACCATGGTGGCGGATATCGTGTTCCGCGCTTCGGCGGTCAACTCCGCCTTCGAGGGAACGAAGGATTTTTGGAGTGAGACGTTGCGTCAACTGGATCGCTTGATGGATGACGAGGAGGCGCTTCTCGATGTGCTGCGGCCGCTCTTTGCGCGACCCAGCATGAAGGGCTTGAGAGCGCGGCTCATCGGGGAGGAAGGCCGAACTGCCTTGAGGGAATCTACCCACAGCGCGGTCAAGGCATGGATCGAGGGAGAGGGCTAGCGTGCAAATTCAGCGATTGATCATGGAACGCTGTGGTGCGTTTCACGGGGTGGAAATCGGCCCCCTGCCAGCTGGGCTCTCTCTTTGGTATGGTCCCAACGAGGCGGGGAAGAGCACCATGCTGGACTTCATTCGCATTATGCTGTGGGGACTTCAAAGCCACAGCTATGCCCGGTACCGGGAGTCGGGTGTCGCCGGCGAGCTCTGGCTGCAGGAGGGCGTCCATGAACTGCGCATCATCCGTCAAAAGCAGGCGCGCTGGATGCTGGACGGCTCTCCAGTCCGAGCCGATCTCCTGCAGAGTTGGTTGAACCACGTCTCTATGAATGTCTTTGAGTCGCTCTATGCCTTTGGCCTCGGTGAGCTGCAAGCCTTCGAGACATTGGATCAGGATGAGGTGCGCGGACGGATCTACAGTGCGGGACTGGGAACCGGGGCGGTCTCCATCGTGGAGTTTCAGAATCGGCTATTGAAGGAACGGCAGGCGCTGTTCCTTCCCAAAGGAGAAAAGCCGGCACTCAACCAGGCCATCCAGCGGTTGGAGCAGCTGCAGCAAGAGCTGGCCGCCCACCACAAAGATTGGAGTCACTATCAGGTGTGGCGTGAGCAACAGGAAACGATTCGGACACGCATGCAGACGTTGGACCACGATGTGATTCCCGAGTGGGAGGCGGTGAGGGCGCGGCTGGATCGCCGACTGGCCAGGCATGCGGAGGGGTTTCGTTGGCAGGCGCTCTCCCGTCAGTTTCAGCAGTATGGAGCGGTTTCGTACGGGGAATCTGAGCTTCCGGAAGTCATTGAGGCGGCCTTTCAGGCCCGAGAGGCCTCGCGGCACGCCCTGGAAGCCCGCCGTGAGGCGTTGGCCGAGGCGGAGGCGTTGCTGGCTCCCTTTCAGGCTCAGGGGGCATGGCATGAAGCCTGGGGACAGGAGTTGGACGGATGGATTGGGCGGCTCGATGGACTTGGCGATGCTTGGGACGCCGCACAAGAGCGCCGGGCCGAAGCGGAGAGTGCGTTGGCTGCCGCGCTGGAAGCCTTCCCGGAACCGCTGGTTGACCGGGTGATGGCTGGCGAGCCGCCATTGAAGCGTGCCATTGAGGGAGCCTGGCGTGTCCGGGAGCAAGCCAGGCAAAACGTGCGCGCAGGTGACGAGGTGCGGGCGCGAGCGGCCGGCCAGCTCGAGGCCGTCGAGTCGTCCGCCATAAAACCGCCTCAAATAGCGACGCTCGAAGAGCTTGGCGCTCTTGAAGCGCGCTTTCGCGACGCGCTGAGCTTGCATCCCGTGCGGTTGGGGATTGAGGTGGGGCTCCTGGCTTCCGCAATCCTCCTGACGGTATTGGCGGGCCTTCTGCACCCCACCATGGCGGCCGCCGTTGTGCTGGGCGCTGTGGTGGTTCTTATGGCCACTTTGATGGTTATCGCGGTGCGGCGCAGTCGACAGGCTCAGGGCCGATTGGAGGCGATGCAATTGGTGGCGGAACGGCTGGCCATGCCGCGCGGCTCATCGGCATCAGCCATCGCTGAGGCGCTTGATCGCTTGCGCTCGGCCATACCCCAATACCAGCAGCATGTGGACCAGCGGGAGACAGCGCGGCGAAAACTTATCGAAGAGGAGCGCGTGCGGGACGCACTGGGCCAGCAATTGGCGGAGGCCGAGGCGGCTTGGGAGAATCTCCTGAATCCTTTGGGTCTTTCAGGATGGCAGGGCGAGGATGTTGCCGACATCTTGGACGAGTTGCCAGCGCTGGAGTCGTGGAGAGCCCGGTTGCGGTCGGCGGGTCAGGTGCTGGAGAAGGTTGAGGCGGATTGGGCGCCGTTTTTGGGGGCCATCCGACCGGCGCTGATGCAACTCGGACTGCGCCCCGACTGGCGTCCTGACGAATGGCGGGTATTAAGGCACGAATTGTCCCGGGTGCACGACGGGCTTCGAGAATGGACGCAAAAGGCTGAACACCGCGCTCGCGCCCTCAGCCAGCATGAGGCCGCGCGACTCCTTCTCGAGCGCGACGAGGGGTTCCTGACGCATGCGTTGGGCAAGGCGGGCCTTGACTCCTATGCGGCATTTGAATCCGAGAAACGGCGTGCCGAAGAGCGCCGGCAGCTCCACTCCCGAATCGCGGAGATTGAGGCGGGGTGGCAGGCCTTGCCAGAGGCTGACCAAGCGTGGCTCCGGAGCTTGACGGAAGCGGGCCTCGAAGCCGCGGAACAGGAGCTGGCGGAAGCGGACCGACGCTTGGAGGAGGCGCGGACAGAGCGGCTACGGCTGGAAACGGAGCTGGCGCACGTTGAGGTGTCGTTGCGTCAATTGGAGGATGATGGCGAGGCCTCGTGGCTTCGCCAGCAAATCGCCACCACCGAGGCGGAGATTGAGGGGTTGGCACGGGACTGGGCGCGGATTGCCATTCTTGAGACCGCGGTGCAAAAAAGTCGCCAAGTGTTTGAGAACGAGCGACAGCCGGCCGTGATGCAGCGGGCGGAGGCCTATTTTGCCGAGATGACCGGAGGGCGGTATGGCCGCGTGCGAGCCCTAATGGACGGCAAGGCCAGTCTCGAGGTTGAGGGGGTGAATGGCCACCGGCTTCGCCCGGAGCAGTTGTCAAGGGGCACCCAGGAGCAATTGTACCTCGCGATGCGGCTCGCCTGGATTGAGGCCATGGGTGACCGAGAGGAACATGCCATGCCGCTCTTGTTTGATGATATTCTGGTGAATTTCGACCCGGAACGCACCCATCGAACGCTGCAAGTGCTGAATGAGGTGGCCAAGAACCGGCAGGTGATGATGTGGACCTGCCACCCCCACATTGCCGAGGCGGCAGCTCAACTCGGGGCCCACATATGGCGGGACAATGCCTCGTAAGGGGCTAGCGGCGCTCCTGCAGCACCAGGTGCGCGCCGGCTGTCAAGGAGAGCATCATGAGATGCGGTGAGAGGAGCTCCGTCAATTCCGCGTGATTCAGCGATGCGGGCTTGGTTGAGGCCACCCAAATGGCGCCGTGAGCCTCGCCGCCGATGAGGATCGGCATAGCCGCGATCTGGTGTTCGGGGGTTTTGTTCTCACGAATCACCACGCACCGCTTCCGGACCGCGTCATGGCTCGCCTCGAGAACAGTCTCCCGATATGCTTCCGGAATGGGATCTTGAGAATCGGCAGGCGTGAGCGTGCCTGACTGGAGCGTCAAGAGGCCGGACAACTCCCCATCCATGACGCGGCAAACCGCCTCTTCCACGAGGGCGTATCCCTCTTGGGCAGAGGCCGTCATGAGGCGCGGGAGGAGACTGACAATGACGTCGGTCTTCTCGTGAACATAGCGTTGATGGGTGCCATGCTCCTCCTGCCATTTCAGGATGATGGCCGTAGCCAAGGACGCCAGCGCTTCCAAGCGACGAATGCGGCCGGCTTCAAATCCATACCTGTGGCTGTGGTACACCTTGAGAATGCCCAGCATGGTGCCGTTGGAAATAAGGGGCAGGCCGAGCGCGGCTTGAATGCCGTCGGCGAGCATCTCCTGACGCCAAGGGGTCAATGTGGGCTCCAAGGTGATGTCTTGAATCACAACCGGCTGCTGCAGGCGCAGCACTTGGCCCACCGGTCCGCGCCCATCGTCCGTGCGGGGATCAAAGAGGTCCATGCGGTCGAACTCGAAGGACTCCTTGGCCGCTGTGACGGCGTGCAGCGTCTCCGGCGTCAGAAGGCCGATGTAGCCCAAGTGTCCGCCGCTGACCGACAAGGCGGCCTCCATCACCTTGGCCAGCAGCGAGTCCAGATCTTCCTGAACAACCAGACTGGAGATCGCTTCAAAAAGCGGTTCGCCTACACCCGGTGTCTCCGCTTCAAGGCCTGGGGCACTCGAAAAGGTGCCCAATGCCATCAGGCGCGCCAATCCTTCCGCAATCTTGATTTCCTGCGGGCGAATTTGCAGCGGCCGGTGATATGCAATGACGAGCAGAGACTGGCTCTGGGCGCGATCCGTCACCGGCACCAACATCATGGATTGATACTGGAGACGGGGACCAAGCGGCGAGGCTGCGCACTCCGCAGCAGTTTGGAAAATGATGGTCCGCCGCTGCACCATGGCGTGATAGCTGGGGTTGGGGTTGCTGAATGAGACAACTTGCAGATCGTCCGGTAAATCGGGCAGGGCATATTTGAGGCGGAGCCATTCGCCGTCAGGCTTCCACCAACTGACAGCATCGGCGGCCAAGAGACGTCCGGCGAGATGCACGATATGGCTGACCAAGCCTTCGCCCGAGCCCACGCCGTCGATGAGGCGGTGAGCGGTGTTGATGAAGGACTGCAGCTGTTCATACTCATCCGGGATGTGCCGCCGGACATCGAGCGGAATCCGGTGCCGTTTGACCTTGAGGTGCGATTTGGGACGTCCCAGCAAATGGCCTTGTCCCAGCGAAATGCCTAACTCGTGCAGGGCGGCGAGTTCGGCCGGGGTTTCGATGCCTTCCGCCAACAGTTGCAATTGTCCAGAACGCCCGGCAAATAATACAGTGCTTTCCACCAAGGCGTGCTTGGCCGCGTTTTTGTCAATGTCCCGGACCAAATTCAGATCAATCTTGGCGTAATCAGGTTGCAGGCTGACGAGGCGGTTGAGGCCTGAATAGCCGGCACCGAAGTCATCCAGGGCGATTTTCATGTTGGCATCGCGATACGGCATCAAGAGGCTCTCCAAATCAATCGCCTCGGGAATGGATTCCCGCTCCGAGATTTCGATCACCACTTGGGCGGGTTTAATGCGAATGCCCGGCGCCCGAAAGGCGTCAAAGATAAAGTCCGGATTCAAGAGGGTCAAGGGCGAAAAATTGATGAACAGCCGGAGCGCCTCGGGATAGTTTAGTTGGCTGGCGCTGTTCAGAATCGCCGGCAGGGCGAAACGATCAAAGTCGGACAGTTGGTTGACCGTAGAAGCGGATTCCAACAAGATGCCAATGGGGATGGACTGCCGGTTCAATTGGGGTCGGCTGAGGGCCTCAAAGCCAAAAGCCTGGCCGCTGGGAATGTGCACCAAGGGTTGAAACACGACATTCAGCGCTGCGGCTTCTCTCCATGCCCCATACAGGCGTGAGAGATCCCAAACCGTCCGTTCCATACCCAATCCCCTTCAACGTGATCGCAGGTCTCTGAAGCATCTCTGCATAATTCGACTGCAACCAGGAGAGTCCTCCTTTCGACAACACTTTTTTGCTTTAAGTGACGAATTTCGCAACGAGGGATCGTCCGAGCGGCAACAACGCTGGTGAATGGACGGCTCTATGCGCGACGCATTTGCGTTTGCAGCGCAATTCCCTTAAAATAGCCAATAACAATAGCCTAGATTGATGAACCCGACATACGAGACATATCGTGTCGCCCAGCGAGTTGGAAATGGTGTGAGCCAACCGGCAGATGTCTCTTCTCAGCGGGGGAGATCGCGGTCGAGCCCGTTAACGCTCAGTCAAGTGAGCCCTAAGCGCAGGGCTAACCGGGGTGGTACCGCGGGTCAATGCTCGTCCCTAGTCTATGCTAGGGATTTTTTTATTGGAGGATGCGACTGATGACAGAGAAGACACAAGCGCCCGACCGCTATGACATCAAAGCGGTGGAGACCCGCTGGCGGGAGCGCTGGGAAGCGGAAGAGCCCTATCGGGCCGACATCGCCCAGAAGCCCAAATACTATTGTTTGGAGCAATTTCCCTATCCTTCAGGGCATTTGCACATGGGACACGTGCGGGTCTACACGCTGGGGGACGTCATTGCCCGCTATTACCGGTTGCGTGGGTACGCGGTGCTGCACCCGATGGGATGGGACGCATTTGGCATGCCCGCCGAAAACGCTGCCATCAAGTCGGGAATTCCACCCAAGGTCTCGACCCTGGCCAACATTGATTACATGAAGCAGCAAATGCGGCAAATGGGACTCTCCTTTGATTGGAACCGCGAGGTAACCACGTGTCTTCCCGACTATTATCGCTTTACTCAGGAACTGTTCCTGCTGTTTTTTGAGCGCGGCCTGGCGTACCAGCGAGCCGGTGCGGTCAATTGGTGCCCTAGCTGCGAAACGGTGCTGGCCAATGAGCAGGTTGAAGAGGGCAAGTGTTGGCGCTGTGACTCCGTGGTCACTAAGCGCGATTTGACGCAGTGGTACTTTCGGATCACCGAATATGCGGATCGACTGCTGGAGGGGTTGACCCGCATCGATTGGCCGGAGGAGATTAAGGCTCAACAAACGCATTGGATTGGACGGAGCGAAGGGGCCACCGTGCAATTCGATTTGGAAGATCTGGGCGATCGCATCACCGTCTTCACCACACGGCCGGATACGCTCTTCGGGGCCACGTACGTCGTGTTGGCGCCCGAGCATCCATTGGTCGAGCGTCTCATCGCTGGGCGTCAGGAGGCGGACGCGGTACGAGCCTTTGTGGAGCGCGAACGGCTGGTGAGCGATATTGAGCGGACCGCGGAAACCACGGAAAAGCGGGGCATCTTCACCGGCGCATATGCGCTCCACCCGTTGACGGGCGCTCGCATTCCCGTATGGGTGGCCAATTACGTGCTGGTGGATTACGGCACGGGGGCGGTCATGGGGGTGCCGGCGCACGACCAGCGCGACTACCTCTATGCCACCAAATATCAGTTGCCCATTCCCGTCGTGGTAAAGCCGGAGTCCGGCGAAGAACCGGCGCTCCCTTACGTGGGGTCGGGTGTGCTGGTCAATTCGGGGCGGTTTACGGGCATGCCCTCCGAAGGCGCCAAGGGGGCTATTGCGGCCGAACTGAAGGCGCTTGGGCACGGAGACCTCAAAGTCAGCTACCGCATGCGGGATTGGCTCATCTCACGGCAGCGCTACTGGGGCGCGCCCATTCCCATCGTGCATTGTTCCGAGTGTGGCCCGGTGGCTGTTCCGAAGGATCAACTGCCGGTGGAACTGCCTGATAATGTGCAGTTTACCGGGCAAGGCGCATCGCCGTTGGCTCAGGCGGCGGATTGGGTCAACACCACCTGCCCTCGGTGCGGAAAGCCAGCTCGGCGGGAAACCGACACCATGGACACGTTTGTGGATTCCAGTTGGTACTACCTCCGCTATGCGTCGCCCCACAACACACACGAGCCGTTTAGCCGCCAAGAGGCGGACTATTGGATGCCGGTCGACGAGTATGTGGGGGGCAAGGAGCATGCGGTGCTGCACCTGTTGTACTCGCGGTTCTTCACCAAGGTGCTGCATGATGCGGGATGGCTGTCGGTTGACGAGCCCTTTCAAAGCCTGCTTTCACAGGGCATGGTGATTTACGGTGGCGCCAAGATGTCGAAGTCCAAGGGCAACAGCCTCAGCCCGGAAACCATTTTGGCGGAATGGGGCGCGGACGCTACGCGGCTCTTTATGCTGTTTGCCGCTCCGCCGGAAAAGGACTTCGAGTGGTCCCAGCAAGGCGTTGAAGGGAGCTATCGCTTCTTGCAGCGCGTCTATCGTCTGGTTGTGAGGCCGCGCGGCACCGGAAGCGATGCAGGAGCATTGGAGCGCCTGAACCGAATCCAAGCGCGCACCATTAAAAAGGTGACCGAGGACTTGGGTGAGCGCCGGGCCTTCAATACCGCGGTGAGCGCTCTCATGGAGTACACCAACGCCCTGTACCAAGAAATTGAGGCGGTTTCGCCGGAAAAGCAGCAGCAGTTGCTTGAGACGCTGGCGGTGTTGCTGGCTCCCCTGGCTCCGTACTTGGCCGAAGAGCTGTGGCATGAGCTGGGGCATCATGAGAGCGTGCATGCGAGCCAATGGCCGTCGTACGATCCCGCGTGGCTGGTGGAGGATGAAGTAGAGATTGCCCTTCAAGTCAACGGCAAGGTTCGCGGTCGCCTGGTGATTGGGGCGGAGTGGAGCGAAGACCAGATCCAAGCCCAAGCGCTGCAGCATGAAAGTCTGGCTCCGTATTTGGCGGGACATCGCGTGAAGAAGGTCGTGGTCATTCCCAAGCGTCTGGTCAACGTCGTGGTTGCCCCTTAGGCGGGAATCCGGTTGCCTCCCCGCGCGGACTGGCGTTAGGATGGGAAGGAGACTAAAGGCTCCAGCCTAGGAAGGAAGGGAAGGCTGTCTCCACCGGGGCGTTTGTCCGGGGTGGGGCACGCCGTGTGGGTGCAAACACTCTTGGCATTCTTGTTAGCCCTCTCTTCGGCCGTTATTGGCGCGGTGGCGGGACGGTCCCGCCGCCCCATGGGGCGTTTTTCAATGGGGCAGGTCATACTCATCAGCCTGGCCGGAGTGTTGGTCGCCGAGGGCGGCACGATTGTCTGGGTGGGGCCGCCGGGGTCGGTGTTACAGCCAGTGTTGGGCGGGCTGGCCTTGGGATTCGTTGCGGGGTTCTTCAGCGGACGGAAGCCGCCGCCGCCCGATCAGTTGCCGCCGACTCGGCCAAAACCGTAATTGTTGCGCGCGGAAGCATTCCTAGCATTGATGGGCATGCGGTGTCGCAACCATAAAAGGCAGTCCAGAAGGAAAGCCCCCCACGGCAGGCGCCGTGAGGGGGCTCTTATTGTTCCTGGTTTTGGAGAGAGATCCGGCGGCGATGTCCCGCCATCTTGTGCGCCGTGATGGAGAGCAAGCCATGGCGCCAATCGGCCGCTGCTGTATCCGGATTGATTTCCGTGGGCCACGACATGACCACCTGAAAATCCCGTCCAGCGCGGCGATCGACCTCGCCAGGGCACACAGGGAATTCCCCGCGCACCATGACGGCCTCCTCGTCCACGTCGATTTCCACCAATTCCGGGTTCACACCCGGCAATTCGAACTCGGCCAAATAGCCGTTCTCGATCTGGTGCATATGGGTGCGCGGACGGGTATTGTCAAGGTTCCAGTCCTCGCGCATCCGGCTCCACATGCGCGTCATATCGTCGCGCAGTCGATCTATCTCGGTGGCATCCCAACGCAATAAAGCCAAGCGGATCACCTCCGCTTCCAGTATGTCCGGAAACGTGAGGATTCTTGTCAGAGATTACTCCGTTTGGTCCTCGTCCAAATACAATTGTTCCGTGTCGGTGTCATAATGGAAAAGGTCCGCATACCGTCCCCAGTTGATGGCGGTCGTCAACTGCCGGTCCGCTTCCGCCACCGAGAAATGTTCTTCCAGAATGTCGGTAAAGAACTCCTTCACCATCGAATGGTTGGCTTTGGTGTGCAGCACCCGTTGAATGAGGCGGAAAATCGGCACATCCTGCAGTTGGTCACGGATGATGGCCTTGCGATCGTTAATGTCGCCCTCAACAAAAGTGCGCCCTAATTCCGTGATGAATAGGTCGCCTTCGCTCACTTCGGCGAGGTGAAAGAGTTCCGCGGTTTCCGTCACCGGCAGCAAATCGTCAACCTCCAAGAACAGCTCCGCTCCCAGACGATAGAGGTCGTCATGTCCCCCCCGGTCCTGAACTAGTTCCAACAGTCCGGACAGCATGGAAATGTGCCCATAGGGAATGGGCTTCAGGCGCGGGCGCTCTTCGTCAGGCGACTGGTTGGCAAGAGAAGCTGATGGGACCGCCAGCTCCGCTTCCGGGGCCGCCTCATCCTCTTCGTCATCATCCCAGCCGGTGACGATTTTATAGACTTGGTCCACCATCTGCACAAACTCCGGCGCTTTGCGGTTTCGCGGATAGGGCAGCAGGTTCGGAAGGTCAGCCACCACCCGGGCCGGGTTTTTGGACAGCACAATGATGCGGTCGGCCATGTAGACCGCCTCTTCAATGCCGTGGGTCACCATCAGGACCGCGCGCGTGGGAATGCGCGACTCCAGCCACAGATCCAAGAGTTCCGAGCGCAGATTCTCGGCCGTAAGGAAATCCAGCGCGGAAAACGGCTCATCCATGCAGAGCAGTTCCGGATCCACCGCCAACGCGCGGGCAAATCCCACCCGTTGCCGCATGCCTCCCGAAAGCTCCTTGGGGAAGGCGTCCTCGTACCCATTCAAGCCGATTAGATCGATGAGTTCAATCGCCCGGCCGCGCCGCACGTCGGGAGAGACGCCCTTGGCCACCAGGCCGAGTTCGACATTTTGCTGCACGGTGAGCCAGGGATACAGGGCAAAACTTTGAAATACCATGGCCGCATGTGGATTTGGACCCTCGATGGGGCGTCCGCGGTACAATACGGTCCCGTAGGACGGGTCCGAGAGCCCGGTAATGATGCGCAAAAGGGTGGACTTCCCCGAACCGCTGGGACCGAGCAAGGCAATGAACTCGCCGGGCTGGATATCCAGGTTGATGTCATCCAGCACGCGAATGTCATAGTTGTCTGGTTGCTTATACATCTTGGTCACGCCCAACAACCGCACCAAGCTGTCATTCTTGGGCTGGGCCTTGTGAAACGTGGCGGCCATCCTGCCTCACCTCCTTGTTGCTGGGATCCTTCGCCTACGATACAGAATAGCGCTCCGTCGCTTTGTCATACAAGCGGCGCCAGATGAGGCGGTTAATCAGAACCACAGTCAGAGCCAACGTCCCGGTGGCCAGCAGCAGTACGGAGAATCCGTTGCTCTGCGAGCTTTTGGCAATGATGGACCCGACGCCGAAAGTGGTGTAGATGTGGTTGTGAAAGCTGACGTATTCCGCGACAATGCTGGCGTTCCAAGCACCGCCCGCGGCCGTGATGAGGCCGGTAATCAAAAACGGGGCAATGGCGGGCAAAATCAATGTGGTCCAGGTCTTCATGCGGCTCAACCGGAACATGCGGGTCGCTTCCCGCAAGTCTTCCGGAATGGCGGAGGCGCCGGCAATCACGTTGAAGAGGATGTACCACTGCGTGCCCAGCACCATAAGCAGTACGGAAGCCGTGTTGAGTCCGCCCTGAAGATGTATGAGGATGGCGACCATGCCAGGAAAAAGCGCCGTCGCTGGCACGGAGGCGGCAATTTGGGTGACTGGCGTTAGCCGTGCGGCCCATCGGCGATTCAGTCCGATGAAGACCCCAACGGGCACCGTCCAAATGACCGAGATGAAGAGCGCCACCAGAACCCGCGTCAGCGTCGCCGTCGTCGCCAGCACCACCATGGCGATTTCGCCCCCCGTCAAGTGGCTGAGCAAGTGCAAGGCGCCTTGGAGTGCGGTGAGAATGATGACCACCACTGCAGCCACTATCAGCCAGCGAATCAGGTTGGAGATGGTCGCCACCGACGGCTGTTCCCGGAACTTAGGCAGCGTACGGGAAAAAACGCCGTCGCTCCACTCCGTCAGCGGAATCCAGACGTGCTGCCCCAGCCACTCCAGAATCAAGGACCGGCGTAGAATTCTGAGGACAGTGGAACGGGGACGGTCCGCACTCTCCACCATCTCCATCTTGAATTTGTCAGCCCACGCCAAAAGCGGACGCCAGATTAACTGGTCCATCAGCACGATAACCAGCACTAGGGTGCCGAGGCCGGCCAGTTCGGCACCCCAGTTGGCCTGGTTGGCGGCCGTTTGCAAATAGGAGCCCAAGCCTTGCAGCTGATAGCTGTGGTTTCCCAGGGAAAACATCTCGCACGCCATGAGGAAGAACCAGCCGCCTGCCCAGGACATCATCGAGTTCCAGACCAGACCTACCATGGCGTAGGGAAGTTCCATGGTGCGGAACCGCTGCCAAGGAGACAGATTCAAGGACAGGGCTGACTCCCGCAGATCGCGGGGGATGGTGATGAAGCCGTGGTAGACCGCAAAGACCATATTCCAGACTTGACCCGTAAAAATCAGGATGATGGCAGCGAGGTTTACGCCAATGCGCGATCCCGGAAACAGCGCGATGAACGCCAAAAGCACCACCGGCAAAAAGGACAGGACGGGAATGGACTGCAGGATGTCCAAGAGGGGGATAAGCACCTTCTCGGCCCTGCGATTGAAAGCAGCCACGTAGGCATACACCAGGGTAAAGACCAGCGATACGGCATAGGCGGCTGCCATGCGTAGCCAGGAGTAGGCGGCGTCCAAGGGCAGGCGCCACCATGCCAGCGAAATGTGGCCTGATTCAGCTGCGTAGGGATGCGCGTGGGTAGCCCAGGCGATCACCATGGAAATGAGACCTAGAATTGAGGCGCCAACCAGGATATCGGCAATTCCGACTCCTGGCCGCTCCCGCGAATCGGCCACAGCAAATCCCTCCCCTATTTGAGACAATGATAGATTGCGGCGGCGTATCAGGGTCGGATCGCGCGTCCATGGTGACACCTCCTTGATTGCCTGGATCGTGTGAGGATTTGACCAAAAGGCGAGTTATGGATTCTTAAACACTATTATGCTCTCTATCTTACCGTGAGAAACGCCAACGGGAAAGACGAAAAAGCGGGAAAAGGTGGGCGAAAGGAGGAA
>JAKADO010000016.1 GCA_021820485.1 Bacillota bacterium
GGCGTCGGCCATTTGGGCGGGACAAACCGCCCTGGCGCCGGCCAATAAGATGGGCATTTGGGCCATGGTGTCGCTGGGCATTGCGAGCGGGCTCCTTGGCTTGATTTTGACCCGGGTGGCGACGCGAGCGGATACACGAGCGCTGTCGGCCATGTTGGAATTTCTGGGCACGACCGTGATTCTCGCGGTCTTTTATCTTCTGTTGCCCAAATCGCTCGCGGCTTGGGCAGCGGATTTTGTACTGGCGGTGGTGGTAGGGGCCGTGAGCGGACTGGTCGAGTGGGTCCTTCCGGACCATTCCACCCGCGTTCCCTAGAGCATCACAAGAGCCCGGGCGGCTCTCGGCGCCGCCGGGGCTCCACAGCGCAACTTTAGATATGAAGCGTTTCGCGAAAGATAGCCTCCGCATATCCCTTGGCTTGATCGAAGGTGATGCGGGGGGGAATCGGCTTCTCGTTGGGATCGGTATGAATGTCCACAATGGTGGGAACATGCGCATGCAATGCCGATGCCAACGCCTCTTCCACGTCCTCCTGACGTCGCACAAGGAAGCCCTTCCCGCCGGCGGCATCGGCATAGGCCGAAAAGTCCGGGTTGAGGAGGTGGGTCCCAAACTCGGGCATGCCATGCACTTCCTGTTCGAACTTAATCATCCCCAGACGGCTATTGTTGAAGAGCACCACCGTGATGGGCAAATCGTACTTTACTGCCGTCACGAAATCGGCCATCAGCATCGCGAATCCGCCGTCACCGACAACCGCGATCGATTGGCGGTCAGGTTCCGCAATTTTGGCGGCGATGGCTGCAGGGAGCCCGAAGCCCATTGAACCGAGCCATGCGGACACCAGCCAGCCCTGCCGCTGGATTCGGAAGTTTCGCGACATCCACACGAGCGAATTGCCCACATCAATGGCGATGTTGGCGTCAGGCTCTACGAGATGCGAGAGGCGGTCAGCCACCCATTCCGGTCGGATGGCATCGGGAGCCCCTGCGCGTCGGGCTTTGGCTTCGGTGTCGTGAAGCCATTCCTGACGTTCTTTTTGGATGCGCTGCACGAAGTCCGCAGGGGGCCGTGGAGCGAGACGGTCGGCTAGGGCCCTCAAGGTGGGCTTGGCGGAACCCACCAACCCCAGATCCACCAAGTGGCGCTTGCCGATTTGACTGGCCTCCCAATCGATTTGAATGATGTCCGCCTTCGACGGCAAAAACTCCAGATAGGGATAGTTTGTGCCCACCAAAAGGCAGACGTCGCACTGTTCCATGGCGCTATGGGAAGGCTTGGTTCCGAGCAAACCCAACCCCCCTAATGCGAGGGGATGCGTATCGGGTATGATACCCTTTCCGGGGAGTGTGTTGACGACGGGAACGGAGAGCTTTTCGGCCAGACTCTGGAGTTCAGCACGGGCGCCCAAAGCGCCTTTCCCCGCCAAGATGACAGGTCTTTCACTGGCCTGCAGACGCCGCGCCGCCTCATCGAGCAAGTCTGGGGTCGGCACAGAATCCAAGGCGTGGTTCATCGTGCTGTAGTGGCTGATGGTGCGGTGCACCTTCATGTTGGGCACTTCAAACGGAAAGCTGAGATGCGACACCCCGCGCTTGGCCAATGCCTGACGGCACGCCAAGTCGGCCATGACCGCGATTTGGGTGGGGTCGGTCACTTGGTAATTGTATAGGGCCACATTGTTGAAGAGGCTCAAAATGTCCACTTCCTGAAAGTAGTCGGTGCCAATATAGGGCAATCCTACCTGGCCGGTAATCGCTAGGACTGGAGCATGGTCCAGCTTGGCATCGTAAAGACCGTTCAGCAAGTGGATGGCGCCGGGCCCCGCAGTCCCCATGCAGACACCCAAGTTTCCGGTCTTTTTGGCATAGGCGGAGGCCATAAAGGCTCCCGCCTCTTCGTGCCGTACCTGTACGAACTGTATCCGCTTGTCTTTCCGCAGCGGCTCCATTAGTAAGTCAATGGAATCGCCTGGGATTCCGAAGACATGGGTCACGCCATGCGCTGCCAAGACATCCCATAGGACTTCTCCCACAGTTTCCGCCATAAACTTCCCTCCTCGCGCTTAGAATGCCCGCGCGAAGGGTTCGTATGTGGACATGTGCCATGCCACGGGTGGAAGTGCCGAACGCCCGTTACGAAACGCCTGACTTGAAGAGCATAATCCAGATGGAAAAACCGACGATGCCTAGGCCCACGAACAGTGCCAAGGCTAGCACCGGCAAATGCCAGGCCGTGCCGCGTGCTTCACGAAGGTGCATGAAGATGCCAAGCTGCAACGCGGCCTGAATGAAGGCCAGCACCAGGATGACCGTGACTAGGGAGCTCAAGGGAAGCCAGTGATAGGCGACCAGGCCAAACGCGGCCAGCGTGAGCGCCATTGAAAGCACATACCCCGTAATCTGCATGCCCGGAAACGGCGCGGCATGAATCCGGGGAGCCAAGAATCCGACCTCCACCTCATCTCCATGCCCCGTTGGGGCGGTATCGATTTGTTCTTCGCCATCCATCGCATCGTCCCTCCTTGCTGTCGTCTCAGAGCCTAAGCCATGCCCGACAGGTAGACCACGCTGAAGAGAAAGATCCACACAATGTCGAGAAAGTGCCAGTACAGGGCGAAGGTATAGAGTTTCCTGCGGTTGGTGACCGTGAGTCCCTTCATGGCCAACTGCAGCGCCAGCATTACCGCCCACACGATGCCAATGGTCACGTGGCTTCCGTGGGTGCCTACCAACGTAAAAAACCCGGACAGAAACGCGCTGTGGCTCCAACCGTGGCCGGCCGTCACGTCTGCGACAAATTCCCGGATCTCCAGGGTGACGAAGCTGGCGCCCAACAAGAGGGTGACAATCAACCATGCCACGGCGCCCCGAAGCCGGTTCATCCGAGCCGAGTACAGGCTGAGGCTGCAGGTGAAGCTGCTGGTTAGGAGTATCAGCGTTTCAGTCAGCACCGGCCCCATGGCAAAGAGCTGATGGGGCGTTGGTCCCAGCGCGACGCGGGAACGAAAGACGGCATAGACGGCAAAGAGGCTGCTAAACAGTCCGACGTCAGTGCTGAGAAAGATCCAAAATCCCATGATTCGAATGCTTTCATGCATGTCTTGGAATTCTGGCGGACGATCGGCAGTGGTCGTGCTCATGAATCAACCCTCCCCATCGCGGCTTCGGTTTTTAGGACATGGGCAGCATCAATGGTGAGTTCACTATAGTCAGCAAAGGATCCATAGGCCAAGGCGGCCACCACGCCCAGACCGCCCAAAATGGCCATCCAGAACCAGGAAAAGACCATGCCGATGGAACCGACGAAAAAGGCGGCGGCCAGCATAATGGGCATGGCGGAGTTTCTCGGCACATGGATCGGCTGGACCGAATCGGCCGAAATCTTGACGTCGTCAGTTCGGCCCTCCCGCTTCATGGCCCACCATTCGTCGCGGGAGCGCACATGCGGAATTCGGGCAAAGTTGTATTCGGGAGCCGGCGAGGGAAGGGACCACTCCAAAGTGCGCCCATCCCAGGGGTCGCCGGTGGTGTCCCAATCGGGATGTAGACGGCTCCATATGATGTTGTAGACCATGATCAGGAATCCGACCGCCATAAGATAGGAGCCCATGGTGGACCACCAGTTGAGGCTTGTCCAACCCAGTCCCGCTGGGTAGGTGGCCATGCGCCGCGTCATGCCTTCCAATCCCAAAAAGTATTGCGGCATAAAGGTTACCCAAAACCCAGCCACGAAAAACGCGAACGCCCATGTGGCCTGGCGCTGGTTCAGCTTCCAACCGAACATCTTGGGCCACCAATAGTACATGCCGGACAGCACGCCAAACACGGTGCCGCCGACAATCACGTTGTGAAAGTGGGCAATCATGAAATAACTGTTGTGGTATTGATAGTCGGCGGGCACCGCAGCCAGCATGACGCCGGTGGCCCCGCCCACCACGAACGTGGGGATGAAGGCCAACTGCCAGAGCATCGGCACGGTGAGCCGAATGCGGCCTCCCCACATGGTAAAGAGCCAGTTGAACATCTTGACGCCGGTCGGAATGGCGATCAGCATGGTGGACAGTCCAAAAAACACGTTAACCCCCGGGCCTGCTCCCATTTCAAAGAAGTGGTGCACCCAGACCCCATAGCTGAGGAACGAAATGGCGAGCAACGAGCCCACCATGGCTTCATAGCCGAAGAGTGCCTTCCGCGAAAAGACGGGCACCACTTCCGAGAAAATGCCGAAAGCCGGCATAATGAGGATATAGACTTCCGGATGCCCGAAAATCCAAAAGAGGTTGACATACATCATCGGCATGCCTTGATGGGCTACGGTGAAGAATGACGCGCCAAACAAGCGATCCAGCATGGTCAGGCCCAAGGCTACCGTCAAAGGCGGAAACGCAAAGAGCACCAAGGAAGAGGTAATGAGTGCCGACCAGGCGAAGATGGGCATCTTGGAGAGACTCATGCCCGGGGCTCGCATGCGCAAAACGGTGACGAGAAAGTTGATGCCGGTGGCGATGGTGCCGATCCCCGCGACCTGCAGGGACAGGAGAAAGTAGTTTTCTCCCACGCCGGGATTATAAGCCAGTTCGGAGTAGGGGGGATAAGACATCCAGCCGGCACTGGGCGATCCGCCGATGGAGAATGAGATGTTGAGCAGTATGGCACCGAAGGCAAATATCCAGAAGCTAATTGCGTTGAGCCGGGGAAACGCGACATCACGGGCGCCGATCATCAGGGGCACGGCGGCATTGAAGAGCGCGAACACCATAGGCATGGCCATGAAGAAAATCATCACCGTACCATGGGTGGTGAACACCTCATCATATTGCTGGGCTCCCATGAAGTGCGCGCGGGGGCCGATCAGCTGGGTTCGGATCATGAGGGCGTCGACGCCGCCGCGAAACAGCATGACCAATGCGGCGATGAGATACATAATCCCGATTTTCTTATGATCGACCGTGGTCAGCCATTCGCGCCAAAGCCATCCCCACCGATGTCTCACCGTAAGGTACACCATAATGGCAATCGCGCCGACGGTGAGACCAATATCGATGCCGACAATGTCGGGCAGCAGCACTTGGGGCGGAAACAACAGCTTGATCAGATGGGTGATCCATTCTCTCATGCTCATCTAGGCACCTCACAGGATTCTTAGGGTTCGCGAGTCGGGATATAGTGCAACCCCTTGACCGTAAACTGGGTGGCTCGCTCCGGGAATGTATTCGCCGGATATCCCGAAAAGGCCGCCGGCGCCGTCACGGAGCGATGGAGCAAGCGGCGCCAGTCGCGGTGTGTCATGGGCGGTTTGGTCACTTGGATGCGGTGCACCCAAGCATGGAAGTCCAATTCGCTGACAGCGTGCGCTTCAAAGGTCATGCGCCAGAAATCGATGCCATTGAAGTTGGAATTGCGGCCGAGAAAGACTCCATGCCTCGTCGCCTCCAGCCATAAGGGCAAAACGCGATTAGGCATGGCATACTCCATGCCGCCCAAGTTCGGTACCCAAAAGGCCGTCAGGGGGGAGTTGGCGGTGAGTTGGAACAACACTGGACGACCCACCGGCATATAAAAATAGTTGACCGTGGCGATGTGCTGGCGGGGATATTCGAAGACCCACTTATAGTCCAATGAGGTCACGTCAATCACCAGCGGGTGGTGGGACGGGACATGGTCAAGCGCATAGGTCTTTCGTACCGTCGGGATGCCAATGGCGATGAGGGCCACGACCGGGAGCGCAAAGACCAGAATTTCCAGCACTCGATGGTGACGCCAATTGGGCAGGTACGGGGCTTGGTTTCCGGGGATATCGCGAAAACGCAGCAGCACATATGCCCACAAGACCCAGACCAGCAGAATAACGACGCCCACGATGACAGTGCTGAGCACAATGAGATGAAGTTCTGACTGCGCTACCGGACCAGCCGGGTGCAGGACCACATAATCGCTGCCGCATCCTGCGATGCTGAGGCCAACAACGGCTAAGCCGAGTCCCTTCATGAGGCGTTGACGCCCAGAAGCCATGCGCACACTCCCTCTATCCGATCTTGCCTCCACACTAGTTGGGTCGCGCACCTTAGAATGGCAATTTGGATCCGAGGCTATGCACAGGGTCTTCGTGCCTCAGCCGGAGAGGCCCGAACGTTTTGATTCCAGATATATCGATGTGATATATTCTTCCTGCAGAGCGTCGAAGTGGAGATGACACGATGTACGAATTATTCATTTTGGGGGAACTGGCGGATAAGCCGATGCATGGCTATCTCCTGCACAGCATTCTGACCAGCGTGCTGGGGCCCTTGCGCCCGGTCAGTTGGGGGAGTCTCTACCCCATTCTGAAACGGCTTGAGGATGAGGGCGCCATCGAACAGGTGGTTTCGGAAGAGTCGGGTCCCGGCCGAACCAAAAAGGTCTATCGCATTACGCCCATCGGCCGGGAACGATTTATGCGGTTGATGGCCAAACCTCTTGAGCACCATGTGGATGCGGAAGACATCTTCCGCATAAAGGTCAGTAAATTTCATTTGGTTGAGCTTGCTGTGCGCCTGGAGATTTTGTGGCAGTACAAGGTTTTTCTGGAGTTGCTCCGAGATGGCATGGACCTTACCGAAAAACGAGTTCAGGATGAGCCGTGCATCTCCGGCGAGGAGCGGCCATACATCCTGGCGGCCATTGACTATGACCGCGTGTCATATGATGCACGCATCCAGTGGGTTGAGCAGCAAATCTCCCTTGTGACGGAAAACGGGCAAGAAAGGACGAAACCATGAATCCGAGCATTACGACTGATCCGCGCCGCTGGTGGGCACTGGGCGCCATAGCCTTTGGTCTCTTTATGTCGCTTCTGGATGTCACCGTGGTCAATGTGGCTCTGCCTGCCATTCAGCACGGCCTGCACGAGTCCTTCACCAGTTTGGAATGGGTGGTCAACGCCTACGCCTTGGTGGTGGCGGTGCTGCTGGTGACATCCAGCCGCCTGGGAGACTTCTTGGGTCGCAAGCGGCTCTTTATTATTGGAATGGGCATCTTTACGGTGGGGTCGCTGCTCTGTGCCTTGTCACCCCATATTCATTTCGCCTCACTGAAGTCGGCCGACATTTTGAACATTTCACGGGGCATTCAGGGACTGGGCGGTTCCGCCATGGTGCCGTTGTCGCTATCCCTCATTACCGCCACCTTTCACGGTCGCGAGCGCGGCACGGCGTTTGGGATCTGGGGTGGCGTGAGCGGCTTGGCGACGGCTGTCGGACCGTTGGTCGGCGGGGTGCTGGTGTCGAAGGTCGGCTGGCCCTCCATTTTCTATCTCAACGTACCCACTGGCATTATCGGCATGGCGTTGGGACTCTGGGCCATTCATGAATCGAAGGACACCCACAGCAAGCGTGCCGTTGACGTCTATGGTCTGATCACCATCACCGTCAGTCTTTTCTGCTTGGTGCTGGCGCTCATGAAAGGCAATGAGAAGGGCTGGTCATCCACCTATATCGTGACGCTCTTCGTGGTGGGCGGCGTGAGCCTCCTCGCCTTCATCATTGGGGAGCTGCGCATCAAAAGTCCGATGCTGGATCCGCGCCTCTTCAAGATCCCCAGCTTTACCGGATCAGCCCTAGCCGCCTTTACCTTGAGCGCGGGACTCTATGCCCTTTTGTTTTACCTGAGTCTCTTCATGCAAAACTACTTGGGATTTGATGCGCTGGGGGCGGGGCTTCGTTTTCTGCCGCTGTCCGCACTGGTATTCATTGGAGCTCCCTTGGCAGGCCGGTTTACCGACCGGATTGGTCCGAAGTGGATTCTGTCGGCGGGACTGGTCTTCATTGTGGCGGGCGTGTTGATGATGACCCGCTTGGGACACGCCACCGTCAGCACGGACTGGACCATGCTCCTGCCGGGACTCATATTGGCCGGAATCGGCAACGGCATGGTCAATCCGCCCATTTCCACCTTGGCGATGGGAACAGTGCAGCCGCGCTACATGGGCATGGCGTCGGGCATCAGCAACGTGGCCCGGCAAACCGGAATCGCGTTCGGCATTGCGGCCCTGGCCGCTTTTTTGGCCAACCGCTACAATCGGTTGGTGGAAAAGGGCGTGACGGCGTTGAAAAGCCCGTTTCTGCCTGACTCCGCCAAACATGCCGTCATTCACGGCATCAAGTCGGCAGGCCCCATTGCGGGAAGCTTGGGGCTGAAACAGGCAGGGCCGCGCTATACCCATCTCCCGATTTTTCCCGACCTCGCGGCTATTGCGCGTCATGCCTTTTTGCTGGGTACCCGCGACACCGTGTGGTTCGCCTCCGGGCTGTTGGCCATTGGACTCATCGCCACGCTAACGTTGGTGCGCGCCCGGGACATGGTTCATCATCAGGAGCCGCCTAAGGCCGCATCCTCTGAACGCCAAAAGGCGCTTCTTCTGGCGCTGGCCGCTGTCTGGATGGCCCGCGACGGGGCTTGCTCTGGGGCCACCCCCGAGCAGGAGCAGCATCTTCAGCGTGCGTTGGACTTGCTTGGCCAGGTGCTGCATTCCACTTCAATAAAGCCCGTTCCCCTGGTGTCAGAGGGGCTTAAAGAGCCGTAATCGCGCCATTGCCGCATCGGGTTGCGGCTCGCCAGGGCGTTGCTTAAGGCAAGACTGGGAGGCCCGCAGGCATTCACTGCTGCGGGCCTCCTTTTTCGACTGTCGCGTGAAATATGCTTTCTCGGTTTGCGGAGCGATGGCCTATTCGGTGATTTGCGTCACAATGGGCCGGCGGTGGATGGCATACACTCAACATCACAGGATGCGTTGGATATGCTAAACGCAACAACGCGATGGGGGTTTTGAGATGGAGCCGATGGTGGTGGAAGTGAAAAGCGTGTTGAAACAGGGACTGTCCCTGTTTGCCCATATGATGGACACCGTCAATCAGTTGGATCCGGGCCAAAGTCTGATTGTCAAATCGACATTCAATCCGCGGCCGTTGATTTCGCAGATGCGCCGCCGAGGCTATACGGTCAACCAGGACAAAGTCGGAAAAATGGTGATAACCACCTTCACCCCTGTGACCGGTGCCGCGAATCTCAATGCAGCGGGATCGCCGGCCACACCCGAGGAACCGATCGAGGGTCCTGAAGAGTTTCTCGACAATCGCGGGTTGGTGCCGCCGGAGCCCATGCAACGTACCTTGGCGAGGCTTGAGGAGATTCCCGTTGGCACTGTTCTCGTCATTCACAACGATCGCGTGCCAGTATTCCTGCTGGGTCAACTGGACGACGACGGGTATCCGTATGAAACCCGGGCGCAGGCCGACGATTCGGCCATTGTCCGCATATTGAAGACGCATTGAAGAAGGCAGGTGGCGTGGTATGGAGAGGCCCACACCGGATGGCGTAAGATATCAGCCGACCATCAATATTGAAAAGGCGCCTCGCATCGTAGCTCCCATTCTCTATGTAGGGACCGCCTACGGGTTTTTAGGCTTGGCGGCTCTGCTTTCTATAAATTATGCCCCATGGCTAGCCCGGGGGGATTACGGCTACCCCTTAGTCATCATGATGGTGCACTTTTTTACCCTAGGATTTCTGTCAATGACTGCCATGGGAATTCTTAACCAATGGATACCGGTCGTGTTTGACGTGGAACCCTTGCGCGTGCGCCGCGTGATAGTTAACTTTCTGCTGTACTTGGTCGGCCTTCTGACGTTTGAGTGGGGATTTCAGCAGCACGAGTGGGGCGTCTTGGCGGTCGGCGGATCCCTTCTGGCGTTGGCGATCCTGGCGTGGAGTGCGGGCGTGCTGGGACAGCTGCACCGGTCATCCAAGCCCCACGATGTTGTCTATCGCGGCATTCAGAGTGCAGTGCTGGGGTTTAACCTGGTGTGGGTTCTCGGGGTGTTTATGGCCCTTGCCTTTCTCGGGTGGTGGCCGGAATACCAGGTGCTGCGTGTGCACATCGCCACCGCGTTGGCGGCATGGATGGGCCTTCTCATTCTCACCGTCCAACAGAAATTGAATCCCATGTTTTCCATGTCCCGGGCGGAAGGCGTGAACTTTGCCCTTCCCATGGTTCTTGCGGGTGGAGGAGTTTTGCTGGCATGGGCGTCCTTGGTGACCTCGCCGCTGCTGATAAGGGTTGGCGGGGGGCTGTGGGTGGGGACGGCGGTCTTCGCGGGAATCCAGTTGGTGCGCGTGCTGAAGCAGGGAAAGTCCAAGACTTTCGACCGCGTCTTTGTGGGTGTCGGTGCGGCCTGGCTGCTTTTCTTAGCCGCCGCTATCCTGACCGTTTGGTTGAATCCGCTTGCGGTTCTCGTGGCTTTTTGGGGAATGCTGACGCTGATTCTGAGCTATCAAACCCGCATCTTGCCCTTCATGGTAGCGCTGGTGGTGGCCAAACGGCTTCCTGGGCCGGTCTTTAAAGCGTTCTTCATGGCGCAGGCAATGCACTCCAAGAATCAGCCGGTGATTGTGGCGGTCTTAGGCCTGGCCGGGGCCGCGCTGTCCGTGGCAGGCCGTCTCAAGGGCGCTCCGGCCTTCGACGCGGTGTCGGGCACCATCATCCTGTTGCTAATCGCGTCGCAGATTGTCAATGGGGCTCTTTCCATGGCGCAGGGACGGAAACGGGCCCCGGCTCGGCCGTGATGCGCGATCTTGGCCGGGGTCTTAAAGTGGGCCGTGCGAACACCAATCGCACGTCGCCCCTCCTTGTGCCGCTCATTTTTTGGGTTGCGGGAACGGTGGCCATCATGGCCGGGCTATGGCGCCTCTTCGTTGTGCGGCGCCTTTTCTTGAACGGCGACGTCGGGGCCGGCCGCGTCATTGCAGCTGTTCATCTGTTTACGCTCGGCGGCTTCACTATGGTCATGATGGGGGCTCTTTACCAACTCGTGCCAGTGCTCCTCAACACGGAACCGGTTCGGCCCCGATTGGCGACCATTCAGTGGGCCGTGTACGCGAGCGGCGTCGTCACGTTCGTGGTGGGAATGAATGACGCGTCCACAGGGGCCATCGGGGTGGGAGGGATTGGACTTCTGTTGGGGATAGGATTTTTTGTGGCCAACGTTGGGGGGCGCTTTCGGTTGCGCAAAACCTTCAACATCACAGGCTGGTTTTTCGGCTCAGCGATCGGCTATTTGGCGATCACGCTTGTTTTGGGAGGCCTCTTGTCGGTACGCTACACCAGCGGCGCTCCATCATTTGGTCATGAGCTCGCCATTCATCTCACGGTGGCTTTGGGGGGCTGGTTCGGTCTCTTGGTCATGGGTACGAGCTACCGGCTCTGGGCGATGTTTGGGCGCAAGCATCGCGAACCCAAGCAATGGCGGCTCACCTGGCTATTGGTCAATTTAGCCGTTGTTGCGCTGGTCGCAGGAGACCTGACCTCGTGGTGGTGGGCCACATTGGCTGGGTGGCTAAGCCAGTTTGCGGCTTTTGTGACATACGTCGCGGACATCGCGGCCGCTGGATTGTTCGACAGTCGGACAATGAGGGATGCGGCGCTCCGCACGGTGTGGCCCGGCACCGTCTTTTTGGCGATGTGGGAAGTGCTGGGAAGCCTGGCGCTTTTCGGTCACCAGCCACGCTTGTGGATTCCGGCGTTGCTTTGTTATGGCTTGGGATGGGTTGGCATGAGTTTTCTCGGTTTCGTGCAAAAAATTGTGCCCTTCATCATCTGGCTTCATCGCTATGCCCATGTCCATGGGCAGGGAAAGATGCCCCGGCTGGATGACATTTGGCGGCCTGATTGGGCATATCCGCCCATGATCTCGGCGACTTTAGGAATGGTGTGCTTAGTCGTTGGACTGGGGATTAAGAACGTGGCAGTGTTCACGACGGGCATCGTCTTCGAAATTCTTGCGTGGCTGGTCTTGGCGGCAGCCGGCGTGCGGGCGGTGGGGGGGCCCCACCAGAGACCCGAGTGATGCGTGAGAGCCGATGGGCGGTCGTGCTTGACGCTAAGGAATGGCTCGGGCGAAACGGCCCGCGCCTTCTTAGTGAAGAAATCCTCCAATCCCGTTGATGAAGAGAGCGATCCCCACCACTACAAGTCCGAAGGCTGTTCCCCGAAGAACCCATTTTCGAAGGGTGTCGCCAAACCAGGCCACGCTGCGTGCCGCCACGATGCTGAGAAAAACCTTGGACCCTACCAAACAAACGTAGAATCCAAAAATGAAGAGAGCCCCATCGAGGGGGTGCCGGGTTCCGGCGCGGATGGTAATCGGCGCGCCCACGATGGCCCAAAAGAGCCATGCATGGGGATTGAGAAAGTTCACCCAAACTGCACGCTTGAGTGGCGTGTGCTGATCGGCAAGTGTGCGAGATTCTGTTTGAGTTTGGTTCTCGGAGCCGATGGCAATAGCCACGCCAGCGCTGTATTCCCCTGCTTCGGCTGGTTTCCAGGCATTCGAAGTCCGCCATGTGTCCCACGCGATGTAACTCACTAGGAGAGCCCCGAAAATGCTGATGATATGCAACAGGATCAGCGGCACAAGGCCGATGATGGCGACGGTTACGATAACAACAACCGCGTCAGAGAGGAGTGGCGCCAGCGCGGTTAAAGCTCCTGCGCGCCAGCCAAAGCGGGCGGCGTTGGAGATGACGAGTGCTTGCAAAGGACCTGGGGAAAACCCCGCGGCCAGGCCCAACATGATTCCGAGAATCGCATAGTGTATGGTGTGCCCCTCCCCGTCTATCCTCACAGCAGCTGCTATCCGCGCCAATCCCTAGCCATGGATATTCGATAAGGGCCGAAGGTTTCCTTTAACCGGTACGGGCCATAAGTACGAAAGGGTCCGGAGCCAACTTTCCTCGTCCGTTGCCCTATGCGGGTCAGGAATCGTTCAGCGCTAAACGAAGAGCGATCCGCCTGCGAAATCACCCATTCCTGCGTCAACTGTTCGTGCAGCAAAGCCAACCTGTGTGCTCTTCCCTCGTAATGTGATGACCATCACGGTGGTGCGAACAGACCCAAGCGAAAATACGGGAAGGAGGGGCGTGTCATGATTACTCTGGAATCCGTCGCATGGGTACAGGAAGGCTGGGAGCTCCGGTTTGCCATTTGTGAGGGGGTTTATCATCTCGACAATTACCCCGTGAGGGTTTCACACTTGGCGGTTACCGAGGATGCCCGGGTGAAGGAGTCATTGGCGGTTGTTGCCACCGGACTTTTAAAGCGCCATATGCGTAGCGGCGCTGTGCCGCCGCACGCCATGGTGCTGGATTGGTCGCGGGCTGATCGAATCTGTGCCGGTGGCCCCGAAGAGATGAAAGCGGCCTGCAAGGTCATCGAGGAGGCTGGTTTAACTGTAGTGGGTGGAGCAATCTCCAACCACTTCTGAGATGCGAGGATCCGTCTGAGATTCCGCGCGTTGCGGACATTTTTCAATGAGGAGGCCACGTTGTGAGGGAACTGGATGTTCGCCCCATTCTTGAGGCAGGTGGGGAGCCGTTCGAGAAGATTATGGGATTTGTGGAGGCTTTGGCCCCGGGCGAAGGCTTTCGGCTATGGGCGACATTTAAGCCGGAGCCGCTCTTGGCAGTGCTCGCCAAAAAGGGGTATAGCGGTGTAGCCCAAGAGATGCGTGACGGTAATTGGGCTGTGGATTTCACGCCGCTCGAGTGAGAAAGGGCTAGTCGGAGGTCGTGCCTGCAGGCTGCACAGACCCGCCTAAGACGGCGCCTTCGCTGGCAGAAATTCGCACAGAGCTCCAGCCCGCAGTATAATGAGGCGGGGGTCCGAACGATGCAATCTGAAGGTTATGATGTGCCACTCCTAAAACTAGTGCCGGCAGCCACCTTGGCTGATAGTCTTATCATTCGCCGGTATCATACGGGCGAGCGAATTTTTGAGCAAAGCGATCCGACGACCGGACTCTGGTTTGTGATGGATGGCCGCGTTGCGGTAGAGCGGGTAGGCGCGGACGGCAATGTGACAACCACTGGAGTTTGGATTGCTGGTGATATTGTGGGCATCGCCGGGCTTTGGGACCGCAGCGGATATCCTGCCTCGGCTCGCGCGCTATCAAATCCCACGGTGATGGGATGGATTGCCCGCGATGTTGTGATGCGCCTTCATCAAGAGGTTGCGCAGTTTGGACTGGAAATCAGTCGGCTATTGTCGGAGCGCCTCCGCTTCATTCAAGAGTCTGTCTCAAGCCGTCAGGGCCGCCCTATCGTCAACCAAGTGGCATCAGTACTGCATACCCTGTCGCTCCGGATGGGCGACTCCATCGGATTGACCCACGAAGATTTGGCCCATATTATTGGTACGCATCGAGAAACGGTTAGCAGAGCCTTGCAAGAATTGACGCGCGAAGGCATTGTTAATTCTCGGCATGGCGCCATCGAAATCGTAAACCCCGAAAAATTGCAGGACTGGAGTACAACGGCCAACAAGTAGCGCAGGCCCAGATGCAAGGCCAGTGTGTTAGCCAACGCACCGGCCTTTTTTCGACCGTGAATTCTCCTAAGGTTTCCCCGTGAACTCGGCGGACTCTTGGGTGTTTTTGGTGACGTTTGTCACATATCGTTTCGCCAACACATTCCACAATGAATTTAGCCACGGAAGCGCAAAACCGAGCGCCGGACGTGAAAGTAACCAAGAGCGATTGTGAGAACCTGGGGTGTTCCAAAGCCGTCCCGGTACCTTACGTCGCTTCGGTGAGGATTAAGCGCGGCTTCAAGGGCTTACCCCGCATCAGCAGTAGTCGTTGCTGGGCATTAGGAGAACTCTCGCGCGAGGATGGGCGACGGTCGGGGAACTGAATGAGTCTCCACAAGTAAAGAATTACGGCGTGGTGGGATTGATCGACCAAGCAAAAGCCTTGGGATGGTTGTGCATTGAGAGGCGACCATCGGGTGACCGAAATTTTCCTCACGTCCCATGGACAGGAAGTGCCGGACAATTTGGCCCACGCACACAGGAGGGAGTTGGCCCGGTTGTCACGCGAGACGCTTATGTACTTCTGGTGGAGCTGAGCCAGTGGTCAGGATAATGGCGCGGAGTTGCACGGGCGCGCATTGAATTGGATGTGGGGCAGTTGCGCGCCGACCGCGGAGACCATGCGTGAGCCATTGTAATTACGTTTTGGAGAGGCAGGGACACCAAATGGATTTAGTCTTTCACGTCAATGCGGAATGGGCTGGGGTCGGGAAAGAGGGAGAAGGCAGCATGCAGATTGGGGACCAGCGGTTGCCGTACAGCGCGCCGGCTAACATGGGGGGGAAGGGCGTCGGAGCGAGTCCCGAGGAATTGCTCCTCTCCGCGGTGACCGCATGTTACAGTGGAACGTTGATGAGAGTCTTGGATCAGTTGCATCTCCCCGGCGACTCCATCGTGATTCATACCGACGGCATCGTTGAGGGTTTTCCCGCAACCGCGAAATTCTCCCATATTACGGTCCACCCGACGATTAAGGGCGGCGACCCAATGAGGCAGGGAGAGTACGAAAATGCGGTGCAGACGGCGCGCGATCGTTGCTTCATTGGCCGTACGGTGCGCGATTACCTGAACTATTCCGTAGGCCATGTGACGGTGGATTGAGGGAGTTTAACAAAAGGGGTTCCGAACATCCACGTGGAGCATCCGGAAACGGGCCGAACCTGGCCGGGGGGCTCAACTGGCGATTTAAAGGGATGAATAGGGTGTGAGAAAGCTCTCTTGGTTGTTGGAACGAGGATACACATTACTGGGAGGACCGCGCATCTGGGCGCCGACAACTCACTCATAAAGGAGCGCGTTGAGGTCGTGATGGGGAAGAAGCCCAAACGTTTTTATACGGGGTATTTTGCGTCCGTTATGGCTACTGGCATCGTGTCCACAGTGTTGCTTCTCTACCATCATTACTGGATCTCTGATGCGCTCATGGCGGTGGCAGCGGCGTTGTATTTGGTTCTGTGGTACACGTACATTGCCCGGGCTATGGCAGCTCCGCGCGAGATGTGGAAGGATTTGACGGGGCCGTCGACCGCCTTTGGATTTTTCACCATTGTCGCTGCGTCGAACGTCTTGGCAGTGCGTTTTATCTTTGAGCACTGGGTTGGGCTTTCGATAATTCTGGGCACCGTGGGCTTGGGAATTTGGGCCGTTCTGTTTTATACCGTGATGACAGCCCTCGTCACCGGGCCTGCCATCGACCTGTCTTCAGTCAATGGAGGATGGCTCATCGCCATCGTTGCGGAGCAGTCCATCGCAACCTATTTGGCTGCTATGATTGACTATCTTCCTCGCCATGCTTCGGTCTTGTTCCTGACTGCCACAACTTTCTGGGCCATGGGCCTCATATTTTATGTTCTCTTTATGGGGCTGATCATGAATCGCTTGCTTTTCCAGTCGGTAACATTCGACGACCTGCAGCCGCCCTATTGGATAAACATGGGCGCGACGGCGATTACGGTGCTGGCTAGCTCGCGCCTCTTGGCCATCCACGTACACGCGCAAATCTTATTGACCCTGCGCCCATTTCTTGAGGGTGTGACTCTTGCGCTATGGGCATGGGGCAGTTGGTGGATTCCTTTGTTGATTATCCTCGGGGTTTGGAAATACTGGCGCGGGCGCGAAAAGGTCGGATATCATCCCGCTCAGTGGAGTATTGTATTTCCTCTCGGAATGTACGCCACCGCGACAACCACAATGTCGCGCATACATGGATTTTATCCCCTTCATTGGGTCGGGGCGGGGTTTTTATGGATTGCTGTCGGCGCATGGGTTTTGGTATCCGCGCTGGCCATACGAATGTACCGTACGTAAGCCTGCCTTCGACGGTCATAGTCCTTCCAGGGCGAGGAACCTCATACACCGTTTCAGGTACTCATGTCGAAGAGCGCGCCATTCGGACCCCATTGGTCAATTCGCGTTGGCGCGTTGGTTCCGGTCGTCCTTCTACGGTTATGGTTCGCTGTAATGCGCTCAATAGTTTGAAGCTGTGCTGGGAGGGGCCGACCGCAACGATAAGCAGCCACTGGCCACCCCGCCGCCAGCTCGGCAAAGCACGCGCGAGTCGTTGGACGCGCCCTCTGTATCAGACTGTGAGGCTGGAGCCAGTCTTCGGGACGAAACAAAATCGCAAACTGTTCAGTGCGCTGAGGCGTTTCCACTAGTCGTGCGACTATGGGGGATAGTTAACGCTCGCCATTCCCTGATGCTTCCGATGGCGCCCGTTGGGCGCGCTTTTGCTTGCGGTTGTAAAGCCACTTCTTCAAGGGGTCATAATATCGGTCGGCGACCCGCTCCTTTAACGGGATGATGGCATTGGCGGTGATGTGGATTCCTTGTGGGCACACTTCGGTACAGCACCCGGTCACGTTGCACATGCCGACTCCGGCATCGCCTTGGAGGAGCGGAAGCCGATCCTCTACATCCATCGGATGCATTTCGTGGGATGCGATGAGTGCCATGAAGCGCGGGCCGTAATATTTCCCAAATTGCTGATGCTCGCGTAAAACGTGGCAAGTGTCCTGACAAAGGAAACATTCAATGCACTTATGGAATTCCTTCACACGCTCGATGTCTTCAGGGTACATCGTAAAGGGGGCGCTATGCGCCGGTTTGAAGGGAGGAATGGTTTTGGCCACTTCATAATTCCATGATACGTCGGTCACTAAGTCTTTGATGAGCGGGAATGCTTTCATAGGGGCGACGGTAAATGGTTTGCCAGCGAACTCATCCACGCGCGTTTTGCATAGCAACCGTGGGCGCCCATTAATCTCCGCACCGCACGATCCACAGTGTGCTGCTTTGCAATTCCAGCGGACGGCCAAATCCGGCTCCTGGTGTTCTTGTACCCACCGGATTGCATCGAGGACAACCATTCCAGGCGCATACGGCACCTGATAGCTGGTCGGTTCCTGTTCGTTCGAGGCAGTGCCTCGCATGATGCGAAAATCAATCCACTGAGGTTCGGTCAATGTTGGTGCTTCTCGTGATGCACTGGCCACATGCTCGCCTCCCATGCTGATGAAGTAATCAATAATTCATGTTTCAGCATAGTGAGCCACCCTAGGCAGTGTTGTGACTACCATCACATTTGAGATGCAAGGTGTCGACGCGGGCCTCCCCTTACGGCTCGGTGACTTTCGTCACAGAGCCGCGTTGCATCCTAGCGTTCAATAGCCTTAATAGGATTCGTCGGTGAAAGGAGTCAGCCTTATGACGCGTGTCGATGAATTGGGCGGCACCCGACTGGTCAGTGCGGGTCAAAAAGAGTTGAATGCCATCTTGGAAATTCCACCGGGACACCATGCGGTTTGGCTTATCGACGGACGAGCGGAATGGCAGCCCGAGTCCGGCAACGCAGGGATCTTGGAGCCAAGTCAAAAGGTTTGGGATCTTGATGGGCCGGGCTCGCTTCGATTTCTCGAAACCTCCCATTATGCCCGGTTTGAGGCTTGGGACGAATTGGGCTTTGGGCCGCGGGCCATCTTATACCGCACGTTGGTGGAGTCGCGTAACCGCGGCATCGGTGAGGCGCTTGCAGCAGGTCTTCCGCCTCAAGCGGGCCAAATTTGGGCGGATGTTGGCACGGGAACAGGTGCGATGGTTCAAGCGCTTCAAGCGCAAGAGCAGAGTCGCCGACCGCAATGGATCCTTGGCATTGACCGGGCTTCACGCATGCTTGACGAGGCTTGGAGCCATTCGAGCGCACCCATCCCGGCGTGGTTCGTTGCAAGGGACCTTATGTCGGTGCAATGGCCGCAGCGCACATTTGACGGCATCACCGCACTGCTTCTGCTGCACTTAATTGATGATCTGGATTACTTCCTCGGCAATTTGTTCGGCGCGTTGAAGCCTGGAGGAATTTTCGCCTATGCCGTTAGCGCTGATGCCAATCCTTTTATGCGGATGATTATGCATCAATTGGCTGGGCCCGGTGATTTCTTCAAGCAAGGACAAAAAAAAATTCGCCAAAGCGTCCTTGGCGCGGGATTTACCATTCAGCACTCCGCGACGTACAAAGACGAGATTGTGATGGAAAGCCCAGATGCCATGCGAGAGCTCATCCGCAGTATCGGCGGTCCGGCGAGCCGCGGGCTACGGGCTGATGTGTCCCCTCCCGGGTCCATCGAGCGTGTATTTGAACTGGTCTGGGCGCAAAAACCAGGACGCTCCACGGAGGCGCGACACAATGGCTGAGGTGCGCGATCAGTTGAATCGTCCGCTCAGGGACTTGCGGATTTCTCTCACCGACCGCTGCAACTTTCGTTGCGGCTATTGCATGCCCAAGGAAATTTTTGGAACGCCCACACACTTCATGCCGCGGGAAGACGCCATGACGCGGGAGGAGATTGTTGCCGTGGTGCGGTTGATGAGCCAACTGGGCGTGCACAAGATCCGGCTGACAGGTGGCGAACCGCTCTTGAGGCAAGACATTGCTCCGTTGATCGCAGACATGGCGGAGGTGTATGGGATCGATGATATCGCGTTGACGACCAATGGCTCGATGTTGACTCTTGCGCTGGCCAAAGGTCTAAAAGCTGCCGGATTGGGGCGCATCACGGTCAGCCTTGACTCGTTGGATGCTGAACGATTCGGTCGAATCAATGGTGTCGGAGTTCGCCCCGCAAAGGTGTTGGCCGCCATTGATCATGCCGCCGAGGCGGGCTTAGGACCGGTGAAGATAAACGTTGTGGTCAAGCGGGGCATGAACGACCAGGATATCGTGCCGCTGGCGGAAAGGTTTCGGTTCACCGGGCACATTGTACGCTTCATCGAGTTCATGGATGTAGGCATGTCCAATCGATGGTCCCTCGAAGACGTCGTGCCCGCAGCGGAGATTTTGCAAACGATTTCCCAACGGTGGCCCCTGCATCCGGTCGAAGCTGCCTATTACGGTGAGGTGGCCTCCCGGTACGCATACGACGATGGGGCAGGCGAAATCGGGCTCATTGCCTCCGTCACGCAGCCTTTTTGCGGAAGTTGCACTCGTGCGCGCCTCTCCGCCGACGGGCGCCTCCTGCTATGCCTCTTTGCAGATCACGGCGTGAACCTTCGTGACCTGCTGCGGCAGGGTGTTGCTGCAGATGCGCTTCTCGAGAGAGTCACTCAAATTTGGGGAGCCCGGGGGGATCGATACTCGGAGCTCCGTGATCCCCGAAAGTCCCAACCTGCCAAGCGTCTGGAAATGTTTCAGATCGGGGGCTAATTTCGATATTGTCCACGAGCGTGACGAAGATCACAGAACGGTCGACAAGGGAACGCCATATATATCTTGATGCGATGTATTGGGTTGTCTCTTGTGGCAACACAGGCGGACGATGGGGATGTCCTTCTCCGCCTAGGAATGGAGTGTTGAAGCGTGTCAGGACCGGCGTTGCGGAAGCTTGAGTCACATCACGCCATCCACGAGACAGCGCGGCATGAGGCCGATGAAGCACTGAGGCTTGCCCAACGTGCCTACGCGTCCGGGGATCAAGAGGCCTTTCTGCGTGTGGCGGAGGTGTTTTTGCAGGTCATTGAAGGTCGTGTTTTGATTCATGCTGCTGAAGAAGAACAGGGATTGTATCAAGAGTGGCTGCAGCTTGCTACGATGCAGCCGTCCGCAATTGATGAGCTCATCCAAGAGCATGACGCCGTACGCCACGAGGCCTCTCTGTTGGAACGTGCCATGGTTCAGGGCGATCATGCAGAGGCGATGTCAGCGATGTACCAGTTAATGACCGACTCGGCCAGGCATTCGCAGCATGAGGAAGAGGTGCTCCGCCTCTTGTCCTGGGAAAGGAGCGAGGGTTAATGAATACTCCTTTGCGGTGGGTTTACCCCGCGAGTTACAAGAGTTTGGAAGCTTTGGCTGAGAAGGCCGGCGTTCATCCCTATGAATATCAGGCGTTGGTGGACATCGGGAGCCCTGTTGGGCAAGTGGTTAAGCTTCAACGAGCCACCAACGAGTGGAGTCACGCGTTTGTCCCGGAAGAACTTGCAAATGTATCAAAGTCCCTCATGGACTTCTTCTCAGCGACCGTTCAGCAGATGGCCGAAATGGCGCAAGAGGACTATCACGGCTTTATGGCGCAACGTGACGTGTAGCAGTACCACGGAGGAGGCAGAGCACGTTGGCGAATGACGCATCGAAAGAAGAATCCATACCACATGCCACTACCGATGACGATCGGTTCGACCTTATAGCCCTGTTAAAGATGCGGTTTGGGGATATCCCGGATGAGGTAACGGCTGCGATTTCCTCGATCGATGATTTCAGTCAAATCGATCATCTGATTCTTGTCGCTGCCAACGCGGTTGAATGGGATGAGTTTCTCTCGGAAATTCGCCACCCGGGATTTCGCATCGTGGGGCAAGCATTTGATCCTTTGAGCCGGGTTATGCCCCAACCTGAGAGAAGAGGAGAGAGCAATGGCCAATAAACGCAACGCGCTTTTGCGGTCGGTGGATTATTTAAAGCGCGGCCGGCGCATCAACCAAGGCTGGAGTGAGGAAAACGGTCGAGCCCGAGATTGGGAGGACGTGTATCGAGGTCGCTGGCAGCATGACCGGGTGGTGCGCTCCACCCACGGCGTTAACTGTACGGGCTCGTGCAGCTGGAAAATTCATGTCAAGAACGGCATTGTGACATGGGAAACACAACAGACCGACTACCCGTCGCTTGGGGAGAACGTGCCGGAGTACGAGCCGCGCGGCTGCCCCCGAGGAGCCAGCTATTCGTGGTATCTATACAGTCCCGGGCGCGTGAAGTACCCGTATGTGCGTGGGGAATTGCTGTCTGCATGGAAACAGATCCGCGAGCACGAGGAGAATCCTCTCAAGGCATGGCGAGCACTGGTTAGCGATGCGGCACAACGCCAAGCCTACCAGAGCGCACGGGGCAAAGGCGGGTTCGTCCGCGCCGAGTGGGATACCGTCAGCGAAATTATTTCTGCCGCTATGTTGGACACCGTCCAAACATACGGGCCTGACCGGGTAGCTGGGTTTAGTCCAATTCCAGCCATGTCCCAGGTGAGCTTTGCGGCCGGATCACGCTTCATTTCCCTCATGGGCGGGACCATGGTCAGCTTTTACGATTGGTACGCGGACCTGCCGCCCGCGTCACCGCAGATCTGGGGCGAGCAGACCGATGTCCCGGAGAGTGCCGATTGGTACAACGCCGGTTATTTCATTATTTGGGGTACGAATCTGCCCATGACGAGGACTCCGGACGCTCACTTCATGGTCGAGGGCCGGTACAACGGCACCAAAGTGGTCGGGGTAAGTCCCGATTATGCCGAATACGTCAAATTCGCGGATCTTTGGCTGCCGTGCAAAGCCGGGACAGATGCGGCGCTGGCGATGGCCATGGCGCACGTAATTTTGAAAGAGTTTTACGTTGATAATCCTACCCCTTACTTCTTGGACTATGCCAAAAACTACACCGACTTACCGTTTCTCGTCACCCTTAAGCAACAAGATGGGCATTGGAGGGCTGACCGTTTCCTGAACGCCAATGACTTGGGCCTGAACGTTCCTCAAGCGGACTGGAAGACGGTGGTTTGGGACACGACGACTGGCTCGCCGGAGATTCCCAATGGCAGTTTGGGATACCGCTGGGACGGCCAGCACAAGTGGAATCTTCGGCTGGAGAACCCCGAGGGGACCCCAATCCAACCGGCTCTATCCTTTATCGAGGCGGCCGATTCAGTGCTCTCGGTGTCGTTGCCCAATCTCCAAACAGGATCATCCCGCCCGTTTGCTCGCAGTCTACCGGCCAGACGGGTGACCAACAGCCTCGGCGAGACGATGTGGGTGACCACGGTGTATGACCTGATGATGGCGCATATGGGGATAAGTCGAGGACTTCCGGGGGACTATCCCACTGACTACGATGATGTGACGGCCTACACTCCGGCATGGCAGGAAGCCATTACCGGTGTTGACCGAAATCTCGCCATCCAAGTGGCGCGAGAATTCGCCGACAACGCGGCGAAAACCCGCGGCCGCTCCATGATTGCTCTGGGAGCAGGCACGAACCACTGGTATCATAGCGATCTTATATACCGGAGCATTATCAATTTGGTTTTGCTGACAGGGAGCCAAGGAATCAATGGCGGCGGCTGGGCCCACTATGTTGGTCAGGAAAAGGTACGTCCCTTGGAAGGATGGAATACGCTGGCCTTCGGATTGGATTGGAATCGCCCCCCACGGCAGCATGCCGGGACATCCTTCTTTTACTTTGCCACTGATCAATTCCGTTATGAGGAACCGGCGCTCAAGTTGCCTGGGGTGCCGACTTCGGGCCGCTTCCGCGACGCGCATCCAGCTGACATGACAACGCTGGCTTCTCGACTTGGATGGCTGCCCTCGTTTCCCCAGTGGACCGAGAACTCTCTGGCGGTCGTGGCGGAGGCCCGAAATGCGGGTTGCGGAAGTGCGGACGAAATTGTGCAGCATGTGGCGCAGCGCCTTACCAGCGGAGACCTGGAATGGGCGGTGGAAAATCCGGATGATCCGCGAAACTTTCCCCGTGTTTTCTTTATCTGGCGTTCAAACTTGCTCGGCGCCAGTGGCAAAGGTCATGAATATTTCTTGAAGCATATGCTAGGTGCGGCTGGGCATGTACTGGGCAATCCAGACGAGTCGTGGCAGCCCGAAACGGTCAAGACGCCGGGAACGATTCCGGAGGGCAAATTGGACTTGTTGGTGGACATGGACTTTCGGATGACATCCAGCGGGCTCTACGCGGACATTGTCCTTCCGGCGGCGACATGGTACGAGAAGCATGACTTGAGCAGCACAGACATGCATCCTTTCGTCCATCCATTCAATCCCGCTGTGGCGCCGCTCTGGGAGTCGAAAAGCGACTGGGATGCGTTCCGCACGTTGGCTGAGGCGTTTTCCCGCATGGCGGCACGCTACTTGCCCGTGGTGGATGATTTGGTCATGACGCCGTTGCAGCACGACTCCCCCGGCGAAATTGCCCAACCGCATGGCCACGTGCGTGATTGGCGCCAGGGAGAATGCGAGCCCGTGGTCGGAAAGACCATGCCCAACCTAACGTTGGTGCACCGCGATTATGCGCATCTGATTAATCAGATGACAACGCTTGGCCCACTGGCAGACGAAGGGATTGTCACCAAAGGCATTCGCATTGATGGACATGCGGCCGTGGCTGAGTTGATGGAGCGTGTGGGCTCGTCCAAATGGGAAGGACCCGGGCGGGGTCGGCCATCCCTATGGACGGGACGGCAGGCTGCGGAAGCTATCCTAACCCTATCCGGCCCCACCAACGGGCACCGCGCGATGGAAGAATGGCAGTCGTTGGAGAACACAACCGGCGTGCCGCTGACGGCGGCCATCCATGGGCGGGAAGATACTGCGTATCGGTTTGAGGATCTCACGATTCAGCCGCGGCTGGCCTTGCCGGCGCCGGTATGGTCTGGGCTGGAGGGGGAGGGGCGTCGCTACTCGCCCTTTACGGCGAATGTGGACTTCAAAATTCCTTGGCGCACCATCACTGGTCGACAGCATTTCTACTTGGACCATGAAGTAATGCTGGACTATGGCGAAGGTCTTCCCATCTATCGTCCACCCAGTGACAACCCCCCCTTCGCGAGCGGAGATGAAGCCGGCGACACGGCTGACGTATCGCAGGCGGTGACGGTGCGGTATTTGACACCGCATCAAAAATGGGGCATTCACTCTACTTACTCAGATACGCCGCGCATGTTGACGCTGTTCCGTGGCGGCCAGACGGTATGGATGAGCATGGAGGACGCGAAGGCCATCGGCATCGAAGACAACGACTGGATCGAGGTCTTCAACCGCAACGGAGCGATTGTAGCCCGCGCCGTCATTTCGCACCGCATTCCCAAGGGCGTCGCAATGATGTACCACGCACAAGACCGCACCATCGGCGTTCCCAAGAGCCTAGTAACCGGAGACCGGGGCGGAACGCACAACAGTGTGACGCGGATTATTCCCAAGGGCACGCACATGATTGGCGGTTACGGTCAGCTCAGCTATAGCATGAACTACTACGGACCAACCGGGCACCAGCGCGATGTCCTGACGTGGATCCGCCCTCTGAAGGAGGTCGACTGGCTTGAAGATTAAGGCGCAGATTGCCATGGTCATGAATCTCGACAAGTGCATCGGGTGCCATACCTGCAGCGTCACCTGCAAGAATACCTGGACCAATCGTCCTGGCGCGGAGTACATGTGGTTCAACAACGTGGAGACGCGGCCCGGGCCGGGCTATCCGCAAGAGTGGGAAAATCAGGACCGGTACCGTGGGGGATGGACCGTATCGGGGGGCAAGTTAAAGCTCCGTTCAGGGGGCCCCCTGGCGAAGTTGGCCACAATTTTCTACAACCCGCATTTGCCCACTATTGATGACTACTATGAGCCCTGGACGTACGATTACCAAACTCTGGTGAACAGTCCGCATCGCGAGCATCAGCCCATTGCTCGGCCCCATTCGCTCTTGACTGGAGAGGTGATGGAGAAGCCGGAATGGGGCCCCAACTGGGATGACGACTTGGCTGGTGGTCCTGAAATCGCGCCGCGCGATCCGAACCTCAAGGGCTTGACTCAGCATGTGGCTTTTGAGTACGAACAGGCATTTATGATGTATCTCCCAAGGATCTGCAACCATTGCCTCAATCCTGCCTGTGTAGCCTCGTGCCCGTCGGGGGCGATGTACAAGCGGGAAGAAGACGGGATTGTGCTGGTGGACCAGGACGCCTGTCGCGGGTGGCGGTTCTGTGTGAGTGCTTGCCCGTACAAGAAGGTCTATTTCAACTGGAATACCCACAAGGCGGAGAAGTGCAACTTCTGCTATCCGCGCATCGAGGCGGGGCTGCCGACGGTCTGCTCGGAAACGTGCGTGGGCCGCATTCGTTATTTAGGTCCAATTTTGTACGATGCGGATCGGGTGATGGCGGCGGCATCCGTGGAAGATCCCCGAGCGGTCTACGAAGCGCAGTTGGGCGTGTTTTTGAACCCATATGATCCGGAGGTCATTCGCGAGGCGCGCCAGCAGGGAATTCCGGAAGCATGGATTGAGGGGGCGCAGAATTCGCCGGTCTACAAGATGGCCATCGAATGGAAGATTGCCCTGCCGCTGCACCCCGAGTATCGAACCCTGCCCATGGTGTGGTATGTGCCACCTTTGAGCCCCATGATGAATCATCTCGCGAACGAGTACAGCATGGCGACAGACGCTTACCTGACGGCAGTGGACAGCATGCGGATCCCGATGGAATATCTCGCCTCCATTCTCTCGGCGGGAGACGTGGAGCCGGTGAGGCGTTCGCTTCTCCGACTGACGGCCATGCGCGCTGCTATGCGAGAAAAAAACATGGGGAGCGATAGCGGCGCCCTCTCTTCAAGCCAACTGCTGAAGGAAGCAGGACTGAGCCTCTCCCAAGTGGACGATATGGCCCGCTTACTAGCTGTGGCGAAGCATGGGGAACGGTTTGTCATCCCCACGGGGAACCGCAATCGTGACGAAAACTTGGAGTATGCCCAGGGCGCCTGTAGCTTGGAGGAACTGGCGCCGCCTGAGGGCATCATGCCTCCGGCTCGACTTATGGAACTCAAAAACAATGGCGCCAAATAGCGGGAAGGAGGCCGTCAATGCGAGACCAGGAACGCCTGGTGTTGAAGCTTGTTGCAGGCCTGTTGGATTACCCCGGCCATCCGGCATTCTGGATGCGCCTTCGGGAACACGCATCCTTGGCGGAGGAAGCGGATGCACGGCTTGGGGCAGTGTCGAAGGCATTGCAGCGTGTTGTTCCGATCGAGCTCGAGAAGCTCTATGTCGCAGCGTTTGACTTTGATCCCAAGGGGTCTCTGTACGTCACGGCCCACGAACTGGGGGACTCCCGCGATCGGGGGCAGGCGTTGATCGAGTTGACAGAACTGTGCCAGAAGGCCGGTTATGACGTGCCGGACGACCAATTGGCGGACTATCTTCCTTTGTTGCTCGAGCTCATGGCGGTGTATCCGGATTCCGTAGCATCGTTAGCGGAGCGGGTGTCCTCGATGGCAGGGCGGATAGCCGAGCACCTCGGGCCTGACCATCTGTATCGACCGCTGTTTGACCTGATTCAGGAAACGCTGGGTCGGCCCAATGCAGCGGACGTACCCAGCGTTGAGGAACACCCGGACTTGGTGGATTTGCCCTATCCCATAGAGTACTAAGTGGTGAACCCAAACAGGAAAGGAACGTGTCATGAATCAATTTTGGTGGCTTATCTATCCTTACCTTGCGCTGGTTTTGATGATTGCGGGAAGTCTCTACCGTTACGCGCACAACCCCATGAGTTGGGGATCTAGGTCGAGTGAATTGCTGGAGAAGCGTTGGTTGAAGTGGGGCAGTCAATTGTTTCACTGGGGAATTTTATTAGTCATCATCGGCCATGTCATGGGGCTCTTGGTGCCCTTAAGCGCGTATCAGGCCGTGGGGATTTCGGCGAAGTTTTACCATCAGAACGCGGACATTCTGGGCGGCATCGCCGGTCTTATGACTTGGGTGGGCCTTCTGATTCTGCTTCTTCGGCGATTCGGCAACATCCGGGTGCGCCGGAACTCCAGCTTGTCGGATATGGTGGCGTTGGTGCTGCTTTTCATTGTCGTGACCACAGGAGACTTTCTAACCATCGTACGAAACAACCTGGTGGGTCCGTACGAGTACCGCGCTACGGTTGGGCCCTGGTTTCGGGGATTGCTGGTCCTGCACCCGAATGCGTCACTCATGGCACACGTTCCGGTTCTGTTCCAGATCCATATCATTTTGGCGTTTCTGCTGTTTGCCATCTCTCCATTCACGCGACTGGTGCACATCTGGAGCCTCCCGCTCGCGTACTTGCGCCGCGTTCCCATTCAATACCGGGATCGCGAACAGTACCGTTACCGCCACACGTCGGGATAAGCGGGGAGGAATCGGGGATGTGGTCAGGCCAGCCGAAGGCCCAGGCGGCGTACCTGGACCGGATTGAATATTTGCGGGGGCGCCTCATGGCGTCTGTCGAACAGTATGGGGATTTGCAGCATCCCGAGGTGCTGCGACTGAGTCGGATTCTTGATCGCTTTGTGATTCTGGCAGTGAGCCATGATTCATCCGGGAGAGTGAGCATCTGTGCAGTCTGAAAAGCCTGAACGGCCATCGTGGCTAACCATTAAGGCCATACCGGGACCGAACTACCACCGGTTGAAGAGCATCATGCGCGGACACACGCTTCACACGGTTTGCGAGGAAGCCAGGTGTCCCAACATATTCGAGTGTTGGGAACAGGAAAAAACAGCCACCTTCATGATTTTGGGGGACACCTGCACGAGGAACTGCCGCTTCTGCGCGGTGAAGAGCGGGCGGCCGGGCGGTGGGGTGGATTGGGAGGAGCCTGGCCGCGTGGCCGCGGCAGTCGCCGACATGCAGCTTGACCACGTGGTCATTACCAGCGTCGACCGGGATGACTTGCCGGACGGCGGCGCCCAGATGTTCGCGGTGACGGTTCAAGCAATTCGGGAAAAATCGCCCCACTGTCAGGTTGAGTTGCTGATTCCGGATTTTGCGGGCGATGAGGACGCGTTGGCCGCTGTCGTGGGCCAGCGGCCCGAATTGCTGGATCATAACATCGAGACGGTGCGGCGCTTAACGCCTCGGGTGCGCTCGCGGGCTACTTATGAACGCTCGCTGGGGGTGTTGCGCCACGCGAAAGCAATCCGGCCGCAGCAACGCACCAAGTCCAGCCTTATGGTTGGGGTGGGCGAGTCCTGGGATGAACTGCTGCAAACGCTGGATGATTTGAGAACCGCCGACGTGGACGTCGTGACCATAGGGCAGTACCTACGGCCCACATCGCGGCAAATGGCCGTGGTTCGCTATTACACCCCCGAAGAGTTTGAGCGGCTCCGCAATGAGGGGCTGAAGCGTGGATTTTTGCACGTAGAGTCCGGTCCCTTGGTTCGTACGTCCTATCATGCGGCCCGGCAGGCGCGCGACGTCGTGATTTCGGAATAGACCCCCCGGTGTGACGTTGTGAGCCGCCAAGGCCCGTGATCGAGATCACGGTTTGTGCGGCGTTCGATGGGTAAATTGGCGGAACAAAGGACTTGCAAGACTTTCTGGTGAGGAGGAATGCTCTTGAAAAACAAGCAAGGTGGGCCTGGACGGCGGCAGGCGCGGCTGACGCAACCGCTAATCCGCAGAGATGGGCGTCTGGAGCTGGCCAGCTGGGATGAGGCACTGAGATATGCGGCAGAGGTGTTTGGTCGTATTCGGGACACCTCTGGAAGCGACGCCTTGGCGGTTTTCAGCTGTTCCAAGGCGACAAATGAATTGAATTACTTAGCGTCGAAGTTTGCCCGGGGTGTTTTTGGGACCAACAATATTGACTCATGCAACCGCACGTGACACGCTCCATCGGTTGTGGGTCTCACAACCGTGTTTGGTGCAGGTGGGGGGACCATCGCCTACGAGGACTTCCATAAGACGGACTTTATTCTCCTAGTTGGCGCCAATGTGGCGGAAGCTCACCCCATCATTTTCCATCATGTGATGAAAGGCGTACGCCGGGGGGCGGAGCTGGTTGTGGTCGATCCCCGGAAAAATCTCACCACCCGCCGAGCGCATGAACATTTGGCGCTGCGCGTGGGGTCCGACATCGCCCTCTTGAATGCGATGGCGCATGTAATTATTCGCGACGGTCTCCAGCGCCGGGACTTCATCGGGAGGGCCACAACAGGCTTCGACGTCTATCGAAAGAGCGTAGCGGACTGGACGCCGGCGCGCGCGGAAGCGATCACTGGCATCCCAGCAGATCGGATTGAGTCCGTGGCGCATCGTTTTGCTGAAGCGGACGGCGCGATTATTGGTTGGACGCTTGGCATCACCGAGCATCACAATGCCGTAAACAATGTGTATGCGTTGGTCAACTTGGCACTTTTGACGGGCAATGTTGGCCGGCCGGGGACCGGACTAAGTCCTTTCCGGGGCCAAAACAATGTGCAGGGCGGAGGGGATATGGGGGCATTGCCCAACCGGCTGCCGGGATATCAGGACTTGACGGACTCCGAAGTGCGTCGGAAATTTGAGCAAGCTTGGGGTGTTTCGATTGATCCGCTCCCAGGGCTTGATCAGTCGCAGATGTTTGAAGCGATGGGCCGCAAGGATCTAACCGGACTATATGTCATCGGAGAAAATCCCATTCAGTCGGAAGCCAACAGCAACCACATCAAACGGCTTTTTCAAGATCTCGAGGCGCTGGTGGTACAAGACATCTTCCTGACACCCACGGCGGAAATCGCCGACGTGGTGCTTCCGGCACGGGTCTCATTCGCTGAAAGTGAAGGCACCTTCGTTAACAGTGAACGTCGAGTTCAACGCGTACGCGCCGCCCGACAGGCACCGGGTGAAGCGCAGGACGATATTTGGATTATCACCGCGTTGGCCCGTGCCATGGGTCATCCGTGGACGTTCTTGAGCGCGGCTGAAGTCTTTGATGAAATGCGGTTGTTAGCTCCCAATTTTCGCGGCATGTCCTATGAGCGGCTCGACCGCGAAGGCGGACTGCAATGGCCATGCCCGGCCGACGGGCATCCCGGTTCTGTGCGGCTTCACGAAAGGCTTTGGCAGGACAGCCCGGGACGGCCGGCGCCTTTTATGCCCGTCGACTGGGAGCCCGTGGCAGAACAGCCTACCGCAGAATTTCCATTTACCTTGACGACGGGTCGCCGACTAGCCTTTTTCAATACCGGCGTGCAAACCCAGCACTATCCCCACCCGGATCAAACCGGCGAGCGTCTAGACATCAACCCTGCCGACGCGGCGAATCTGCATGTGATCGAGGGGCAAGCGGTCCGGGTCCGGTCGCAGCGGGGTTCCGTCACTGTACCAATCCATCTCACGGACTCCGTCAATCCGGGAACCGTGTTTTTGAGCTTTCACTTTTCGGATGACGTGCCGACGAATGTTTTGGCGCTCGATGCCACAGACCCGGTTGCCGGCACGGCGGAGTTTAAGGCCGCCGCCGTGGCCATCGAAATCGAGACAGCATGAACCATAATTCGGAAGGAAGCGGCGCGGTGACAGCGCATTCAAGAGATGAGGAAGGGGGGGTGACGGAGTTGCAAGCGGAGGAACATGAGATAGTTGTGGGCATTGTATCGCGATTTCCTAGACAGCGCACGTGGCTGTTGCCCGTGCTCTGGCAGGTAGTGGAGGAGCTGGGGTGGTTGAACCCAGACCGCATTGAATGGATCTCGGAGGCCCTAAACGTCCCGTATGCCGAAATTTACGGGGTGGCCTCCTTTTATAGTCTGTTTCGCTGGGAGCCGAGTGCAGGACCCGAAGTGCATGTGTGCACGGATGTCATGTGCACACTGAAATCGGGGGACAGTCTGTACGATGACTTGACACGAGCGTCCGTTGACCAGACGTTTACGGTCGCCTCGGTGACCTGTTTGGGGCGCTGTGATGCGGCTCCAGCCTGTTTGGTGAACTACGAGCCAGTGGAAAACGCGACCATTGCGGAGGTTTTGGAGCGACTGCGTACCCTCGCGGTCGAGAAGGGCGGCGAACAGTCATGATCTATCGCCTCTTTCCCAATCCGGAGCTGGAATTGGCGACCGCTCCCGCCTCGCGTGAGCGGTTGGTTGAGCGAGGGTTCGAGAGAGCCTACGAGAATGCGCAGGAGATAGGGTCGGATACGGTGATTCAACACATCCAGGCCATTCGTCTGGGCGGCCGCGGAGGGGCGGCATTCCCCACTGCTCGGAAATGGCTGTCGGTTAAAAATGAAGCCGAGTCCATCAAGTACGTGGTGATGAATGCGGATGAAAGCGAGCCCGGCACCTTCAAGGATCGTGAACTTCTCCTCCGGGACCCATTGGGACCGCTGACCGGCCTTTTGATCGCCGCCTCTGCGGTGGGCGCGCAGCAAGCCTATGTATACGTGCGCGGGGAATACCGCGATGTGGAAATCCGCATTCAAGAGGCTATCACAGTGCTCGCCGAGGCGGGCTGGATTGGCCCCGGGAAAGTCTCAATTGACGTGCGGCGCGGGGCGGGCGCCTATATTGCGGGTGAGGAAACTGCACTATTCAACAGCATTGAAGGATACCGTCCGGAGCCGCGCGTGAAGCCTCCCTATCCCACGGCACAAGGCCTCTTTCATAAGCCGACATTGATTCAAAATGTTGAGACGCTGGCCAACATAGCCCTCTTGTTTGCTCATGACGTGGATTGGTTCCGAGCAGTCGGAACCGATGCAACGCCGGGCACCAAGCTCGTGGCGTTGAGTGGGCATGTCGCCAATCCGGGGGTTTACGAAGTTCCCTTTGGCATTGAGCTCGGTGCGCTCATCGGCGATGGCCAATATGGCGGCGGAACAGGCACGGGCAGGCCCCTTAAGGCCGTGTTGATGGGGGGCGCAGCCGGGACTTTTATTACCCCGCAGGAAGCATTTGAGGCGCGTCTTGACTACCCCGATTTGGCAAAATTTGGAGCAGGCGTCGGCTCGGGTGCCATCATGCTGTTTGACTCTACGGCCGACTTAGGCCGCATCCTCACGGGTCTCGCTCGGTTCTTCGCGGATGAGTCATGCGGCCAATGTGTGCCCTGCCGCATCGGCACCAAACGGATCCTCGAGCTTTTGGAGACCCAGCGCTTGTGGGATCGTCGCGCCGATCTCAAGGATTTGGCCACAGCGATGACCGATGCATCTATCTGCGGGCTAGGGCAAACCGCGGCAAATGCTTTGGTGTCCGCGATGAATCGGCCGTCCCTCTGGAATGAGCCCGCCGCGCTATGACCCAAGACACAAAGAAAGGGGATGATGGTATGGCAAAGGCCATGGAAGGGGAGTCTGCTCGGATGCTTCATCTCACCATTGACGGTGTGTCAATCAATGTGCCGGCGGGAACGACTGTATTGGAGGCTGCCCGCGGCATGGGGGAATACGTGCCGACGTTGTGCTGGCACCCCAATCTCACGCCAGCAAACGCGTGCCGGGCGTGCGTCGTCGAGATTGAGGGGAGTCGAGCCCTGGTCTCCTCGTGTTCGCGCCAAGCAGAAGACGGCATGGTGGTGAAAACCAAGACGGAGCGCGTTCATAATGCGCGCCAGGTGATCGCCGAATTGCTGACGTCGACCAACAATACGGCCTCGGCGGGCGACCTTCAGGAATTGGTGTCGCATACGGCGGCCAACACGCTGCGATTTGCGGGCGGAGAAACCTGGGAGCAGCCGCTTCGGGATGACAACAACTTGTTTGTCCGGAATTACGATGCCTGCATTTTGTGTTATCGGTGCGTCGAAGCGTGCGGAGTGGATGTGCAGAACACCTTCGCGATTGCCGTTGCGGGGCGGGGGTTTGACGCCCATATCGATACGGGCTTCGATCGCCCGCTACCGGAGTCTGACTGTGTTTTTTGCGGCAATTGTGTCGAGGTGTGTCCGACAGGAGCCCTGTTGGACAAAAAGGAATACGAGTTACGGCAATCGGGGCGCTGGGAGGAACAGGATATCACAACAACGCGGACGACCTGCTCTTACTGCGGTGTCGGTTGCGAGCTAGAACTGCATGTGATGGACAACCAAGTGGTGAAGGTCACGTCTCCGGAGGACAATCCCATTACGCACGGAATGCTCTGCGTGAAAGGGCGGTATGGTTACGAGTATGTCCAAGTGCACGAGGATATCACTGAACCGGCGCCATAGTGTCTATGGATTCAGTCATGTTTCGTCAACCCGCACCCGTTTTGGGGCGGGATTTTTCTTCTTCCCAGGTGTTGTGAGGCCGCGTCATCGCAACGACCCGGCCGTCCCTGAATTATCCTCAAACAGACTAGGAAAAGGTGTGGAGCTTGAGCTTGCGGTCCGGTGGTGGAGCGAGCGGTCCTCCGTGGACAACACAGAGAGACGCTCGGGGGGCACCCTTCCGCTTCAGCCTCGTCTCGCTTCACTACGTCCCGGAAACTGGCGCCTCCAAGAGCTCGGCCAAATCCCGGACCGGTAGTTGCCCGGATTCTTCAGTAACACCATCAGTCAGCATAATCAGGCAGTAGGGGCAGCCGGTCACGAGCTGGTCAGCCCCCACGTCAAGCGCCTCCCGCGAGCGGTTGCGGTTGATGCGTGTGCCGGTTCTTTCCTCCATCCACATGCGTCCTCCTCCGGCTCCGCAGCAGAATCCGTTTTCCCTGTGGCGGGGCATCTCCTTAAGTTCCAGCCCGCTGCCTGAAATGATGTCTCGCGGGGCGTCATAGACGCCGTTATGGCGGCCCAGGTAGCAGGGGTCATGGTAGGTGGCGGAGGCCGTTTCCTCCGGCTTAATGGAGCGGAGACGTCCTTCGGCCAGTAGCTGCTGGAGGAATTGGCTGTGGTGATAGACCTCAAATGCACCGCCTAATGCGGGGTACTCGTTGGCAAAGGTGTTGAATCCATGAGGACAGCTGGTCACAATGGTGGTGACGCCGGCTTCCCGGAGTGTCTGAATGTTTTGCTCGGCCATGCTTTGGTAGAGGTATTCCTGTCCCATGCGGCGGGCTGGGTCGCCGGTGCAGCGCTCCAGACTTCCCAGCACACCGACATCAACACCGGCATCCCGCATCAACTTTACTGTGCGAATCGCTGCCTTGCGAGCGCGAGGATCAAAGCTGGCGGCGCAGCCCAGCCAATAAATGACCTCCGGTTTGTCACCCTGAGAGACGTCCTTGATGCCCGCTTCTTGCGCGAAGGTCTGCCGCCCTTCGTCTGTCAGGCCCCAAGGGTTGCCTGCACCCTCCATCCCGCGAAAGACCCGGTTGGCGTCTTGGGGCACTTCACCTTGGGTCAGCACCAAATCCTGGCGCATTGGGATAATCTTCGCCAGGTGGTTGTTGTCCACCGGACATGCATGCACGCAGGCGCCACAGGTTGTGCAATCCCAAAGCGCTTCTTCGCTGATGATATTCCCAGCCAAGGTTTCCTGGGCCGCCAGCGCGTCGGTCGCTTGACGGGAAACGCGGTCCAAGTGATGGCGCAAGTCAATCATTAGTTGCATCGGAGACAAGATTTTGCCGGTTTGATGGGCCGGGCATACATCATCACAACGTCCGCATTGCACGCAGGAATACGGGTCCAACATGTCTTTCCAGGACATGTCGTGCACGGTGCTGAGACCGTAGTGGTCGGCCTCGTCATTGGTGAAATCAATAGGCGCAATGGTGCCACTGGGCTTTTTGGATTGCAGTAGAACATTGAAGGGAGCAACGAGCAAGTGAAAATGCTTGGAATATGGCAAATAGACCAGAAACCCCAACTCTGCCACCAGCTTGATGGCGTCCAATGCCAGACCCAGCGATGGATCGTGGACGTAGGGTGCCAACACATGGCGCAATATCCATCCACCCAATGGGGCATAGCCAGCGATCACGTGGTGCGATAACCCCCAGGCTTCACGGCAAAGATCGGTCAATACAATGACGATAATCAAAAGCAAAATGGCGGCGGCGTCCAGGGTGCGCTTAAGCCGCGCGGGGCGCTGCACATATCGCTTAAATAATGCCATGGCGGACGCGATGAGCACTAAACCGGCCGAGACGTCGTCCACCGGTGTCAACCACACCGAAAGCCAGTGCGGCATGGGAGCGTAGCTCATCCAGAGGCCTTGCCACAGGAACCACAGCGTATTGAGGGTGAGGGCAATGAATCCCCAAAAGATGAAAAAGTGGGCAACACCCGAGTATCGATCTCGGAATAGCTTCTTGTGGAGCCCGGCCTCGCGCACCAGGTCGCCTAGGTGTGAAGAGACCCTGCCTTCCATCTGACGCGGTTTGGCAATGGATAAAATGTAGCCTTTTTCGATGATCAATAGCGCAAACCACAAGACGGACAAGGCGACTGTCAAAAGGAAGAAGAGATGAAAACCATTCACCGGGGCACCTCCTTCAAATGGAATGAGCCCAATAAGCTCTAGTGGGTGGGATGAGTTGAGGTGACGCTTAATGTGATCCTCGGGTCCTAATGCTTGCCGTTTTCGCCGCCTTCGAAATCAGTAGCGTATCCCACATGCCCATCGCCCCATGGCCTGGCACGCCGCATACCAATGCGAATTGGCCGGGTTTGTCTGCGATAAATTGAAAGGATTGAGAGATGCCATACGACGTGCCGTCCGTGGGATCTGGGGTGGATGCATGAGGAAAAGCCACAGAGGTTTCGGGGATGGTCACGGCAGTGCGGTCGGCGTACCGTACAATCATCGCCGAATGCGCCTGAGCATTGTCGGTATTGACAAACTTCACCGTAACCCGCCAATTCAAGGGCACTGTAACGATCATTTGGCCTTTGCTGTCGCCGTTGAAGTTCATGCCATTATTCTCACCAGCAAAGACTTTCCACATGACGGACTTCGTCCGCGCATTTGTCGTCAGCCATGCCGCAGGGGCGGCGGGAGGCGTGGCTGCCCCCGCCGCTGGCTGGACACTGCAAGCGGACAGCAACCCCGTTGAGGTCGCGACCGCAATTCCTACGGAAAGCCACTTTCGTGTCATGGGCTATCATCTTCTCCCTTCTTTACTGACCAGATGAGGAGTGGGTGGCGTCAAATATGCCGTGGGCTCCCTTGCCGAACTGATTCATGGCGTGGGAGACAAAGGAGTACTGTCCAGATTGATCAAACTCGAGTTCAATGAGGGCGGCATCGCCAGGCGCTATCATGTCGGTTTGAACGTTATAGAGATTGTTTTTGGGATCGCCACTGGCTTGCACATCCCGAAGAATGCTCCCGACCACGTGGAAGGCGGAAAAGTCATTGGGTCCCGCATTGACCACGGCAATGGTGAACGGATTTCCCACTGGAACATGGAGCGGATTCACAGCGTATTGATTGGCCACACCGTTGAAGACCACATAGCGTGGGGAGGAATCGAGAACCGACTGAAGATTGTCGGGGCGGTAAAACTCGCTCTGCACCAGCGTGTAGAGTGGTGGGGCTTCCCCTTTGGGTGTGACCACCACCGCGCCGTACATGCCCTGTGCGATGTGCAGCGGCATGGGGCTGAATTCGCAGTGATACAAAAAAACCCCAGGTATGTCGGCCGTAAAATGAATGGTTTTCGACTGTCCGGGAAGGATGGGCGTAAAGGCGTCGTTGGGTGGCACAAGCGCCGCATGCAGATCAATGGCGTGGGGCATTCTTGGGTCCATATTTGTGAGCGTTAAAGTGACGTGGTCTCCCTGGCGGAGATTGATGACGGGGCCGGGCACCGTTCCGTCAAACGTCCATGCTGGGAAAAATACCCCAGGGGCGATTGCCACCTTTGTTTCCTCAGCGTACATATGAATCGCCACATCTTGGCCGTGACGCGAAACGGTCAGTGGCCTCGGGGTCTGATTCAACACCTTCAACACGCCTGGCTTCGTTGGCTGATTTGTTGAGCCTGCCTGGGGCGTGTGATTGCCAAGAATGCCACAACCTGCTAGAAGGCCCGCGGCGATGAGAACGGCAACCGCCCCCAGGAAGCGGCGCCGATAGGGTGTACCGGGATTTTGAGCCATAACTGTCCCTCCTCGAAGTTCTCATGTAAGTGCGAGTCCTCTAATCCGTTCCGTCTCCAGCAGTATATCCGGACAACCAGGTCACATTGTGACGCCGGTCACAGAGTGTGCCGATTGGCGAAAAATTGTTGTCTCCCTCATTGTGCAAGTATCCCCTTCTTCAGACTCAAGGGAGGATCGTGACGGTTGTCACGCACGCAGCGGGATCAGAGCCGCAGAATATCGTCGGTATCGCGTGCGTCTCAAAGCGGACCGGAACTCTTTTGTCGATAGGGAAAGGCGAGGTGGAATGATGGCGACAACGCCTGTGGCCGCTACGGAGTATCAGTACGGGTTCAATGATGGGGACGTGGGAGTCTTGAAGTTTGCCCGGGGACTCTCGAGAGAAACGGTGGAAGAGATATCGAGGATCAAGCGCGAACCAAAATGGATGTTGGATTTCCGCCTGCATGCACTGGATGTTTTCTTGAAGAAGCCCATGCCCCGGTGGGGCGCTGTTCTCGACGCCATGGACTTCGACAATATTGTCTATTATGTGAAGCCGGCCGAAAATCAGGGACGAACTTGGGACGACGTGCCAGCCGCCATTAAGGACACCTTTGAGCGGTTAGGCATTCCTGAGGCTGAGCGGAAGTTTCTCGCCGGAGTCTCGGCGCAGTACGAGTCAGAGGTGGTTTATCACAGCATCCGAGATGACTTGAAGAACCAAGGCGTCGTGTTTTTAGACACGGACTCCGCTCTTCGGGAATGCCCCGAGTTGGTTCGTGAGTATTTCGGCACGGTCATTCCGCCGGAAGACAACAAGTTTGCTGCGCTCAATTCGGCCGTGTGGTCGGGGGGATCGTTTATCTACATTCGGGTCACCAAGCGGGCGGTGGCCCACCGCGATGCGACGATGGAGTGGGTCGACGGCAACTTTGGGTCCAAAGTGACCATGAAGTACCCGTCTGTCTAGTGGGCGAGGGAGCGAAAGGCATGGTACTGTCCATTGCCGTCGCTAGCAAGGGCCAGAATCAGGATACTGGCGCGAAAATGATTCACGTTGCGCCACATACCAGCTCTACGGTGGTGTCCAAATCCATCAGCCAGGGGGGCGGAAATACCACCTACCGTGGATTGGTGCATTTTGCTCCCACAGCCGGTGAGTCCAAGGCCCATGTTCGGTGCGATACGCTCATCATGGATGACGACTCCGCCTCAGACACCATTCCTTACAGCGAAGTGTCCCATGCCAATGTTGAGATGGAGCACGAAGCGACCGTGACAAAAGTAAGCGAGGAAGCGTTGTTCTATCTCATGTGCCGGGGTCTTTCCGAGGAAGATGCGACACGGACAGTGGTCATGGGATTTGTTGAGCCATTCACCCGGGAACTGCCCATGGAGTTCGCTGTCGAAATGAATCGGCTGATTAAGTTTGAGATGGAAGGCGCCATCGGTGAGCGGGGGTTCCCTCCTGCCTATGGTGTCATCCGAAGCGTTTTAGGAGGAAGGGAGGTTTTCATGGAGCTCGTTGCGACGCAAGAGGATCTGGAACGGAGCATTCTCTTGATAACAGTCGATAAAATGGTACATTGGGTGCAAAAATCGTCCATTTGGCCAGCGACCCTTTGGGCTGGACTGTTGCGCGATTGACATGATGAGTCTGACAGGCTCACGCTATGATGTCGCGCGATTTGGTTCGGAAGCCTCTCGGGCATCTCTACGGCAGGCTGATCTCAGGATTGTCGCTGGCCGTGCCAGCCAAAAAATGGCTCCGGTGCTGGGTGATCGCCATGGGCGCCTGCGCCTCCTCAGGTGGTGTGTTCGATAAGTATGCGATAATCCAAGGGGTCGACCGTATTGTGCCGGTCGATGTTTATGTGCCTAGTTGTCCTCCTACGCCGGAAGCACTCTTGTTTGGGATCTTGAAACTTCGCGAGAAAATTCAATGGGGCTCCCGCCAAAGTATGCGCAGCCTGAAAGCCGGAGAGCCGAAGGTTAGCATTCTCTGGATTCCCCCATCGCTGCGGAGCGGCACTATTCGAGGAAAGTTCCTCCGCAGAAAGGTACCCCCATGGGACGGTTGTCAAACGGTCATTATGACGGATAGGATATGGCAGCGAGATACGAAAAGGACGCGCCACGGGGCTTTTAGGCCTGTATCCCGTAGCGCGTCCTGGTCAACTGTGTGTGGCAAGTGGGCCCGTGGCCAGAAGTTCCATCCGGTCGATGTCGGTGGCCAGTTTGTGATAGATATCACGCGCGGGGTGGCTGTCGGGCACTAAACCGCTTACGCCCGATTCGCCCGAAACGACCCAAGGAATTTTTGCCAAAAGCGGAATGTCCAAGGAGCGGGAAACCGCCTCGGCGCCCCCGCGGCCCAGAGGGAACCACTGATAACCACATTCAGGGCAATGCATGTACGACATATTTTCCACCACACCCAACAGTCGGCGTTCCATGCTACGAGCCATCTGACCGGCGCGTTCCGCGACACGTGCGGCGTTGGCGTCAGGGGTGGTCACCAGCACTGCTCCTGCCTTGGGGAAGTATTCATGAACGTCCATGGCAATGTCGCCGGTCCCCGGAGGAAGGTCCAAGACCATGTATTCCGGCTCGTTCCAGAGCGTGTCCTCCATCATTTGCCGAATTGCCTTGCCGAGCATCGGACCTCGCCACATGACAGGGGCGTTGTGGCCCACGAAAAACTTCATCGACATGACGTCGATGCCTTGGACGCGTGGGGGCACGAACTGCCGATCGCGGGTTTTAACCGGATCGCTCAGGCCTAGCAAGTCGGGTATGCTGAACCCGTATATATCACAATCCAAAATAGCTGTATGGAATCCCACGCTGGCGAGTGCCTGCGCCAGATTGATGCTGACTGTGGACTTGCCAACGCCGCCCTTGCCGCTGATGACCGCAATCATTTTGACGCCATCCGGTGTCCGCGGCGGCGCCTGCCCGGGTTTGGCTATCTTGCGCGCCGCATCGGCTTGCGTCCTGGATCGGGGGATGACCCGCACGTCCGCTACCTCCGGGAACCTCTCTTTGACAAAGTTTCCCAACGCTAGCCGATCGTCGTCAGTGGTTGCAGCGCCGCGCCACACGTCATCCACATGGATGTTGACGCGCATTCCGTTGGCATGCGGCTCCACCGCGATATCTTGAACGTATCCGGCTTTGAGCGGCTCAATGCCTGCCGCGGTCCGAAACGGGGCCAAAGCCGCCAAAATGTCTTTTGGTGCCAATGCCATGGTTGATTCTCCCTTCTTGGGGTTAGGCGAAACCAAAGTAACGCTTCGCGTCATCCGACATCATGGACGGTTCCCACGGCGGCGACCACACCACATCCACGTTGGCCGTACCGACCCCATCGATGGCTAGCAAACGCTGGTGCGTACCCTCTTGAATGTAGTTGGTAGCCGGGCATCCCGGCGTTGTCATGGTCATGACGACATCGACTTGCGAGTCGTTGATGGTGATACCGTAGATGAGTCCCAAGTCGACAATGTTGTAGCCCAATTCGGGGTCAATGACATCCTTTAAGGCTTCCTTGACGACGTCTTCAGTAATCTCGCTCATAATAACTTGCCTCCTAAGACCTTGGTGGTGCGTACCGCATGGTGCCTGACGCACACTATTATCCCGTTTGCACGTTGCATCAAACGTGATCCAAATCACGTTTACGCCAAGCGTCAGAGTTGCGGAGCGCTATATTCATTCGTGCGGCTACTCTCCGACGACGGTGCTAATTTTGGAATGTCCTCACACCATTGCGCTCCCGCCTCTCTCCACTAGTTAGGGGAAAGGCGGTGTGACGCGGATCACAGAAACGGTTTTGGCTCGGGGGGCACACTATCATGGAGGTCAGTGCTCGTCATCGTCCAGAATAGGAGAGGAAATGGGGGATAGGCAATGGATCTGATATCGCAACTTATCGCCGAACATCAGGATTATGTCCGCATGATGGAGGCGTTGGCGGAGGTGGTTGACGGCATCCGCGTGAACGGGCGCGGCCAGTATTTTGTGGACACCGTAGACAGTCTTTTGATTCCGTTTACGACGGAATTGGATGACCACGCTCGGCGGGAAGAGGAATTTCTTTTCCCGCGATTGCTCGAACGCGCGCCGGATAGTCCCATTCCCGTCATGTTGGCCGAGCACAACGCAATTCGGGCTGCAAGCGCCGAGT